>JAFUVU010000046.1 GCA_017477465.1 Bacteroidales bacterium
AAAGTTCTGATCGACACCGTTGCGTGCATAGAAACTGGTCACCCTGCCCTTGACATAGTACTTCTGTTCGCCAGTGTCGGCGCCGTCGGCAAGATTTGCAACCACCCAGTCGTAGGCCTGCTCCGCAGTGAAGGCAGTCTCGGGAGTGAGACCATCTGCATCACCGGGCTGAGGACCGGGACCGGGCTCGGTGCCGCCTTCTGTCTGGCCATTGAGGCTGTAAATGTAGCTTGCGCCTTTACCTGCAGTCTCAAGCGTAGTACCATAACTGCTGACATACTTGGTTACAGGGCCGTAGATGATAACCTCATCGCCCACTGCCACATCGGTGTCGCCGGTAACCCACTTGCGATTGCCAAGATAGTATGTCTGGTAAATATAGAACTCTCCGGTGCCGTCTTCGGCGTCAGTAATATAGAATGAAGCGTTGCCATAGTCTCCGCTGTTGGCGAAATACTGTTCTACGCCTTTGCTTGTAGCAATTTTTGATATCTTGCCCTTGATGTAGTAGCTCTGCTCAGATACGGCATTGTCGGCAAGTTCTGCTGCAATTGCAGCGATTGCTGTCGGATTATACGGATTCTCGAGGGTGCCGTCGCCCTTGGCTTCGCCTTCGCCGGGGGTAGGAGTATCTTCCGCTCCGCCCTTATCTACGCCATTGAGGCTGTAGAGGAAAGCGCTGTTCTGCACGGTCTCAGGGGTATTTCCCTTGTAGTTGACAACGTTACCGTAGATGATGACATCGTCACCTTCTTTAACAGCGGTATCGTTTGCAGTAAACCTTTGGTTGCCAAGATACAGTACGCGGAAAGCCATGAACTGGGCGCCGGTCTGGGTGCCGTCGTCAGAAATCTTGAATGTTCCGTTGCCGTATTCTGTGGAGAACTGCTCCATCTTTTCACCGGTAATATCGGACACTTTACCTTTCACGAACACCTTATTGGGGCTGTTGACATCTTTCCCAAGTGTTTCGAGGTATGCGATGACACCGGCCACGGTGTAAGGATTATCCATGGAGCCGTCGCCAAGATCCACTTCGCCTTCGGGACCGGCCTGGGTTACAGTGAGGGTAACACGCGCAAAGCCGATGGTGAAAACCAGCGTTGCAGTACGGTTGTTGCCGGTATTCTCAAGGACTGAGAGCTGGAGGGTACGCTCCGTCTCGGAGGCAAGGCCGCTCTCGTCAATGGTGAGCCATCCTTCTTCCGGAATACCGGAAACAATCCAGTCGCGAGTGGCGAGGATTGAAATGTCCTGGGCGCCTTCTTCAGCCGAAAAGGTGACAGTGTCAGGATTGACACTGAGCTTTGCAGGGCCCAAATCTGCTTCTTTGTTACAGCCAACGAGCATTGCTGCTCCGGCTATAACGGTCATTAAAAGTTTTCTAAGTTTCATTGTGTTTATAGTTTGTGTATTATTATTCCGTATTTCCGTTAAGAAGAACCAACTGGCCGCCCGTATTCATTTCCGGCATGGTGCCGCCATAGTTCTTCAGAGTGCCTCTTACTACAACTTCATCGCCAAGCTTCAGCTGCTCGGCCGAGGTGTAGTTCGCCCCGCCGAAGTATTTGCTGCGGTAGATGTAAAGGACGGTGGCGTCGTCGGACGGATGATATCCGTCATCTGTAATATAATATGTGTAATTGCCGTTGGGGGGATAGAATTCCACGATTTCGGAAATTATGCCCTTTACGTGGACCTCGTCGCTGGAGACGTCGCTTCCAAGGGTGCCGATGAGTTTCATGGCCGCGCCTACGTTGTAGGGATTTTCGGCCGATCCATCGCCCTGGGGAGTGCCGAGGCCGTTCACGGCCAGGACGGCAGCCTCGTTCTGCTTGGTCTCGGGAGTAGTGCCGCCATAAAGCATCACCGGACCATAGACTGTGACGACATCGCCCTCATTCAGGAGTTCTACATTCTCGATATCGGCCAGGCCGATGTCTTTTGCACGGTACACCTGGAAGGCTTCGACATCGGTGGCGGGATGATCGCCACTGTCGGTGAGCCAGAAGGTGGCGTTGCCGTAACCTTCAGGTTTGGCGCTGATTTCCTTGACCTTGCTCACCTTGCCGCGGATGTAGATGGACCCGTCGGGGATATTGCCGGCAAGGATATCGGCGTGCAGTTTATCGGCCGGATAAGGATTCAGAAGCGTACCCATGGCAGGGCCGTCATCTTCGCCGGGAACGGATTGCTTGGGCTGGATGAGCCTGACCGCCGCCTGGGCCGATGCCCCCTCGCCGAAGATGGTGAGAAGGACCCTGCGCTCTGCGCCAGAATTGGCCCCCGAGCGCACTGTAACGGTGATGTCCCTGGTAGAGCCTTCCCCGGAGGAAGGTTTTACGGTAATGCCGGCCACCGAGCTGGTGGCATTGGCGGGAGCAAGTTCTATATGCCAGGGCAGGTTGCTGCGGAAGGTAACGTCCACGGTGCCGCCTTCCGAGGGAATTTCATAGGAGACTGCGCCGGTGTTGATAAGCGGCTCCGCTATGTTGAGGGAGGGTTTGCAGGCTACGAGGGCCAGAGCTGCGGCAAAAGCCGAAAGAATTAGTCTGTACTTCATTTCCGTGGATGTTTAGAAGATGTAACGTGCACTGACCATCATGGACCAGGTGCTGCCTGTACTTACGCTGCGGTAGAAGCTGTCCTTAAGAGTGGTGTTGCCGCTGCGCTGGAACTGGAAAACGGGCCTTTCGCCATTGATGAATACTTTCTCCGGATTGGTGAGGTTGACGGGCTTGGTGTTGCCGTAACCGTCGCCGGCGCTCAGGCTCCATACATTGCCCCACCAGGGGTTGAGCATATTGCTGAAGTTCTGGATATCCATGCCCAGCTGGATGGTGTGCTTGTGCTGCTTTGAACCGGTGTAGAAGTAGAAGTTCTGGTTGATCTTAAGGTCGAACTGATGGACCCAGGGCGATACCAGGGCGTTACGCTCCGCCACTTCTCCCTGATGTTTGGAGAGGTAGGGGTTGTTCTGGATGTACTCCCAGAAGTCAAGTTTTTGCTGTTCTGCGCTGTATAAGAAGGAGTTTCCGTCCGGATCTTTGGCGGTGTAGGCCTTGAACTCCCAAGGATTGTCGCCGAACAGGTCCTGATAGGTGGGGATGTCGATGAGGCTGTACTGGTAGGCTCCGTCGTTGAAGATATTGTTGTAGTAGTCCACGCTGCCGCGGCTGCGGGGACCGCCGTAATAGTACAGGGCGATGGTGGTGCCAAAGTACTTCTGGTAGTCTTTTGTCCAGGTGATGTTGCCCATCACGCGGTGCGGCATTACGTAGTTGGGGGTGCCGAGCTCGATGTTGTTGGTGCCGTACTTGCTCACGAAGGCCTTCCACACTGAGGAGACCTGGTCGCCAACGCCGTCGTTCACGCTGCGGGCGTCGGTGTAGGTGTAGCTGAGGCTTCCGATTAAGCCTTTCCAAAGTTTCTTCTGCAGGCTGGCGGTAACGGAGTAATAGTAACCCCAAAGGGCCTGATTCTCTACGCTGCGAAGTACATAAACGTTGGCCATGTTGCTTACATAGGAGCCGTTGTTCCAGTAAGGACGGGCTATCACGTCCGGAACATCCTGCTGGAAGGACGGGGCCCTGAGGCCCACGTTGGTAACCGTTGCAGGATACATTTCCTTGCTGTAAACGCCTTCAACGGAGAAGAGCCAGCCGGCCGGGAGTTCCACATCCAGGGCCAGGGAACTCTTCCAGTTCTGAGGATTGCGGATTGCAGGGTCGATCAGGGTGAGCTGGGCCAGTTTGTCAGTCACCGAAGGGGTGTAACCACCGGGGTAAAGCTGCTGGATCATGGCCGTACGGTCACTGCCGATGGTGGGGATGATGTCGTTATCGGTGCGGGTGATGGTGGTCTGCATCACGTTGGAGTTGCCGGCCTGGGCTACGATCCACACAAACGGGAGACGTCCCACGAAGATGCCGGTACCGCCCCTGAGGACTACCTTTCGATTGCCGAAGATATCCCAGTTGAAGCCCACCCTGGGGGAGACAGTCACCTTTGATGTGGGAAGCTGGGTGGTGTCGTAAACGCCTGTGGGATTGGAGGATGTGGGAGCAAAGGCCACTTCCCTTACGTAGGGGTTGTCGTTGAAGTCCATGGAGGGATAGAACGGGAGCTCAAAACGGACGCCTGCGGTGAGGCGGAAGTTTTTGGAGATGTTCATCTGATCCTGGAGGTAGAGGGAGGCCTGCTCGTATTTGAAGTTGGGGTAGGCCTGGGTGAGTTCCGCATTGTTGCCGTGCGTTACGGCATATTGATAAGGGTTGTCAAAAACCGTCTTGTCAAGGATAGAGGTATAGAAGGCCTGCTCAGAGGGGTATTTGAACACGTATCCGCCGCCACCATAGACCTGGTAGCCGTTGATAGTGTTGTTGTACTCGAACTGGGCGCCCAGAAGGAGGTTGTGGATGCCTTTGGAGTAGGTGAGTTCGTCGCTGGCGAGAATGGTGTGGACGTTGCGGATGTTGCCGTAGGTGTAGGCTTCCGTGCCAACGGTGGTGTAGATGGCATCGTCAATAACGATGTCCACTCCGGGGAAGAAGCCGCCGTCTTGCTGGCGGGGGTCGTACTGGTGGGAGTAGGTTACCCTGAGCACATTGTTGAGGGCACCGTCCAGGAAGCGGGAGTTGAGTTCACCGGCTACCGAGGAGAAGGTGTTGTTCTGATAATAGCGGGCGTTCTTGTAATACAGGGCGTACATGGATGTGCGGCCGCCCTTGGAGGCGTAACCCGTGTCCGGGAAGCCTGTGAGGGAGCCGGACATAAGGGGTGCGCTCTTGGATTCCGTGTAGCTGTAACGCAGGTTGAAACGGTGGTTGCGGGTGATATTCCAGTCCAGACGGCCCAGCACCTTGAAGGAGGGAGCGTCTGAGGAGTAGCCCTTGTAAACGCCTGTGTCATAACCGTAATTATCCATGAGATAGTTGTGGAAGGCGTCCAGAACCACGGCCGACGGACGGGCCACCCCGTCCTTGCCGTCGGTGAAGATTTCCTTGTTGCCGTCGCGCACCAGCCTGCCCGTGCCGTCATCGACATAGTTGGAAAGGCGGCGGGAAGGGCCGGGGACTACGGACATATCGGCCTCTGCGTTGAGGAAGAAGAAGAGCTTGTCCTTGATGATGGGACCGCCCACGGAGGCACCGTACATGAGGTAGCGGCTCTTGTCCATGGTCAGAGGGATATTGTCGGCCACCAAACGGCCCTGCATGTCCTGGTTGCGGTAGAACACGTATGCCGTGCCTTTTACATCGTTGGTGCCGCTCTTGGTGGTTGCAGCGATGCCGCCGCCCACGAAGCCGCTCTGGCGGACGTCGTAAGGAGTGACGGAGATTGCCACCTGGTCAAGGGCGTCCAGCGAGATGGGGCTTCCGTTGGCCGGCAGGTTTGAGCCGATACCGAAGGCGTTGTTAAACGCAGCACCGTCCACGGTCACATAGGACTGACGGTAGTTACCGCCGCCGATGGAGACTTTGCTGCCGTCCACAAAGGCCTGCGGGGTCTGTTTCAGAAGGTCGTTCATGCTGCGGCTGATGGTGGGAACTTCCATGATTTCCTTGGCTGCGAGGGCGGTGATGGCGCCGGCCCTGTCGCTGCGCATGTTGGAGGTTCTGCCTTCCGCACTTACGACAACACCCTCCAGAGAGAGCGATTCTTCTGCGAGGGTGGTATCAAGTACAAGGTTGTCGGAAAGGGCGACGTTGATGCCCTCGAAGACATTGTCGGCATAACCCATGCACGCTACGGTCACGGTATAGGGACCGCCGGAAGTGATGTTGTTGAGCCGATAATAACCCTTGGCGTCCGTAATGGCGTAGAACTGGGAACCGGTGGGCTGATGTACAGCCACTACGGTTGCACCCACTACAGGGCCATTGTCGTCGCTTACCCGGCCGCTCATTGAGGAAGTTGTCACCTGAGCATAGGCAACAATGCCCGCAAACACTGAAATACCTGCAAGCAAAAGGCTTCTGAAAGCGTTTCTCATATAACTAAATATTGATACTTTTTACCAAAAATGTATAGCAGGCAAATTTACAAATTTGTTTTTACTTTAACAAATAAAGCGAGCCGTGCTCCAATCTTGTTTCGCGCCCAAAAATTTACGTTGCAACAACTCGTCTTTTTTTTTGACTTTTTGTCACTGCCTGTTTTGTTAGTCAAAAAAAAGATAGTATCTTTGCGCCGGTTTTGAGATAGAGTATAACTGTATCAATATTTATTCTTACAATTCCAAAAACTATTATGAGAAAAGCTTTAAAAAGCATTCTGCTCGCTTTCACTACGTTGATTGCGGGCACTGTCGCCTATGCTCAGGTGACCACATCTTCCCTGGGTGGCCGAATCACTGACCAGAAAGGCGAAACTGTTGTAGGTGCAGCAATTATTGCCACCCACACCCCTTCTGGGACTGTTTACGGGGCCGTTACCAACAGCGACGGTTCTTACCGTATCAACGGTATCACCCCCGGTGGTCCCTACACTGTTTCCGTAGAAATGCTGGGCTTCCGCAATGCGCAGTACCAGAATGTGTACGCTCCCCTGGGTGAGACCGTGACCATCGACGCCACCCTCGAGGACGAGTCTCTCTCCCTTGACGCCGCCGTTTTCGTGGCTGACGGGCGTGAATCCAACATGAATATCAAACGTTCCGGCGCAGGTACCTCTGTGAGCCTGAAAACTATCGAGGCCCTCCCTACTACCGGACGTACGCTTTATGACGTAATGAAACTTACCCCGCAGGCGGCCTCCACCACCAATGGTCTTGCGCTCGGCGGCGGTAACTACCGCTCCTCCTATGTAACCGTGGACGGTGCCGCTTTCAACAATGCTTTCGGTATCGGCTCCAACCTGCCCACCGGCGGCGCCCCCATTTCCCTGGACGCCATCGAGCAGATGAGCGTGAACCTCACTCCTTTTGATGTTCGCCAGAGCGGCTTCACCGGCGGCGCCATCAATGCCGTCACTAAGAGCGGTACCAACGAGTGGCACGCATCCGTTTACAACTATTTCTCCAACGAGCAGCTAACCGGCGACCGCATCCAGGACGGCACTATCTCCCTGGCCAAGTCCCTTAGCAACACCACCGGCTTCACCATCGGCGGCCCCATCATCAAGAACAAACTGTTCTTCTTCGTGAATGCCGAATACGCCCCCGAGACTGTTCCCGTGACCGGCGTCGCCAACCCCACTGCTTCCGACACGGACTGGCAGGTCGGCGCCAGCTACGACTCCAACACCCGTCGTCCTACCGAAAAATTCATGGAAGAAGTCAAGAAGTACCTGGCCGAAGAATACAAATACGATCCCGGTGCCTACCAGAACTATTCCGTAGCCGCCCCCGACTGGAAAATCATGGCCCGTCTGGACTGGAACATCAACCGTGACAACCGCTTCAACATCCGCTTCAGCCGCACCCACAACGGCGTTACCAGCGGCGCTTCCGGTTCCGTGAGCCCGCTGAGCAATGACAAAGGCAACATGTACAGCAGCAAGAATGCCCGTAACCAGAATAACGCCCTCAACTTCCAGAGCACCCGTTACGACACAGCCGAGAACTTCACCTCCCTGGCTGCCGAACTCAACAGCCGCCTGTTCGAAGGCAACGGCGCCAACATGTTCCGCTTCACCTGGTCCCACCAGAATGAAGTCCGCAGTTTCTACGGCGACCGCTTCTCCTCCGTCGATATCCTGAACAACAACGCTGTCCTCACCTCCTTCGGTCAGGATCCGTTCACCTACGGCAACCTCCGCGACGTGCAAACCCTCATCGGCACCGACGAATTCACCTATACCCTTGGAAAGCACAACCTGCTGGCCGGTGCCCAGTTCGAGTGGAACTATACCCAGAACGGTTACCTGCAGATGGGTAACGGTTACTATCTGTTCGACAGCTGGGACGCCTTCAAGAACAAAGAGACGCCCAAGGCTTTCGCCATCACCTTCCCCAACAATGCTACGCTGGCACAGACCTTCCCGTCCTTCACCTATATGCAGGCCTCCCTGTACCTGCAGGACGAAATGAACCTGAGCCCTTACTTCAAGCTCACCGCCGGCCTCCGTCTGGAAATGCCTATCTATCCCGTTGTCCCCAACAACCGCAACGGCCAGTTTGATACCCTGGCAGAATCTTCCAAGACCTTCAACGGCCTTCACACCGACGACATGCCGGCTGCCCGTATCAATGTATCGCCCCGTATCGGCTTCAACTGGGATGTCCTGAAGAACCGCTCCTTGGTTGTCCGCGGCGGTACCGGTATCTACACCGGCCGTCTGCCCTTCGTATGGATTGTTTCCGTTGCCGGCAACAGCAACATGCAGCAGATGCAGTACTTCGACGGTTCCAACAGCGATGGTATCCAATTCCACACCAACGTGGCCGATGCTGTCCAGGAGCTGAAGGACAAGAACCTGTATGCTCTTGGAAGTGAGCCCGCCCCTCAGACTGCCACCATCCTGGACAAGAACCTCCGCATGCCTTCCTCATGGAAGAGTTCCCTTGCCATTGACGGTATGCTCCCCGGCGGCATCAAGGCTTCCTTAGAAGGCATCTTCAACAAAGACTTCAACACCACTACCGTCCGCACCCTCGGTTACACCCAGGATGCAACCGGTACCACCCTCCCCGGCGAACCCGCAGCACGTGACCACTGGACTTCCGAAGGCCTTAAGAACACCGCCGGCAAGGACGTTACTCCTGTTTACATGACCAATACGCCCGTCAACGGCTACTACTACTCCGTGACCGCAAGCCTGCAGAAAGAGTTCAACTTCGGTCTCTCCCTCATGGCTGCTTACACCCGCAGCGGTTCCCAGACCGTCGGTGAAGGCTATGGCGACCAGGTGACTTCTGCCCGTACAAACACTTACACCGTGAACGGCCCCAACACTCCTGAACTGGGTTACTCCGGCTTCGTATCCCCTAACCGCCTCATCGGTAACATCAGCTACCGTATCCAGGAAGGCGACAAGGGTACTACAACCATCGGCCTGTTCTACGAAGGTTACAACTATGTATATGTAGGCAGCTACTCCTACACCCGCTACTCCCACATCATGTCCGGACGCAACGGTATCGTAGGCAACGAACTCATCTACATCCCCACTGCCGACGAACTGAAGAACATGCCCTTCTCATCCGATGCCAACCGCGATGCCTTCGAGGCCTATATCGCCGGCAACAAGTATCTGAGCGCCCACCGCGGTGAATACTCCAAGCGTGGCGGCTTCGTGGCTCCTTTCTACAGCCGCGTAAACTTCAAGATCGCCCAGGATATCAACTTCCGCGTAGCCAATAAGATGAACACCTTCCAGATTGCCCTTGATGTGAACAACATCGGCAACCTCCTCAACAGCAACTGGGGTCTGGTAGACCAGGTGAGCACCGACAATGTCCTGGCTTTCAAGGATAACAAGTATACCTTCACTGCTCCCACCTGGGGCAAGTTCAAAGGCGCCGTCTCCACCTGGAACGCCATGGTAACTCTGCGCTGGTTCTTCTAGTAAGATAATCTCGATTATATTCCCAAAGGGGCGACTCAGAGTCGCCCTTTTTTATGAAATTTTGTAAAAGCGCCAGAAGACATACCACCTTGCGGAGAGTTAAAAGCACCTCATAGGCGCGGATAACGGCAAAAACGCACCTCGCGGAGAGTTAAAAGCACCTCACAGGCGCGGATAACGGCAAAACCGCACCTCGCTGCAGGCGAAACCACTTCCCAGGTGTGGGATTGGCGTTTTAACTCACCGTACGATACTGTGGTGAATTATGTCGTACGCGACTGGATTGCTACTTTTTGCAGCGGACTGGTTTACAAGTATTTACAATTTTGCTCGAGCCAGGCGGCATAAAAAAATCGCTCGACTGGCTCGGGGTGTTTTCTAAATACTTGACTATCAGTAACTTCAAAAAGTCCCCAAGCCAGTCGGCCTGTATCGTCCTGAAAAAAGTTTACCATGCGTCGTCCTTCACAGCCGGGCGGAGCGGAGAAATCTCCTTGTCGGTGATAGTTGCCGTAGAGGGTATGCCCTGGAGCGAATTGGCAGAAAGGGGGACGTGCGAGAGGCTTGCGGAGGGAGTGGTGCCGCGTTAGCGGCATGACGGAGTCTGTTCGACGACGTTACGGACCCGAAGGGGCCGTAAAAGGAGGAGTTACGACGTCAAACGACCGGTGCCGCCCCCTTTCTGCCAGCTGAGCGGAAGGGCATGCCCTCTTCGGCAACGGCTAATAGAGATTTCTCCACTACGCCCTGTGGGCTCCGGTCGAAATGACAACACTGATCCAACGGTCCTTCGACAAGATCAGGGACTGAAGGTCGAAATGACAAATATGCTGCCAAGGGGCGAAAAACGAAAAAACCGCACCTGACAGAGAGTCGTAGCCCTCCCAGGTGCGGTTCTGTGATGCGGTTGATTACAGGCCGAAGGCCTCGCGAACTGCCGGGACGCTGTCAAGGAGCTCCCAGCCGAAGAACTGGACTATCTTCTCCTTGCCCTGCACCTTTACCATCTTGGTGTAAGGTTTGCGGCCCATGTGACCGTAAGCGGCTGTGGGAGAGTAGATTGGATTCTTCAGACCGAACTTGCGGATGATGGCTGCGGGACGCAGGTCGAAGATCTTTGCAACGGTCTCGGCGATTTCGCCGTCGGACAGACCGTTATGCGCCGTTCCGTAAGTATCCACGAAAACGCTCACCGGTTCGGCCACGCCGATTGCATAGGCCAGCTGAACTAGGCATTCATCGGCCACACCTGCGGCTACCAGATTCTTGGCAATGTAGCGGGCTGCATAAGCTGCGCTGCGGTCCACCTTCGAGGGGTCTTTTCCGGAGAATGCTCCGCCGCCGTGTGCGCCTTTGCCGCCGTAGGTATCTACGATAATCTTTCGGCCTGTAAGTCCGGTGTCGCCGTGAGGGCCGCCGATGACGAACTTGCCTGTAGGGTTGACGTGCAGCTTGAAGCTATGGATAAGGCGGGCTGTCTCTTCCGGAAGGGCGGCCTTAAGACGGGGGATGAGGATGCGCTCCACGTCGATGCGAATCTTGTTCTGCATTGCGGCATCCACCGTTGCCTGGCCGAACTGCTTCACAGCGTCTTCGTAGCTCATGTTGCCCAGGCTTTCGGGGACGAACTCGTCATGCTGGGTGCTGAGAACGATGGTGTGCACCTTCACCGGCTGGTGGGTCTCACCGTCGTACTCGATGGTGAACTGGCTCTTCGCATCGGGCCTCAGGTAAGGCATAAGGCCGATTTCGTTGTGCCTGATATCGGCAAGAATTTCCAGAAGCTTGTGGCTGAGGTAAAGGGGCAGGGGCATATAGTCCTCGGTGTCGCGGCAGGCGTAGCCGAACATCATGCCCTGGTCGCCGGCGCCCTGCTCATCCTCCGTGGCGCGCTCTACGCCGCGGTTGATATCGGCACTTTGCTCATGAAGGGCGCTGAGGACGCCGCAGCTGGCGGCATCGAACATGTACTCCGCTTTTGTGTAGCCGATTTTGCGGATGGTATTGCGGACCGTGGTCTGGATATCTACGTAGGCTTCGGCCTTTACTTCTCCCATTACTACCACCATGCCGGTGGAGCAGAAACTTTCGCAGGCCACTTTGGCTTCCGGATCCTGCTTCAGGAATTCGTCCAGGATGGCGTCCGAAATCTGGTCCGCCACTTTGTCGGGGTGTCCTTCACTCACCGACTCCGATGTAAACAAATAATTCTTAGCCATATACAAAAAAATTAGCCCCGGGCTTATATGCGGAGGCTAAAAACACAAAACACTGATATGAAATGTAATTTTAGCATTTTTTAACGTGGTTGCAAGCAATCCAAATCTATCCACATACATTTTTGGGACGGCAAAGGTACAACTATTTTCCGAATATTCCAAACCCCTCCAACCCTAGACACGGAAGTCACTAACAATCAGCAACTTGCTGAAATCAAGTGTGGCAAAAAGTCACACTTGATTTTAGGATTTCGTTGATAGTCAGATAGTTGCGTGTCGCGGTTTAGAGGCCGTTGCGGTCCATTTCGCGGCGCAGGTCTTTGGCTTTTATGGATTCTCGCTTGTCGTACTCTTTTTTACCTTTTGCCAGGGCTATAACCAGCTTGGCGAAGCCATTTTCGGCAATGAAGAGCTTCACAGCCACGATGGTGAGGCCTTTTTGCTTGTCGGCCTGTTGAAGATGTCTCAGTTCCCGCCGATTCAGAAGCAGGCGGCGGTCCCTTACCGGCTCGTGCTGGCCCCAGCTGCCCCAGTGATACAGAGCGATGTTCATGCCCCTGACAAAGAGCTCGTTACCTACGAAGAAGCAGTACGCATCCTGCAGTGAGACTTTGCCGGCGCGGATGGATTTGATTTCCGTCCCCACCAGTTGGATGCCGGCGGTATAGGTTTCCAGGAACTCGTAATCGAACGAGGCCCGGCGGTTTTTAATCTGTATGCTGCTCTTTGCTTTTGGCATAATACTGAGGTTGCCGATGGAAATTCGGGACTGCAAATTTAATAAAAAGATTCTTCACTTCGTTCAGAATGACAGGCGAGGATGTTCAGATAACATGTGATGATGTTCAGAAAGACAGGCAGAGGCTTCGTTCAGAATGACAAATTGTGTATTTTTGCAGCATGAACAAGCTCAACCGCACTCAGCTTCTTCCCGACAGGCCGGGCATACCGCCGATGGCAAAAATGCCGGACCCGGAAACGATAGACATAAGCGCCTTGGCCGATTCCTACGCCAAAGGCGAAATCGACCTTATCTGCGTCCTGGGCCCAACCGCCTCAGGGAAAACTCGTTACGCAGTGCAGCTGGCGAAGGCCATCGGCAAGGAAATAAAAGGAAAGGCCGAGATTCTGTCGGCCGATTCCCGCCAGGTATACCGGGGCATGGACATCGGCACTGGGAAAGACCTCGCTGAATATGGCGACGTGCCTTATCACCTCATCGACATTGTGCCGGCGGGCGCGAAATTCAACATTTACCAATACCAGGCGGCGTTTGCCAAAGCTTATGCCGATGTGCGCTCCCGAGGCGCCGTGCCTATCCTCTGCGGCGGGTCAGGCCTTTATATTGAGGCGGTTACGCGCGCGTACAAATTCGACAAGGAGAATGGCATGGACCCTTCGCTTCTGCCGCAGCGCACTTACTACATCGGCACGCTTGTCTCCCGGGAAGAGAGGGTGGCGCGCATCGACCGGCGTCTGCAGGAACGCCTGCAGGAAGGCATGGTGGACGAGATACGCACCCTGCTGAAAACGGTACCATCGGCCGATCTTATCTACTACGGCCTTGAGTACAAGTTCGTTACGCAGTACGTCATGGGAGAGCTGAGCTACGACGACATGGTGATTTCCCTTGGCAACGCCATCCACCAGTTCGCAAAGCGCCAGATGACCTGGTTCCGCGGCATGGAGCGCGACGGCCTGAAAATCCACTGGACAAAACCTTGACACGCAAACGCCTGACTCTCAACACTTTCCAGAAATCAAGTGCGGCAAAAAGTCACACTTGATTTTAACATTTTGCTGATTATCAGGCACTTCCGTGTCGAGGGCAAGCATAAGGGAGGGAGTTAGTCCAGGGACTGGGAGGTTGCAAGGGTCATGTACATAAGGTGAGCGTAGTCCTCCGGGGAGAGGGAGGCGAAGAGATGGTTGACCGGATCGCAGACCTCGGAGCGGCGAAGCACCTCGAAGTGCAGGTGCGGAGCGGCAAAGGAGGCCGATATCCCCACAGTGCCGATCTTCTGCCCCCGCTTCACCTTCACCCCTTTCGAAACGGAGATGTCACCCAGCAGGCAATAGCGGGTGGTGTATCCACCTGAATGGCTGATTTCCACGATGTTGCCAAGCCCTTTGCGGGAGTGAACCACCTGCGACACGACACCCGCAGCGGCGGCATAGACCGAAGCGCCCTGGGGAGCGATAAGGTCAAGCCCGTCATGCTGTTGGGTAAGCTTGTACACGGGATTATGCTTAAGGCCGACAGAAGCGCCAGTCTGCACATACGACATCCCGCGCAGCGGCAGCGTAAGCGGCGGAATGCTGTCACGGCGGCTTTGCAACAGCCGGAAAATCTGTGCGAAATTATCATCCACATTCCCGGCCATGAGCATGAGCCTCTCCGAAGCCGAAGCGGCGGCATTGAGGTAAAAACTCTCTGACAGCGAGTCGCTTGAGGCAATCAAATCGGTAGCCGTAACAGCGTCCAGGGAGGGGGCCGATGTCTCGAACAGCGTCTCGTAAATAGCATTGTCCTTTTCCTGCAGGCCGTCGATGACGTCGGAAATCAGGGCCTCCTTCTCCTTCATCTTGGAATAGCGCTCCCGATACAACCTGTTCTCCTTTTGCAGCTGCCGTTCCTCGTCGGTCGAGAAAACCAGCGCGAAAAGGATGTACAGCAAAATGGAGAACGAAACCGTAGCCACCACGTACCGCAGGAGCGTGGAAAGAAATGCCGATATGCGAGTTCCCTTGAACATTACCTTACAGGCCGATTAACCATTGAATAATAGTCGGCCGGAGGGATGCTGAGATCCATGTACATGGCCGGATTCACGTAGTTTTTGCGGTAGATCACCTCATAGTGCAGATGGGGGCCGGTCACCCTGCCGCTGCGCCCGCTTAGGCCCAGGTAATCGCCTCTTTTAACCGTCTGGCCTTCTTCGACTTCCGTAGTGGACATGTGCGCGTAACGGGTCTTGTAACCGAAGCCGTGATCTATCTCGATATGGTTTCCGTAGCCCTTGTGCTCATGGGCCACTTTCACCACTACGCCGTCGCCGGTGGCATAGATAGGATTGCCGGGAGGGCAGGCGAAGTCCATGCCGGTGTGCTGCTTGGTGTAGCCGTAGAGAGGGTCGGACCTGTAGCCGAAAGGACTCGAGAGCCGATAGGTGGAAGGGTCCGTGCTCATAGGCGGAATGGCGGGGATGTGCGCGGCCATGTCGCCGGCTGTCTGCTGCAGCAGGGACACTTCGTCGAAAGACTTGGACTGGATATAGGTCCTTTTTTCGAGTACGTCCAGCCTGCGTGTGATGCCGGCGAGGGAGGTGCCTTCAAGATCGGAATAACGGTTTTCGCCGCTAAGACCGCCTAGACGCACAGCCTGCGGGATTTCGTCCATGCCGTAAACGGAACGGTAGATGCGGTCGTCCCTTACTTCCAGAAGGGAGAGAAGTTCTTCGCAGCGGTCCAGATGCTGGGACATTTGGTCGATGCGGGTGTTCCAGTCGGCATTCTGACGCTTCAGAATGGCTGTTTTGGGCAGGTCGAGGCCAAGCACGGACACGTACACCCACATGTAAAAGAGGAAGAGGGCGACGCCGGAAAGCAGCACCGCAAACAACTTGAGCCCCCAGTAGCTTTTCTTCTCTCGGATTTGGGCTACCAGGGTTTCGGGATCCACTATGTATTCACTTATCCGGCTTGACATAGTTTACAAAGGTAACAATTTTCTTGGAACCCGTCCCTTTTCTGCATATTCTGTGCCCCCGGCAATGGAAATCCAACAAAAATGCGTAATTTTGCAGGTTAAACATTTCCCTAGGGAACAAGCTATTAATATTATATGACATCTAAAGAAATCCGCCAGAAGTACCTGGACTTCTTCGCATCCAAAGGACACACCGTGGTGCCCAGCGCACCCATGGTCATCAAAAACGACCCCACCCTCATGTTCACCAATGCGGGGATGAACCAGTTCAAAGATATCTTCCTGGGCAACGCCGCCCCTAAATTCCCCCGCGCCACCGACAGCCAGAAGTGCCTCAGAGTGAGCGGAAAACACAACGACCTTGAAGCCGTCGGCCACGACGGACGCCACCATACGATGTTCGAGATGCTTGGCAACTGGAGCTTCGGCGACTACTTCAAGGAAGAAGCCATCGACTGGGCCTGGGAACTGCTGACGGAGGTCTATAAAATAGACAAGACCAAGCTCTACGCCACAGTTTTCGAAGGTTCCGAGGAAGACGGCACCGCCCTTGACACCGAGGCCCGGCAGGCCTGGCTCAAGCATCTTCCGGCCGACCACGTCCTCACCGGCAACAAGCACGACAACTTCTGGGAAATGGGCGACACCGGCCCCTGCGGCCCCTGCAGCGAGATTCACATCGACCTCCGCAGCGACGAGGAAATAGCCCGCATCCCCGGCCGTGAGCTTGTAAACACCGACAACGACGACGTCATCGAAATCTGGAACCTGGTGTTCATGCAGTACAACAGAAAGGCCGACGGCCATCTTGAACCCCTCCCCGCCAAAAATATCGACACCGGCATGGGCTTCGAGCGCCTCTGCATGATCCTCCAGAACAAAAAGAGCAACTACGAGACCGACGTCTTCTCCGGCCTTATCGGCAAGGTGGAAGAATTCTCCGGCCACAAATATGCCGAGGGCGGCAACGTAGAAGTGGCAATGCGAGTAATTGCCGACCACATCCGCGCAATCGCCTTCTCGATCGCCGACGGACAGCTTCCCTCCAACGTCAAGGCCGGCTATGTAATCCGCCGCATCCTTCGCCGCGCCGTCCGCTACGGATACACCTTCCTCGGCTTCACGGAGCCTTTCCTCTGCCGCCTGATCCCCCAGCTTGTGGCCGACATGGGCGAAGCCTATCCCGAGCTTCCCGCCCAGCAGAAACTCATCGAAAACGTAATCCGCGAAGAGGAAAACGCCTTCCTGCGCACCCTGGACCGCGGTATCCGCATGCTCGAAGACAACATGCAGCGCAACGCCGCCACAAAGATGGTCTCCGGCACCGATGCCTTCGTCCTCTACGACACTTACGGCTTCCCCATCGACCTTACCGAACTCATCGCCGCAGAAAAGGGCTATACAGTTGACCTCGAAGGCTTTAACGTCGAGCTCGGCAAACAGAAGGAACGCGCCCGCAACGCCACAGCCAACGAATTCGGCGACTGGACAGTCTTTGCCGACGGCGACGAAGTAATCTTCGAAGGCTACGACACCCTCCAGGTCTCCGGCGCACGCCTCCTCAAGCAGCGCACGGTCAAGCAGAAGAACAAGGAATACTTCCAGCTTGTGTTCGACCGCACTCCCTTCTACGCGGAAATGGGCGGCCAGGTGGGCGACACCGGCACAATCGAAGCCGCCGACGGCGAAAAGATCGCCATCCTCAACACAGTGAAGGAGAACAACCTCACCATCCATCTCGCAGCAAAACTTCCTACCGACGGTACCCAGTCCTTCACCCTCACGGTGGATGGAGACCGCCGTCAGAAAATCATGAACAACCATACGGCCACCCACCTGCTGCACCAGGCCCTTCGCGAAATCCTGGGCACCCACGTGGAGCAGAAAGGCTCGTTCGTATGCCCGGACTACTTCCGCTTCGACTTCTCCCACTTCCAGAAAGTGACCGACGAGGAGCTTCGCGCCGTCGAACGCCGCGTAAATCAGCTGATCCGCGCCTGCGAACCCCTGTGCGAAAAGCGTGACGCAAGCATGGATGAAGCCCGCGCAATGGGCGCAATGGCCCTGTTCGGCGAAAAGTACGGCGACGTGGTCCGCGTAGTCCGCTTCGGCGATTCCGTCGAGCTCTGCGGCGGCACGCACACCCGCAATACCGGCACCATCGGCCTGTTCAAAATAAGGGCCGAAAGCGCCGTAGCCGCAGGTGTCCGCAGAATTGAAGCCCTCACCGGAGAAGCAGCCGAAACCGCCATCGAAGGCGTGGAAGACATGCTCAAGACCGTCCGCGGCTTCTTCAACAATGTTCCGGACCTGAGTGGCGCCATCGAAAAGATGCTTTCAGAAAATGCCGATGCCCGCAAACGGCTGGAAGCCATCGCTAACGAAAAAGCCGCAGAACTGGCCGACAAGATCTACGCACAGGCCGAAGAGGTGAACGGCATTCGCGTCGCCCGCTTCGACAGCTCGGTGGATCCCGCAATCGCCCGCAATATGGCCCTGCTTTTGCAGAAAAAAGCTGAGAACCTGGTACTTGCAGCCGCCTTCGCCTTTGACGGCAAGCCCAACCTTGTACTCATGTACTCGACCGACCTTGTAGCCAAGGGCAAGAATGCAGGCAAGGACATCCGCGAAGCCGCCAAATTCATCCAGGGCGGTGGCGGCGGACAGCCCGGTCTGGCAACTGCCGGCGGACGCCAAGTGGAAGGCCTGCCCCAGGCACTCGAAAAACTGATAGAAACAGCAACAGCATAAATTTTTGCCAAGTCCTGTATGCTTCGCAAATCTGTGGCCACCCTCGGCCACATAAGAGGGAGGGGCCCACAGTGAATTTTTAAAAGGGCAAAGCCCGAAAAAAATGACGCAATGGGAGGGGTCGCGAAGCGACGATTTGCGAAGCATACAGGACTTGCCCATCACATATTATGAAGAAACTGGACCAGTTCATATTGAAATCCTTTGTGGGACCGTTCTTTGCGATCCTGGGGATTGTCACGTTCATACTGGTGATGCAGTTTCTTTGGCTCTACATTGACGAGCTGGTAGGCAAAGGCTTGGAATTCAAGGTGATACTGGAATTCCTGATGTGGGGCAGCTTCCAGACATTGCCGCTTGCAATTCCTCTGGCTACGCTGCTTTCATCGATGATGACCCTCGGCGACATGGGCGAAAAGTTCGAGCTCACCGCCATCAAGGCCTCCGGCATTTCCCTGTCCCGCGTGCTGCTGCCAATGACGCTGGTCAGCGTGCTCATCGCCATCGGCGCATTCTTTGTCGGCGACCGTCTGGTCCCCTACTCCATCAACCAGATTTACACGATGCGCGATGACATCGGCAGGACAAAAAGTGAGATTAAAATCCCCACCGGAACGTTCTACGACGGCATCGAAGGCTATATCCTGAGGATCGAGAGGCGGGACAAGCACACCGGCATGATGTACAACATCCAGGTGTACGACCACACCGCCGACAAGGGCAATACCCGCATCACCGTGGCCGACAGCGGCATCATCAAGATGTCCAAGGCAAAGGACTATCTCACTTTCCAGCTCTTCAACGGCATCAACTATCAGGAAAACAACACCCGCAAATACCGCGACACCACCCTGGCCCTGCAGCGCATACAGTTCAGCAGCCAGGAAATGGTGATTCCGCTGGAAAACTATGCCTACCACCAGTCCGACAGCGCCCGCTACGGAGAGCAGGTACGTTCCATGGAACTCAAAGACCTTATCCACGGTCACGACTCTCTCACCAACCTGGTGAATACAGGCACTCTGCGCCATGTGTCGGAGTTCAAGAACCAGTCGTTCATCACTTACCGTACGCAGCTGGATACGGCCTGGCGTGAAAAGGCTACATCCATACTTGAGCCGCCGTCCAATGAGCGCTGGAAATCCCTCAATGAGGAAAAACGCGGCCTTGAGAGCGCCGCATCCAATGCCCGGCAGCTGGAAAGCATAGCCCGTGGACAGACCATGGAAAGCTACGACTATACCCACATGATATACCGAACCGACGTGGAGATTTGGAAAAAGTTCGCCCAGGCCCTGGCCTGCCTCCTCCTCTTCTTCATAGGTGCACCAGTGGGCGCGCTCTTGAAAAAGGGCGGTCTGGGGGCTCCGGCCATCATCTCGCTGCTGTTCTTCGTGCTGTACTGGGTCATCGACATCACCGGTGAGCGGCTGGCCTCCAACGGGGCTACGACGGCCTTCATCGGGAAGTTCATATCGGCCTTTGTGCTGGCGCCTATCGGCGCGTTCCTGACGGTCAAAGCCATCCAGGATTCCAGCCTGTTCAACATGGACGGGCTCAAGAGTTGGCTGCGCAAATTCAAGAGTCAAATCATTCGTATGTTCAAAAAAACCAGAATCGTGTATATGGGCACACCGGAATTCTCGGTGGGTCCGCTGGATGCCCTCATCGGGCATGGTTATAAGATAGTCGGCGTAGTTACCGCGCCCGACAAGCCCTCCGGCAGGGGGCTCAAGATGAACGAATCGGCAGTTAAGAAATATGCCGTAGAGCATCAGTTGCCGTTGCTTCAGCCCGAAAAGCTTAAGGACGAAGCCTTCCTCAAAGACCTTGCCGCCCTTAAGGCCGATCTTTTCGTGGTAGTGGGCTTCCGCATGCTTCCGGAGGTGGTTTGGACTATGCCGAAACTTGGCACCTTCAACCTGCATGCCGCGCTGCTGCCCCAGTACCGCGGCGCTGCACCTATCAACTGGGCGGTGATCAACGGGGAAAACATCACCGGCGTTACTACCTTCATGATAGACAAGCAGATAGACACCGGAGGCATCATCCTGCGCCAGGAATGCCACATCGAGCCCACAGATACGGCAGGCACGGTGCATGACAAACTCATGGAACTTGGGTCTGAACTGGTGATTGAGACCGTGGAAGGCATAATCCAGAAGAACGTGGAACTGCGCGTCCAGCGAAGCTTCATCCAAGGTTCAGAGCTTCTAAAGCCCGCTCCCAAGCTCACCCGCGAGCTACAACACATAGACTGGGCCGACAGCACCCGCCACATCTACAACCTCATCCGCGGCCTGTCGCCGTTCCCCTGCGCCTTTACGGAGCTGGTGCAGATGCCCGGTCAAGCCGGGCATGACGCAACCGATCGTGGCGTAATGGCCGACTCCGATCGGCCATCTCCGCTGCAGCTGAAGATCTTCTTCGGGGAGATGCGCATGGACTTGCATGCTGCGCCCGGCACAGTGCTCAGCGACGGCAAGACATACTTTGCCATCGCAACGGAAGACGGCGCAATAGCAGTGACCGACCTGCAGCTTGCAGGCAAGAAGCGCATGGATGTGAGAAGCTTCCTGCTTGGATTCCGCAATCCTTGCTCATACAGGGCTACAATCGGCACTTCAAAGGCCGAGATTGCCAAAGCAGCACCCAATGAAGATGAATAGCATAGTCATCCTATGCGACGGGCTTTTCCCCACTGAGCCGTATCCGCTGTATCTGCTGGATTCGGCCCCGGGTGTCGTGTGCTGCGACGGGGCGCTTCTGAAGTACCTGGAGCACTGCCCCGGACGCAAACCGCTTGCCGTTGTCGGCGATATGGATTCCCTTTCGGCCGAGGTGCAGGAAGCCTACAGCGACATCCTGGTCTATGTGGCCGAACAGGACGACAATGACATGACCAAAGCCATGCGCTGGGTACTGAGCGAGCATCCGGAAGTAACTGAAATTGTGATTCTTGGCGCCACCGGGCTCAGGGAAGACCATACCATCGGCAATCTTGGACTGCTCATGGAATACACCAGGCTGTTCGAGCTTGGAGAGCGCAAGGTGAGCATTGTTTCAGATTACGGGAGCGCATTTGCCATCACCGACAGCTGCGACCTCCACCTTGGCGAAGGCCGGCGCTTCTCCTTCTTCACTGCCGACAATTCCCTCCGCGTCACCTCCACCGGATTGCAGTGGCCTCTGGACGAGGTGGTTTTCGACGCATGGTGGAAGGCCACCCTCAACCGTACCACCGAGCCAATCGTCACGCTGCATTTCTCTCACCCGTCACCCGCCCTGGTGATTATCGACTGAGGCCCCGTGAAATGTAAGTTATTAACAGTAAGTATCTTACATAAAAACCTCTATGTAAAGTTGCATAGAGGTTTTTATGTAAAACTCTCATCATCAGCCGTTTACATTTAACGGAAAGAAGTCGCGGCAGATTGGTTGAGGGCATCGGCACTCTTGATGAATTTGGCAAGGTCTTCGTCTGAGACGTGGTAATTCTGCATTTCGCCCGAGAAATACTGGTCGTAGGCGCTCATGTCCACAAAACCGTGACCGGAGAGGTTGAAGAGGATGGTCTTGGCTTCGCCGGTCTCCTTGCACTTGAGGGCCTCCTGGATGGTGGCGGCAATGGCGTGGCAAGATTCCGGGGCGGGGATGATGCCTTCCGTGCGGGCGAAGAGGACACCGGCGGCGAAGGAATCCTTCTGTTCGATATCCACAGCCTCCATGAAGCCGTCCTTCATCAGCTGCGAAAGGATGACGCCTGCACCGTGGTAACGGAGGCCGCCGGCATGGATGGAAGCCGGTTTGAAGGTATGGCCCAGCGTGTACATGGGGAGGAGCGGGGTCATGCCTGCCTCGTCGCCGAAGTCATACTCGAACTTGCCGCGGGTGAGTTTGGGGCAGGAATAAGGTTCAGCCGCAATGAAACGGGTTTTCTTGCCGTCCTGGATATTGTGGCGCATGAAAGGATATGCAATGCCGGAGAAGTTGGAACCGCCGCCGAAGCATGCAATCACAATGTCGGGATACTCTCCTGCAAGTTCCATCTGCTTCTCCGCCTCAAGGCCGATGATGCTCTGATGCAGGCACACGTGATTGAGCACGGAACCGAGGGCATATTTGCAGTTAGGTGTGCTCACAGCCAATTCGATAGCCTCGGAAATTGCGCAGCCCAGGGAGCCTTGGTCGTTGGGGTTGCGGGTGATGATATCCTTGCCGGCGCGGGTTGACATGGAAGGGGAAGGAGTGATGGCCGCGCCGAAGGTTTGCATGATGCTGCGACGGTAAGGCTTCTGCTCATAGCTCACCTTAACCATGTAAACGGCGCAGTCAATGCCGAATTTCTTGGTGGCATAGCTGAGCGCTCCGCCCCACTGACCCGCACCGGTTTCAGTTGTAAGATTGGTTACGCCCTGCTCTTTGGCGTAGTATGCCTGGGCGATGGCGCTATTGAGTTTGTGGCTGCCTGCAGGGCTAACGCTTTCGTTTTTGAAATAGATGTGCGCGGGCGTGCCAAGGGCTTCTTCAAGTTCATAAGCACGCACAAGCGGGGTGCAGCGATAGGCGGCATACTGCTCGCGTACAGGCTCAGGGATGGGAATCCACTCATCGGTCTGGTTGAGTTCCTGGTCGGCGCAGGCTTTGCAGAAGATGGGATACAGGTCTTCAGGCTTGAGGGGCTGCTTTGTGGCGGGATTCAGGAACGGCAGCGGCTTGTTGGGCATGATGGCCTGGATGTTGAAATAATGAGTGGGAATTTCGCTCTCCGGGAGCAAGTACTTTTTCTGTCTCATGGTATCTATTCATTAAGGTTTATGTTCTAACTCAAATAAACTGCTTCAACGCTCCTGTCGCTCCGCGACTCTATTCCGGGCAAATGTCGCTTATGAAGCAGCTTATTTTTCATAAAAAAAGGCCTGCTGTAAGTCAGCAGGCCAGGTCTATGGATTAATAACTACGGCAAAGCGACTTACAGGATTGAGCTGTAAGTGCGCCACCAGTTATTATTGTTCTTTCTCATTGCTTTTGCAAAGATGCGAAAGTGGAATGATAAATCCAAATCTTTTTAAAAAATTTATTTCAGGGCTGCTATCTGGTCCAGCAGAGGGGCAGTCCACTCGTGGGAGGCGGTAATGAAGTTGGCCTCTACGAAGGCGTTCACGGCGGTGCAGACAAACAGGAGGATAATGATGGTAGCCACCACGGTGCCAATCACTTTGAGGCGGACCAGCCATTTTTTGTTATTCCAGCCGATGGTCTGGAACATGCTCCAGAAACCGTGGTTCAGGTGCAGCCAGATGGCCACGAACCAGACAATGTACAGGGCCAGGACCCACCAGTGGCGGAAGGTGGCGATGAGCAGGTAGTAGGGGTTCTCGGCTTCTCCACCGATAAACTCCTGCAGCTGCATCTTGGCCCAGAAGTGGGTGAGGTGGAAGGCCAGGAAGCCCAGCACGATGATACCCAGGACGAACATATTCTTGGCGCTCCAGCTGTCGTTCTTGGCTTTGGAGGCTACCTCGTAACGTTTGACGCCGCCTCTGCGCTGGAAATTCTGCACGCTGAGCCAGATGCCGTAAACGATGTGGATGAGGAAGCCGAGGGCCAGGATGGGCACCATGATGTCAATCACCGGGGAGGACATGAAGTCGCAACCCAGCTGGAACCAGCCGTCACCGTGCGTGTAGGGCATGTTGTCTGCCGCCACTTTGCCGAAATTGCCTTTCAGGGAGTCGATGACTGAGAAGAAGTTGATGGTGCCATGAAGTAGCAGGAAGATGATGAGGAAAGCGCCGGAAACGCTTTGGATGAACTTCTTGCCGATTGAAGAGGTCAGGAAATTAGCCATATAGTCTTTTTACTTGTTGTTCAATTATGCAAATATAGGAATCTTTCTTGGATTTCTCCCACTATTTAGATACTTTTGTTTGTGAATTAAAATGGAAACTATGTATAAACGTGTACTTTTGAAACTCTCCGGCGAAAGCCTGGGCGGCCCTGCAGGAAAGGGACTTGATACTGAATGGCTTGAAAAATATGCAAAAGAGATTGCCGCGGCGGCCAAAGCCGGCCTGCAGATAGCCATAGTTAACGGCGGCGGCAACATCTTCCGCGGCCTGCAAGGCGCATCCAAGGGCTTCGACAGAGTGGACGGCGACAAGATGGGAATGCTGGCAACCGTCATCAATTCCCTGGCCCTGAGCATGTTCATAAAGGCCGAAGGCGTGGACGCAGTAGTGTTCACCTCAACCCCCATGGAACCACATGCCAAGTACTACATGAGAGACGATGCCGTAAAAGTCCTGGAAAAAGGCGGCGTAGCCCTCATCGCGGGCGGCACCGGCAACCCGTTCTTCACAACCGACAGCGGCGCAGCCCTAAGGGCTCTGGAAATAGGTGCCGACGCCCTTCTGAAAGGTACCAGGGTGGACGGCGTCTATACGGCCGATCCTGAAAAGGACCCCACCGCAACAAAATACGACTCGCTGAGCTTCGACGAAGCCATCTCCAAACATCTGAAAGTGATGGACCAGACAGCCTACGCCCTCTGCGCCGACGGCGGCATGCCCATCATAGTCTTCGACATGAACGCCACAGGCAACCTCACCCGCCTCCTCGCCGGCGAAAAGGTCGGCACTCTGGTACATCCTTAAAATACCTCACATGAAAAGAATCGTCCTGGCGCTGGCACTGGCACTGGCCTGCACAGTGTCGTTTGCACAAAGCAAAATAATCACCGAAAGCATCCAAAGCAAGTATCTTGGCTGCGAGCAGAAGTACAACGTTTACCTTCCGGACGGCTACGACGCCTCCGTATCCTACCCTGTAGTGTATCTGCTTCACGGCCTGTGGGGCTGCTATAAGGACTGGGCCGGGACAGGACGCATGAAAGACGTAGTGGATCCGCTGATCGCCTCCGGCGAAATCGTCCCCATGGTCATAGTGATGCCAAATGCAGGCGACGCCGACGTACACAATTACCAGAACGGCTATTTCAACGTAAAAGACTGGCCCTACGAAGATTTCTTCTTCCAGGAATTCACGCATGAGGTGGAGACCCGCTTCCACTGCGGCGGCAGCAAGGGCAGGCGCGCCATCATGGGCCTTTCAATGGGCGGCGGCGGTTCGATAGTCTATGCCCAAAGACATCCCGAGATGTTCTCCAGCAGCTACGGCATGAGCGCCTGGCTGGACAACAAACACCGCGAAGTGCGCGGCGCAGAACTGGAAGGCAGCAAGCTAATCCTCACTGACCAGTCTGTCCGCGAGCACTCCGCCCCGGATTTCATAGAGAAGGCCGATGAAGCCACCATCGGCAAGCTGAAAAGCGTCAAATGGTTCCTTGACTGCGGCGATGACGACGGCCTGATGCCGCTCTCGGTGGACCTATACCTGAAAATGCGCAAGGCCGGCATCCCGGCACAGCTTCGCATAAGAGACGGAGGGCACACCTGGGAATACTGGCACACGGCACTTTACACCGCTCTCCCCTTTGCCAGCCGCAACTTCTCCCTTTAGGCGCAAAGCCGGCCGTTTCTCCAGCTGGAGGAAGAAACTCCCTCTGCTCCTTTCTCCAGCTTTTCCGTCCCATTACACCTACGCCCCCACCCTTTCCTCCTCCACGCGATATTTCTTCGGCCGATAGCGTTTTCTTTATTTAGCTGAAAATCAACACATTAACGAGTTTTCTCCCGGCGGTTTTGCCGGGAGAAAACTCGTTAAAATTCACAGTATGAGCCACTTACGAAAAACGGGAGAAAAAGGAATTGCCGGACAGCGGTTTTGTTTTCTCAAAAAAGCTTCCGATATTCGCAGAAGAGCTGTGATTCTGCAGTTCAATTACAAGCAGCACGTCATGCAGCGTCGTATTTTTTACAGGGACATCCTGAACCATTGTTACCAAAGAACCGCCGACGGCGGAGTTCTGTTTTATTCGTATAGTGACCATTTGGTCTACTTCACCAACTACTGCGTCCAAGCGCGGAAGCATAACATCCATGTCCTGGCTCTATGCCAGATGCCAGATCATATCCATGATATCCTGTCGGCGCGGAAAGTCCAGGATATGGAAAACTTCAAACGGGACTTGCATTCTTCTTTTGCAAAAACCTATAATTCATACTGGGGAATTCACGGCCCTGTGTTTGAGTACCCTTACGGCAATGCCCCCAAAAAAGGCGTGAAGAATGGCCGATCTGCCATCATTTACGTCGCGAACAACCCAGTCGAAAGGCAATTGACCGACAGGGCAGAGAACTATCGCTGGGGTTACTGGGCGTACGCTTTTTCCGCCTGTCCTTTTTCCGACAAACTGGTCCTCCGCGACGCATCGGCCCCTATGGCCAAGGCTGTTAAAGAAGTCCGAGCGCAGTTTAACAGAGGTCTTCCCATGAACTACGCCATGCTCAAACGGATGTTTTCTGCATTGAATCCGGCAGAATGCCAACAACTTACAGACTTCATCATTTCCACATACAATGTAATTGACTTTGAATCGGCCAGCCGATATTTCGAAGATGATATGCTGCATGCCATGCATGTAAATACCAGCAAAGAGCACGACTTGAATGAACTGTTTATAGGAAAGTCTGACAAGCCTTACCAGAAGATGATTCAAATTGTTCTGGAGGAAGGCGGCATGCAAGACATTCACGACATGCTTTCCCTGGACAAGGCCGACAAACAAAAGTTGCTACAACTGCTTCGCAGAAGAACCGATGTGATGACCGAACAGATTGGCAAGTTCCTTCACCTCCCCATAAAAAGAGCCTGAATCGGCCGGAACGGTGAACGTCACTCCTTGCCCGTTTTTCTTAAAATAATGAATATCAGTTATTTAAGCGATTTCCTCCCGGCGGTTTTGCCGGGAGGGAACTCGTTAAAATTCACAGTATGAATCACTTACGAAAAACAGAAAATCCGGAGGTGCACGAAAAGGGTTCAGTTCGCGGAAGGCGGAGACTCCAAACGCCGGGTTGTCCTGGCCGCTACGGCCCGTGCCGCAGTCGGGCTACACCGGGAGGGTTTTGGTGCGGAGCCAGGCGGCGACTTCGGCGGGAAGGCGGGGGCTGAGGGTCACATAGACGCGCTCGTTGTAGTCGTTGAGCCAGCTGCGCTCGTCGGCCGTGAGAAGGTCCACTGATAGGCAGGAGGTATCGAAGTGGCATAGCGTAAGCGTCTCAAAACCAAGGAAAGAGCCGAATTCATTGTCGCCTACCTGGCGGCACAGCAGCAGATTTTCGTGACGGATGCCGTGCATGCCTTCCCGGTAGATGCCGGGCTCGTCGGAGCATATCATGCCCGGCAGAAGCGGCTGGGAATTAAAGTTTTGGCGAATATCCTGCGGGCCTTCGTGCACGCAAAGGTAAAAGCCTACGCCATGGCCGGTCCCGTGGCCGAAGTTGCGCTTTGCCCTCCACAGAGGTTCCCTGGCAAGGGCGTCAATCTGGCAACCGGCCGTCCCGCGGGGAAATACGGCCATCGCAAGGCCGATGTGCCCCTTCAGCGCCAGAGTATAGTCTTCCCTTTCCAGAGCGGTGCACGGCCCAAGCGGGACAGTACGGGTAATATCGGTCGTACCAAAAAGATACTGGCCGCCGGAGTCGCAAAGATACAGGCCATGCGCTTCCAGCAGGGCCGAGCCTTCCTTAGGCGTAATATAATGCGGCAATGCGGCCGACGCTCCGTATGCCGATATAGTCTCGAAGCTGTCGCCCCTGTAGCCTGGCACGGCGGCACGCAGCCGTCCAAGCTCCTGCGCGGCTTCCCACTCGTTCACGCTGCCTGCATGACGGGAAATCCAGTATAGGAACTGTTCCATTACGATGCCGTCTTCCAGGTGCGCTTCCCTCATCAGCTCAATCTCCACGCTGTTTTTAACGGCCTTCCGCAGCGGTACCGGCGAGGCGACTTCTATAACCTCCGGCAGCTGTTCTCCGTCGTCTATGGCTTCCCGGAGCGAAACGTTAAGCACGGCAGGGTCTATACAAATGCGGTCCACCCCGTCCAGCTTAAGGGATGCGAGTGCAAAACTTACATCTTCGTAATCACGTACCGTTATTCCGTCGGCGCTCAGCTCGTCGAAGCTGTCGGCGGTTTCCGAATCCGGATCGCTGTAGGCGTCCTTGCGCACGAACCAGAACGCATCATCCAGAGTCACAAGCAGATACGATATGGCAAGCGGGTTGTATTCTATATCCGAAGCCCGGACGTTGAGAAGCCAGGCGATATCGTCCAGGGTGCTTATCAGGATTGCATCGGCCCCTTTGACTACCAGCCATTTACGCAGGAAGCGGAGCTTGGATTCACGGCTTTCGCCGCTGAGGTCTTCCCCAAGGGTGATAATTGGCGAAACTGGCACGGCCGGGCGGTCCGTCCACAGGGCCGACAGCAAATCCGGCACTGCTGCGATATGGGCCGACGGAACGGCGTCCTGCAGCTCCCGCACGGCTTCCACGCTTTGGCAAAGCCCATCGACGGCGATTACAGGGGCGTCCATTTCAAGAGATGCCAGCCACTCTGGGATGGGGACCTGGTCCGGGACTCTCATTTTGTGAAGGACGATGCCGCTGCCTTCCAGCTGGCGTACAGCCTGGATGAAATAGCGGGTGTCCGTCCACAGGCCTGCATGCTGCTGGGTTACAACTATGTCTCCGGCTTCTCCCGTGAAACCGGAAAGCCACTCGACCTGTTTCCACCTTGGGGCCGGATATTCGCTGGCGTGAGGGTCGCTTCCTGTGAGGATTACGGCGTCCCAGCCGTTTTCCCGCATCAGTGCGCGCAAAGATTCCACCCTGAAGTAAAAGACATTGTCCATAGTACGATATTTGCACAAATATAACTATATTTGCATGAATTAAAAACATCCAGCCATGACAGAAGATCCCCTCGAAAGAATTGAGCGCGAGGAACGCGAAAGAAAAGAGAACAAAGGACCTCGCACAATGATGACCATCCTGGCCGCAGTAGCAGCCGTCCTAGCCCTCGTACTGGGCTATATGCTATATCAGCGCAACTCCCTGGTCAAAGACCTGGAAAGCGAAAAGGCCGACCTTGCCCAGCAGATGGTACAACTCCAGTCAGACTTCGCCAACCTGAATTCCGACTACGAAGCCATCAACCATCAACTGGACACCTCGCGTGAACAGGTGGCAATGCTTATCGACAAGCTCAGCAAGACGGAAGCCACCAACCGCGCAAAAATCCGCCAGTATGAAAAAGAGCTCGGCACCCTTCGCACCATCATGAAGGGCTACATAGTCCAGATCGACTCGCTCAACACCCTGAACAAGAAACTTACGGCCGATGCAGCCGCCGCCCGCAGGGAAGCAGCCGAAAGCCGCAGAGTAAGCGAAGAGCTCACCCAGCAGGTAGAAAACCTGTCTTCCCAGGTGAACGCCGGCAAAGTGCTCAAGGGCCGCGCAATATCCCTCCACGGCCACTACAACAACGACAAAGTGGGCGACCGCCACAGCCGTGTGCGCTACATGACGGCCAATGTAACCCTTGTGGAAAATTCCCTGGCGGACCATGGCCCCGTACGCGTATATGTCCGCGTAAAAGACCCGGAAGGCACCCTTCTGCTGAACAACGAATCCGTAGATTTCAGCGTAAACGGCGTTTCCCTGCAGGCAACAGCCTCACGTGAAGTTGATTACGAAGGCAACGAAGTGGATCTCTCCATCTTCATCAACGACACGGGCGAATTCGTGAAAGGCGTTTACACCCTGGAAGTTTACACGGATAAGAGCCTGCTTGGCCGGGCCGAATGCATGCTCAGATAATATGATTTACGTCCACGTCCCTTTCTGCAAAAGTTTCTGCAATTACTGCGACTTCTACTCCGAAATAGCCCGGGAAGACAAGTTCGGCCGCTACACGGACCAGATATGCGAAGAAATACGCCGCAGAAAGGGAGAAATGGACAATTCACTCAGAACCCTCTACTTTGGCGGCGGTACCCCTTCGGTGCTGCCGCTCGGTGATTTGACCCGTATCCTGCTAACCCTGGAAGAATGCGGCCACGGCGGTCCTTACACGGAATTCACGATGGAAGTGAATCCGGAAGACATAGTGGAGCGCGGCCTCCCCTACGTTCAAAGCCTGAAGGCGCTGGGCGTAAACCGCATCAGCATGGGCGTACAGTCATTTGACGACGAACTTCTGCGCTGGATGAACCGCCGCCACAGTGCCGACGGTGCCAGAAAGGCCTTCCGCCTTGTACGGGAAGCCGGAATCGGCAATATAAGCCTGGACTTGATTTTCGGGCTCAGCAACCTCTCGGACGAGGTTTGGGAAGACACCATCCGCGAAGCTCTGGCCCTTGGTCCGGAGCATATTTCCTGCTACCAGCTCACGGTTGAAGGAGACAGCGTCCTTGCCCAAAGGCTGGAAAACGGAGAATACGAGGAGGCCGACGAAGAGCTCTGCCGACGTCAGTACGACAGGCTCTGCACCCTTCTGGGCGAGGCCGGCTATCGGCATTACGAGATATCCAACTTCGCAAAACCGGGATTTGAAGCAATTCACAATCAAGGATATTGGCAGAGAAAGCCATACGTTGGGCTCGGTCCTTCGGCACATTCTTTCAGCGGGCGCAACCGCTCCTGGAACGACGCTTCGCTTGACGATTACTCCCACACCGAAGAGTCCCTGAGCGTAGAGGACGAAAAAGTGGAAACCCTTATGCTCAGCCTAAGGACAGCTAAAGGCGCAGACGGTGAATTCCTTATGGCAAACTGCATTCCGGGCAGCATCGACCTCCTTCTCAAAGAGGGCGCTTTAGTTAAAATCGGCCGGCGTTACAGAATACCCGAAGACCATTTCTTTGTTTCCGACGAAATTATCCGCACCCTGGTATGAAACATATAAGAAGAGCAGTAAAATACTTTATCCAGATTCTCCTAATCTTCATCCTTATCATAGGGGTGCTGATGCTTATCGGATACGTTCCCAAGGACGTGTCCCTGGCTTTTAAGGACGGATGGTCGTCCATAGCTTTTATCATCGGCATTTTCGCTGTCATGAGCGCAGTTTATCCCTTCTTCGGATACGGAAAACGCAATATCTTTGCAAAAGGAGACCCTGCCGACAGCTGGCCCTCAATCGACGATGCAATGCAGATGAGAGGCTATGCAAAGGCGGAAGAAAAGGAAGACGGCAGCCGTGTGTACGTGCTGAAATCGGCCCTTAACAGGGCTGCACGCCTGTGGGAAGACCAAATAACCATTACGCCGGTGCTGGGCGGTTTCCAGGCAGAGGGCCTGGTAAGGGACCTTGCCCGCTGCGTAATGGCAATAGAACATAAAATCAAAAGTTATGAGTGACACCCAGAAATTCAAAACCGTCGCCCAGTTCAGCGAAAAAGTCCAGGCCGACCTTTGCGTCGCCCTGCTGGGAGACAACGGCATCCCCGCCGGCGTGTTCGGCGCGGATTCTTCCTATCCTTCACTGGGTTTTGCAAGACCCATCGAAGTGAAAGTCAACGAGAATGACTACGAAGCGGCAATGAGCATCCTGGCCGCTTCCGACAAGGCGGAGTAAAACTCCTGCCCGAAAGCTTCAGTAAGCGGGCCGCGGAGGAACTGGTACACCCTGGTTCCTTCGCGGCGCCCTTTTTCGAAGGCGTCGCGGCAGATATCCCAGCGGTGAAGATTCAGCCCTACTCTGCCGCCGCCAAGATCGACCACGCGGATCGGGTACAGGGAACAGGAAATGGGCTTTTTAAAGCGACAGAGGCCCTTGTCGAACTGACGCTCGATTGCGCAGTAGCAGCTGCCGTCGGCCCCGAAGTGGCAGAACGCACACTCTTCGCTGCCGGGGACAAGAGGGGTTACAAGGTCGCCGTCCCTGTCGACTTCGAAGAAGCCCTTGGCCGATACGGCAGCGCGGCCTTCCTCCCGCATCAAAGGCGCAAACACCTCATAATCACGTTCCAACGGCTCCAGCTCTTCTTCTTTCAAAGGCGCACCGCTGTCGCCTATTATGCAGCATTTACCCTTGCAGACGGCATAATCGCAGGCAAAGTATTCCAGAATGACATCCTCGGACACAAGGACATCGCCTATTTCGATGATGGTTCCGAAATCTCTCATGGTACCAGGTATTCAATCCGGCCGCCGGAAGCCAGTGCGCCAAGGAGGGCCTGCACTTTCTCGGATGTAATGCCGGCTATGGTTTCGCTGAAGCGGGACGTGAGGTCTTTGTTTTCGCCGTAACGGGCCTGCAGCGTGTTTGTGAAGCCGTCCGGAGTGGCCATGACGCTGCGCACATTGTTGTCAAGCATTCTTTTCCAGGCGCTAAGATCGGCCTGGGAGACAGGGTTCAGGGACGCTGCCCTGATGGCTGCACGTACCGCCGTGAGAGCCTGTTCGGCCGATGTTTCCGCCACATCGGCAGGAAGGCCGGAGGCTGCAATCGGGCGGCAGGTGATGAACATTCTGAAGCGCTCCTGAGGATGTGCAAGGTAATCTACCGACACCTCGGAGGAGTAGCCATAGCCCGCAAGGTGGGTGATGAGCGTCCTTTGCAGCGCATCAGCAGCAATGCTGGCGGTGTAGAAATGCTCCGCCGTGAGGGTGTAGCCTGCATCCAGCAGGACATGGATTCCGGGGGCCCCTGCAGCTGCCGTGTAGGTTGTTACGCCGCTTAGAGTCTGCATCTGGACCGGCTTTCTCGCCTGCACGCCGCGAAGAGTCTTGAACCCGCCGAGGTACTTCAGCAAAACCCTCTTGACGCCTTCTTCCGAAAGGTCGCCGCTTAGGATCAGCACTCCGTCGTTCATGCGGGAGAACCTGTCATCGTAGAACGAATCGGCCTTTTTGCGCGTTTCGTCCGTAAGGGCCTCCGCGCGGCGGACTCCGGTATAGACATAGCCGGGGGTCAGCATAGAGTACAATTTTTCCCGCTCACTCTCTCCGGCAAATCGCTGATTGGCGCAAAACGACTGATATTCAGATATATTCGTACTCCTGTCGTTTGCCATCGCCAGCAAGGACTTAAGAAGGAGGGTGAGCTTGCCCGATGGCGCGTCGCCGCTTATGGACATGCTGCCAAGGCCCACGTTTGTGCGCATGGCTATGCCGTTGCTCTCCAGAACATCCCTGAACGCAGGTGCAGGCAGGCCGCCGACATCGTATAGCGAGAGGATGTCGCCGATATATCCGCCTTCGCCTTCACTCAGATCCGGAATCCTGGCAAGCCCGCCGCCAAGCTGAAGGGCGTAGCTGAACATCCCCGTACCCTTTACCGGCTTGAAAATCACGCGCATGCCATTCGAAAAAGTATAGAGAGTTCCGCCTGTGACGGCCTCCCTTTTCTCGCTCTTTATGCGAAGCTTGGGGCACTTGACTTCAAGGCCGGCGGTGTCGGCCCTGTGCCAGCTGTAGTCCTTGCCGCTTTCGGAGAGGGAGCCGTACAGATATGCCAGGTTGTAATAGAAGAGGGCGTCGTCCTTCTTTTCCCAAGAATCGGGCACGCCGGAGTATTCCAGAGTAAGGTTGGACAGCTGTTCCAACAATGCCGACGTAAAGCTGTTGAAAAGACGGGTTTCGGTGCTGTCGGCCACGTTTTTGCGGGCAAAAAAGCGCAGCGTCTCACTGCCGGGGGCCAAAGACCCGCCATAGAGGAAATTGGCAATGCACTTCTGAGCATACTCCCCTGCCGACGGGGCCGATGCCGCCTCGCGGTAAATCCTTGGTGCAAGCACCTGCTTGGCATCGGCAAATTCTTGCGGTTTTACGCCGAAGGCATCAAGCTGGGCAATGGTGGAGGATATTACGCGCATGGCGTCGTCCAGCTGTTCGCGGCGCACTTTTACGCTTACGGTGTAGCGCTCATCGCCGCTATAATCGGCACTTGTAAGGGCCCTGAGGCCGATTTCCCCATGCGGGATGCCGGCGTCTTTAAGGTCTCTTTCCAGCCTGTGCCTCAGGAGTACGCCCAGCTCCCGGCCGAAGAGCTCCGACACTACCGACTGAGCCGTATTCATGTACGCAAACGGGATTCTGGAGCCGGAATAGGTTACCGAAACCTGTGCTTCCCCGTCGGGATGGAATATCACCGACGGCGCAGGAGAAGGCTCCCAGACATAGTCGGGCATGTGGTTTTCCTTGACCAGCATCCTTGGAACGAGCATGGAGAAGATATCCATTTTCTTTTTGAGTTCCACCGCATCTATGTCTCCGCTCACTATAACCGCCTGTTCCGCTTTGGATTCGGCCACTCTGGCGAAGGTGTAAAGAAGGGTGGAATCCAGCACCTGAGGCTTGTAGAATGGCACATCCGTGAAGCGATAGACTGTGGAGCCGTCTTCGTCCGAAATATACCCCTTCGGACCGGGGCCGATGCCCATCCGGGCGAAGAAAGCGGAAGAAAGGCCGTCGCGTTTGCTTGCCGACAAGGGCTCGTTCCTTTGGACTATGAGAACATCGGCATAGCCTTTTTTTTGCGGCGCCGTAACCATATAGTAGGTTACGCCGCAGCCAAGTGTTCCTTTGCTTATCTGCTTATCCTGTGCAAGAGACGGCAGACTGGGCTGGGCTGGCACAGTTATTGAAAAACAGAGGAGGGCCAAAACGGCCGCAACAATATATTGAAAACGGAGATTATTCATTTTAACCCGAATTTCGTGCAAAAATACAACTAATTTTGCTATTTTTGCAATTCGTGTGCTAGCGAATGTATAACTTAACAATATTTGAGACAATGAAAAGATTTTTTGTAGCTATCGCTGCCCTCGGCCTTGCAGCCGCTGTGGCATCCGCACAAGATTTCAACGCAGCGGTTGACGCATTCAACGCCGGAGCCCAGGCTCTGGAAACCAACAAAGTGGAAGCCCTCACCCAGTTCCGCCAAGCCCTCACCCTGGCACAGGCCTGCGAAGACGCAGAAGCAGCAGAACTGATCGGCAAATGCAAGGAGATCATCCCCGGTACCATCCTCTCCATTGCCAAGGAACAAATCAATGAAGCAAATTACGATGCAGCCCTCGCCACTCTCGCAGAGGCAAAGGCAGTCGCAACAGAATACAGCGCACAAGAAGCTATCGACGAGGCAGCCACCCTGGTTCCCAACGTGCTCCTTCGCAAAGGCACAACCCTGCTGAAAGCCAAGGATTTCGCTTCCGCAGTAGCATCTTTCAAGGAAGTTGTCGCTCTTACCCCCGAAGACGGACAGGCATATCTCCTTCTGGGCCAGGCACAGCTCCAGAACGGCGCAACGGATGACGCCATCGCAGCCCTCGGCAAAGCTTCCGAACTGGGCGAAGAGCAGGCCGGAAAGCTCCTCAGCACAACCTACCTCAAAAAAGGCATGGGTCTTCTGAAGGCCGGCAAGAATGCAGAAGCCATCGAAGCTCTGGAAACCTCCAACACCTACGCTGAAAGCGCCAACGCTTACAAGCTCATCGCCAGCGCCTACACCAAGAGCGGCAAGAGCGCAAAAGCCATCTCCGCTTATAAGAAGTATCTGGAAATCAGCCCTGACGCCAAAGACGCGGCCGACATCAACTTCACCATCGCCGCCACTGCACAGAAGTCCGGTGACAAGGCTACCGCAAAAGAGTATTACGCAAAACTCGCCGGCACCAAGTACGCAGCCCAGGCAGAGGCCCAGCTAAAAGCGCTGAAATAATTGAAGACTCTTGAACTACTGGCGACAGCCAGAACAGCGGATATCGGCATCGCAGCAATCGACTGCGGTGCCGATGCCGTCTATCTGGCGGGGCCTGCTTTCGGGGCGCGCCAGGCGGCCGGCAACTCTGTGGAAGACATTGCCAGGCTGTGCCGGTACGCCCATCGGTTCGGAGCCAAAGTATTTGTAACGGTAAACACCATAGTCTTTGACAATGAGATTGACTCCGTCAAAGAGCTAATTCCCCAACTGGAAAAAGCCGGCACGGATGCGCTCATAATCCAGGATCCCGCCGTGCTTGAACTGGCGCGTTCATCGGCCATGGCCTTGCATGCTTCTACGCAATGCGCCGTTCTGACGCCTGAAAAGGCCCGTTTTCTGGAAAGTTTGGGCTACGGGAGAATAGTCCTGGAAAGGCAGCTGTCACTGTCTCAGATAGAAGCCATCTCCAAAGCCGTAAACAGCGAGATAGAATGCTTTGTGCACGGTGCGCTTTGCGTAAGCTACAGCGGTCAGTGCTATTTATCGGAATACCTCACCGGCAGAAGCGCCAACCGCGGAGCCTGCGCCCAGCCATGCCGCAATCTTTACGATCTGGAAGATGAGAAGGGGCGCACGCTGTCCAAAAACAAGGCTTTCCTCTCCCTCAAAGACCTCAATCTTTACAGCCACCTGAAGGAACTTGCCGATGCCGGAGCCATGTCCTTCAAAATTGAAGGCCGCCTCAAAAACATCTCCTATGTCAAGAACGTCGTAAAAGCCTATTCGGAGGCTCTGGACAAGCTTGTGGCCACCTATCCGGATCTTTACAAGCGCGCATCTTACGGCCATAGCACAGGCGGTTTCAAACCCGATTTGGACAAGACCTTCAACCGCGGTTATACATCGCTTTTCATAGACGGAAAACGCGGAAACTGGTCTTCATTGCTGACGCCAAAGTCGATGGGAGAGCTGATCGGCACTGTTAGGAAGGTCACTCCGGACGGCTTTATCCTTAAGCCGGCAAAAGCGGATATAACACTCTCCAACGGAGACGGTTTTGCCATCGTAACGCAAGACGGAAGCATTACAGGCTTCAGGGCCGATATCTGCTCCGGCTACACCGTCCGCTGCAAAAAACCGGAGCAGCTGCGCGAAGGTATTCCCCTGTACCGCAATATCAACGCTTCTTTTGAAAAGGAGATACAGCGCCAGTCGCCGGAAAGAGTCATCGACGTGGATTTGACGGTTTCTTTTTCCGACGGCAGCATCTGCGCCAGCGCCAAAACCGAAGACGGAAGAACGGCAAGCGTGAGCTTATCGGCCCCACAGGACAAGGCCATGAACGAGGAGCGCATGTTACAGACCATCCGCACCCAATTCGCAAAAAAGAGCAGCATCTACGCTTTCCGCAATCCGGAGATCCGCTGTCAAGGGGAAGTCCCTTTTATGCCCGCCTCTTTCATAAACGCCATCCGCCGCGAACTGGCCGAAAAACTGGACTCGATCCCCGTACAGCCAATACCCCTTAAGAGAGGACAGGAAGACCCTTCCGTCCAATGCAACGCAAGTCTTTCCTACAAATTCAATATCGCCAACGACACGGACCGCTCAATCTACCTGCGCAGAGGAGCAAGTTCCATGGAACAGGCATACGAGCTAAGCCACCGCGAAGGAATAGAATTGATGCGCAGCAAGTACTGCGTAAGGCATGAGCTGGGCCTATGTCCAAAACAAGGCAAAGCATCAAAGGCCGAATCCCTCTACCTGCGAAACGGGAAAATGCGGCTCTGTCTTTCTTTCGATTGCGCCCGCTGCGAAATGACAGTAAGCGACAGCGCCCCCACAACTACAAAGAAATAAGTTCCAGGACTAGTTCGACATCACCGAAGCCTATTGCCCTGCCGCTGTATTTTTCTATGTAACTTCTTGTAAGTGAGCCGCGCCAGACAATATCGTCCCTTGTGTAGAGCGGGATTTCCAAATCAATGCCGTATGCCTTTGAATTATACTTGACCGTAGCGCTGCATTTCCAGCTTGTCCTGGTGCCGCCGTCGTCTTCTATGAGCATAAAAGCGCACGAGCTGAGACCTGTTTTTTCCGATGTATTCCATTCTGACACCAGCACTGCGTTAGGCTGCAGAACTTCCCCTACCTGCGAACGTCTTACTACAATCATAAAGTCGGTGATTGACGGTTCGTACAAACGTAATTCCGCCTCCGTTGATGCCGTAAAGTCCTCAACAGCACCTACTTTGCAGAAAAACTCACTGCCCCCGGCCAGCCAGGAATCGAATTGACGCTTAGCTTTGAACGAGCGGAGGACAAGGGTGCGCAATTCGGGGGCATCGGCCTTTACAAGTATATCGCCGCCTCCGCTGCCCCAGGAGGGGTCTTCCCTTCGGCGCAGTTCCAAAGACTTATAGTCCGCATCCGAGTTGCGGTTCATCACCCATACGGGGCGTTCTGCGGCCATTTCTTCGCTCACCAGTATCTTCTCCACCGTTCCGTCGCTTTTGAGTGCGAAACCTTCGTTGCGGAGGGCGCCGTCACCCGTGTCGTAGGTTATTATGGGCAGCCCTTCGCCGTTCCAGGAATCCGAATATGGCCAGTAAATCTGCACATCCGACAGCGAGAGGGAATCCAGCCACGCCTCAGCGTCTCCCTCGCCTGCCTTTGTTGACAGGACCGCATCATGCAGCAGTTCCCTAAGCGGATGCGGGTATTTTGCCGATTTGGTTTCTCCATCATCGCCTACTCCGCTACCGGGGGCGCGGAATAGGTCCTGCATGCGGTATTCTTCGTCATAACCGTTGCCTGCCGATGCGCTTGCCGCATCGTGCACTTCTTCAAGATGCTGGGCCTCCAGCGGCAAAGAAGCGAACAGGCGCGCAACCTCTTCAAGGGAAACAAACGGGGCAGGCTCTTGAGGGAGGGGCTCCTCAGTGTTGAATTTGTCACAGGCTGCCAGAATTGCAGTACCCAGGGCCAGCAGCACCCCTGCTTTTAAATAACAGTATTTCATAGCTTTTTTGCGGCTTTTTACTTGCCGTTTCCTTGCTACAAAGTACCGGAAACTTATCCGTTTTAAAAAATTAAAACGGATAAATAGCAAAATAGGCCTCCAGGTTAGCTGGAAGGCCTATTTCATATAAAAAACAAAGCGGTTTTTGTCGTAAAAGTCCGTTACCAGGTTTACCTCCTGGAAGCCGGAGGAGCGGAAAAGATCGGCCGTTTCTTTGCCGAGGACTTCATTTATCTCCGTAAGCGCCTTCCCCTCAGGGGAGAGAAAACGCTCCGACCAGCGGGCTATGGCCCGATAGAAAAGAAGCGGATCGTCATCCGGGACGAACAGAGCCTCGGAAGGTTCATAACCAAGCACGTTGCGGCGCAACTGCGGTTTCTCCTTTTCCATTATGTACGGCGGATTGGAGAGTATAAGGTCGAAGCTGCCGTAGTTGAATTCCTGTTCCGTATCCAGGACATCGGCGGCTACGAAGGTGGGGGCAAGGGCGCCGGTGCTTTTCAGCTCGGCGGAGAAATTCTGGCTTCTGGCTACTTCCAGTGCCTTTTCCGACATATCCACGCCAACTACGCGGGAACCGGGTACGCCAAGCGCCACAGACCATGCGATATTGCCGGAGCCGGTGCACAGGTCAAGTACGCGCACAGGTTCGGCCGATTTTCCATAAGGGATACGCATCCGTTTTATACGGCCGGCAATCTTGATTGCCTCGCGCACCAGAAGTTCAGTCTCCGGGCGCGGGATAAGGACGTCCTTTGTGACGCGGAAGCTGCGGCCGGCGAATTCGGCCCTTCCTATTACATATTGGATAGGTTCCCCTGCCTGAAGACGGACAAGGGCCTCTGCAAGCGGCTGCTCCCCTTTTTTGTCTATCTGGTACTGCGGCTCCACTATATGCGTGTAGCTTTTGGTCCCTATCATCTCCTCACACAGCATCAGGATAATGTTTTTGGCTTCTGCCGTGGGATACAATGGTTCCAGGGCCGCTACACCTTTTTTCAGAAATTCAGTGAGCAGCATTATCAGGCGTTTTCTATTATGGTGGTCAGGAAGTCCGTAAAGTTTAGACCGGCTGCGCGCACCATCTTGGGAACGAGCGAGGCATTGGTCATGCCGGGGATTATATTCACTTCCAGGAAATAGAGGCCGTCAGGGGTGGAAATATAGTCCATTCGGACAAGGCCCTTGCAACCCAGGAAGCTGTAAATGCGGCATGTGGTTTCCTGGACGGCGGCGGTGAGTTCATCGGAGATGGGGGCCGGGCAGATTTCCTGGCTGAGTCCGTTGTACTTGGCGTCATAGTCGAACCAGCCGCTCTGGGAGATAATCTCGATGACAGGCAGAGCCTTGACGGAAGTGCCGTCAAAATAAGCCGCGCAGGTGAGTTCGTGGTCTCCATAGATAGCGGCTTCCACTATTACTGTATTGCTCTCCTTGAAGGCGTAACGGATTGCTGCGGGAAGGTCGGCCGCTTTTTCCACTTTTGTGATGCCGAAGCTGGAGCCGCCGCTGGTGGGTTTTACAAAGAGCGGAAGCCCGAGCCGGGTAACTGTCTTGACGGAAAAGTCTTCGACATCTTCTCCTTCGCGGATGAAAGCGTCCTTGGCCATCTTGACAAAATCGGCATTGCGTAAGTAGCTCTTGCAAGCGTATTTATCGAATGCTATAGTGGTTACGAAAGCGCTGCAGGTGGAATGCGGGACACCGAGCATCTCCAAATAGCCCTGGAGGAGGCCGGTTTCTCCGGGCGCGCCATGCTGCATGATATAGGCAAAGTCGAATTTTATCTTTTCGCCGAGAACCATGACCGAGAAGTCGGACTTGTCAACTTCCGGCTGAGCGCCTTCCGGGAAAGCCTGGCGCATGGAGTTGGCCTTACGCATTGCCACAAGTTTCCACTGGCCGAAGCGGGCGAAAATCTCGTAAACGTCCCATTTGAATTCGTCGATGCGGGATGCGGTGAATTCTCCGCTCCTGCATGACACCTCCCACTCGGAGGAATCGCTGCCATAGATTACAGCAATTGACTGATAATTAGCCATTATTCGAAGTAATATGTTTCAAGATCTGTTGTTTCGGAAGCGCCTTGCTCCGAGCCTGAGGAGCAGAACGACCCCTTGGTGAATTCGGGGAAGGTGTCACTCTCCGATATGCCAAGAGTCCCGTCCTTAAGGACTTTCTGCATCCACAGGCCCCAGATAGGAAGGGCCATATTGGCACCCTGGCCGAGGCTTGTGCTTGCAAAATGCACATAGCGGTCTTCGGCACCCACCCATACGCCTGCGGTGATGGTGGGCGTGTAGCCGATGAACCAACCGTCGGAGTTGTCGTTGGTGGTGCCGGTCTTTCCTGCGATTTCACCTTTGAGCCCGTATCTGAAGCGCAGACGGCTGCCTGTACCGCCATCCACCACTCCGCGCATCATCTGCACCATTTCGCCGGTGGCCCTTTGCGAGAGGGCTTCGCGCTTGCGGTCGCTGAACTGGCCGAGGATGTTGCCGTCGCTGTCTTCGATGCGCGTCACAAAGACCGGAGCGGTATAAGTGCCGCCCGAAGGGTATGTGTTATAAGCGGTAACCATGTCAAAGACAGAAAGATCCGCCGATCCTACGCAAAGCGACACCACAGGGTCGATAAAGCCGCCGATACCCATCTTTCGCATCATGGAAACCATCTGCGGCGCCCCGAGCTGCTTCATCAGATAGGCCGATACCGAGTTGGAACTCTGCGCCAGACCCCAGCGAAGGTCGACCATCGTGCCGTCGGCATGGGGATCCTGGGGGGACCAGGTCTGATCGTCGTTCACTACTATGACTACCGGCGAATTTAGTACGGGGTCGCAGGGCGTCATGCCCGATTCCATCGCCTGAGTATAGAGGAAAGGCTTGATTGTGGAACCCACCTGGCGCTTGCCCTGGCGGACGTTGTCGTATTTGAAATAGCGGTAATCAGGACCGCCTACGTATGCCCTTATATGTCCTGTGCCAGGCTCGATGGCCATGAAGGCGGCGCGGAAGAAGGACTTGTAATAGCGTATGGAATCGTTAGGAGTCAGCGTTGTATCGATGTAACCCGGTTTGTTCCAGGAGAATACACGCATTTTGACCGGCTTGTCGAAGGAGGCTTCTATCTCCGATTCCGAGTGGCCGGACGCCTTCATCATGCGGGTGCGGTCGCTCCAGCGGCGGGCCTGCTGCAGGGTTGTCTCGATGACTTTTTTGTCTGTATCGGAAGAGAACGGAGCGTTTTTGCGGTATTTGAGCTCGCGGAAGAAGGCTTTCTGGAGGTCTTTGCCCAGATGCTCGGCAATTGCTTCTTCCGCATAACGCTGCATCTTGTAATTGATGGTAGTGTAGATGCGCAGGCCGTCGCGGTCCAGATCGTAGGGGGTGCCGTCGCTCTTTGAATTCTTGTTGAGCCAGCCGTACACGGGATCTTCGGCCCAGAGGAGAGAATCCACCTTATAGTCTTCGTCCGTCTGGTAGGAGGAGCGTTTGGGCTTGGAGGCGCTCATAGTGCGGCGAAGCATATCGCGGAAATACGGGCCGACGCCGGTTGTACGGTCTCCGGTGCGGGTGTGAAGGACGATGGGAAGGGCCTGCAGCGAATCGCACTGCTGACGGCTGAGGTAGTTCATCTCCCTCATGCGCTCCAGTACCAGATTGCGGCGCTTGAGCGCGTGGTCGGGATTTATAGAAGGATTGTACCTTGTGGGTTTGTTGACCATTCCCACGAGCACGGCGCTTTCTTCCGTCAGCAGGTCGGCCGGTTTTTTGCCGAAAAACTGATTTGCCGCCGATGAGATGCCGTAAGAATTGGAGCCGAAGAAGATGGCGTTGAGGTACATGTCCACAATCTCTTCCTTGGTGTAGTTCCTTTCCAGCTTTATGGCTGTTATCCATTCCTTCAGTTTGATCCACACCATTTTGACCTTGCCTACATGCTCGCCGCGGGGGTAGAGCGTCTTGGCAAGCTGCTGGGTGATGGTGGAACCGCCGCCCTGGGATGAATCCCGGGAAAGGAGCGTTTTGAACAGAACGCGCGCAAGGGACGGCAGATCTACGCCTGAGTGCTTGTAGAAACGCTTGTCTTCAGTGGCTACGGCTGCCTGGATAAGGGAGGGGGCCAGTTCGTCGTAAGAGACGAAGGTGCGGTTCTCTATATGATAGGTAGTAAGGATTTCGCCTTCTTCCGCTATTACCTGGGTGGCAAGTTTGGAATCCGGGTTTTCCAGTTCTTCTATAGAGGGTATGTCGGCAAAGGCCCAGACCAGGCAGAGCAGGATAGCGAGGGCGGCGAAAGGGGTTACCAGCAGGAACCAGAACCACTTTGTTATCTTTTTACGGCTTTCTTCTGTCATTGTCTAAAAAAATTCGTCCGCGTACAAGACCTAAGGTCTTGGCAGAAATTCCAGTTTACAAAATTACACAGAAAATTTGGAAAATTGCCCCGATTCTGCTTTACTTTGCAGAATAAAACTGAAAAACTTGAGAATATGGAGGGCAAAAATTTAGTTATAGTAGAGTCTCCCGGCAAGGTGAAGACCATTCAGAAATACCTTGGAAGCGAATATTTGGTAAAAGCTTCCATCGGCCACATCCGCGACTTGGAAGAACATAAGCTCAGCGTAGATATCGAGCACGGCTTCCAACCGGAGTATGTGATTCCCTCCGACAAAAAGAAAGTAGTGGCGGAACTCCGCAAACTTTCAGAGCAGGCCTCGACCGTCTGGCTGGCCTCCGATGAGGACCGTGAAGGGGAAGCTATTTCCTGGCATCTCAGGGAAACTCTGGACCTTCCGCGCGAAAAGACCCGCCGCATCGTTTTCCACGAAATCACCAAGCCTGCTATCCTGGAGGCTATAGAACATCCCCGGGACATCGACATGAATCTGGTGAACGCCCAGCAGGCCCGCCGCGTACTGGACCGCCTGGTAGGCTTTGAACTCTCCCCCATCCTTTGGAAGAAAATCCAGCCCAAGCTCAGCGCAGGCCGCGTGCAAAGCGTCGCCCTCCGCCTCATAGTGGACCGCGAAAGGGAGATCATGGACTTCAAGCCGGAACCTTTTTATCGGGTTGAAGCCATCTTCCGCCCGGAAGGGGCCGACAGCAGCGTCAAGGCCACCCTCGACACTCATTTCTCCTCGGAGGACGAGGCCCGCAAGTTCCTGGAAGACAGCATCGGCGCAGTATATCAGATTGCGTCCGTAGATAAAAAGGAAGGCGTGAGAGTGCCGCCGGCTCCTTTCACCACCTCCACGCTTCAGCAGGAGGCAGCCCGCAGGTTGCGTTTCCCCGTATCCACAACCATGAGGGTGGCGCAGACCTTATATGAAAGAGGTCTGATCACCTATATGCGTACGGACTCGACAAACCTGTCCTCCCTTGCGCTGAACACCGCCAAGCAGTTCATCCTCAACAATTACGGCGAAGCCTATTCCCACCCCCGCCAGTACCGCACCAAGGTCAAAGGGGCCCAGGAAGCGCACGAGGCAATCCGTCCCACCTTCATCGGCGACACCGATATAGAAGGAACGCTGCAGGAAAAGAAGCTCTACAACCTGATTTGGAAGCGTACCGTAGCATCGCAAATGGCTGAAAGCCGCATACTTAACACTTCCATCAAGATATCCCTCGACAAGCGCCCGGAGCAGTACGGCGCCCAGTCGGTGCAGATTCTTTTCGACGGCTACCTCAAAGTGTATATGGAAAGCCGCGAAGAGCAGGAAGGCCCCGCGGACGAAGAGGTCGTGCTCCCGGAGCTCTTCATCGGCACACCCATGCGCGAAGAAGGCGTACAGGCCCTTTGCAAATTCACCGCTCCCCCGCTCCGCTATTCGGAGGCAATGCTTGTCAAGAAGCTGGAAGAGCTAGAAATCGGCCGTCCGTCCACTTATCAGTCGATTATCGGCACCCTTACTACAGGACGCGGATATGTGGTCAAGGGCGACAAGGAGGGAACACCGTTCAAAGTGACCAACCTAAGCCTCAAGGGCGGCACCGTCAAGAGCTCGCAGAAGACGGAAGTGGTAGGCGCCGAAAAGAACAAGCTCCTCCCTCAGGAAATAGGCCTCATCGTGTCCGGATATCTGGTGGATCATTTCACCGACGTAATGGACTACGACTTCACCGCCAACGTTGAGGCCGATTTTGACCAGGTGGCCGAAGGAAAGCGCATCTGGAGCGACGCGATAAGCTCATTCTACGGCCCCTTCCACGCACACGTGGAGGCAGTGATGGCCGACCGCACCTACAGCAAGGTCTCCCGGGAAATCGGCATTGCTCCGGACGGGGATAAAGTGATTGCCGCATTCGGCAAATTCGGTCCTTATGTGCAAAAGGGCGAAGGTGAAAAGCGTCAGAGCGCATCCCTTGGAAAAGGCCAGCTCATCGAGACGCTTACCCTGGAGGAAGCCCTGAAGCTTCTGGAACTGCCCCGCACTGTGGGACAGATGGACGGTATCGACATAATTGCCACCCGCGGACGCTTCGGCCCTTACCTGAAATACGGCGACAAGAACGTCACTCTGCCAAAAGGAATGGACCCGCTGACCGTAACGCTTGAGGAATGCATGCAGCTAATCAAGGAAGCTCAGGCGCCCAAGGCCGCCCCTGAATTTCTGGCTGAATTTGGGGACATCAAGGTTATAAACGGAAAGTACGGACCATATATCAAGCAAGGTAATTCAAACTTCAAAATTCCTAAAGGCACCAAAGCAGAGACACTAACGGAGGCTGACTGTCAAGCGATTATAGCAGCATCCGAGCCCACAAAAAAATTCACGACAAGGCGTAAAAAATAAAAAGAATTTGTAAATTTGTGGCGGTTAGTTTAAAAATGTAAGTCCATGTCAAGTTATCACATCGACCAGATAGACCAGAAAATCCTTTCGTTTCTGGTGAAAAATGCACGAATGCCTTTTCTGGAAATAGCCCGTGAATGCGGTGTCTCAGGAGCCGCTATTCATCAGAGGTTCAAGAGGTTGGAAGCAAACGGAGTAATCACTGGCTCCAGGCTACAAGTCAAGCCCCAGGCTTTGGGCCTGAACGTCTGCGCATTCGTCAGCATTTCTCTGTCGGAATCCACAAAATATCCGGAAGTAATATCAAATCTGAAGAAGATTCCGGAAATTGTCGAATGTCATTTCGTTACCGGCAAATATGCTATTCTCGCTAAACTGTACTGCCTGGACAACGACCACCTCATGGAAGTTCTTCTGAACACAATACAGAAAATACCCTATATCCAGTCAACAGATACAATGATTTCCCTGGACGAGCCTATCGAGCGCCAGGTCTGGGTGAAAGAATTCAAATCGACTTCCTATACCGGCAGGGACTAGTTTTCACTGTCGCCAAATGCCAGTATGGCTTTGGCCAGGGCCAGATCTTCCGGAACTGTGATTTTCAGATTATACCGCTCTCCTTCGGCGAAGGTGAGCGGTATTCCATATCGCTGAGCCACCGAAGCGTCGTCCGTGAACAGGGTGTCATAGCCCAAGGTATAGGCCGCTTTCAGTTTTTCACTGTGGAAGATTTGAGGCGTCTGGGCCGCATAGAGACGGCTGCGGTCGGCCGTTTCCGGGCTGCTTACAAGAGTGCCGTCGCGCTTGTCCAGGACTTTAAGCGTGTCCGTTACGGGAAGCACCGGAACCAGGGCGGGAACGTTTTCCGCCAATGAGAACAGTTCCCTGATTTTTTTCACCGATATAAGGGGCCGGACGCCGTCATGGATGGCCACAAGAGCCCCGTCCGGGACATAGGCCAAAGCGTTTTTGACTGAATGGAAACGGGTGAATCCGCCTTTTACAAGACGTTGCGGGCAGGTGAAATTTTCCTTGAGACAGTACTGGCGCCAGGTGCTTATTCCTGCCTCCGGAAGCACTGTAATCACATGAATATCCGGCAGTGCATCCAAGAATTTTTCCATGGTGAGCCTGAGTATGGGTTTGCCTTCCAACTCAAGAAACTGCTTGGGTATGAGCCCTCCCATCCTGCTTCCGCTACCGCCCGCAGTTATCACCACGTATTTATTTCTTTTCATTATCAAAATACTTTACGCAAATGTAAGAATTTTTTCGTACTTTTGAAGGTTAATAGACTATAGACACATAAAGATATGGCTTTTAGATTCCTGAACCAAGAACTGGCCATGGACTTGGGCACCGCCAACACCGTCATTTTCCAAAATGACCAGATAGCCCTTGACGAGCCCTCCATAGTAGCCATCGACAACCAGTCCGGCAAATGCATCGCCCTGGGCCAGAAGGCCAAGCTGATGCACGAAAAGACCAATCCCGGCATCAAGACCGTCCGTCCCCTGAGAGACGGCGTAATCGCAGACTTCAATGCCGCAGAAATGATGATCCGCGGCTTCATCAAACAGGTAAATTCCCGTCACCGCAGCCTCTTCGCCCCCAACCTCAAGCTGGTGGTCGGCATTCCTTCCGGCTCAACGGAAGTAGAAATCAGAGCCGTGCGCGACTCTTCCGAACATGCCGGAGGCCGCGACGTATATCTGATCTTCGAGCCCATGGCCGCAGCCCTCGGTATCGGCCTTGACGTAGAAGCGCCAAAAGGCAACATGGTGGTCGATATCGGCGGCGGCACAACCGAAATTGCCGTCATCTCCCTCGGCGGCATTGTCCAGCAAGAATCAATCCGCGTAGCCGGCGACGTCTTCACTGCCGATATCCAGAATTACCTGCGTCAGCAGCACGTCATCAAGGTTGGTGAAACCACGGCCGAAAAAATCAAGATCGCCGTCGGCGCCGTCATCCCCCAGCTGGACGTAGAACCGGAACCGTTCCTGGTACGCGGTCCCAACCTTATGACCGGCCACCCGGTAGAAGCTCTCATCCCCTATCAGGAAATTGCTCACTGCCTGGACAAGTCAATCTCCCGCCTGGAGGCCTCCATCCAGCAAGTACTGGAGCAAACCCCGCCGGAGCTGTACTCCGACATCGTGGAAAACGGTATCTTCCTCAGTGGCGGCGGCGCTCTGCTGCGCGGTCTCGACAAGCGTCTGTCCGAGAAAGTCAACATCCCCTTCCACGTAGCGGAAGATCCGCTGCGCGCAGTTGCCCGCGGCACCTGCATCGCCCTTAAGAACACGGACAACTACTCCTTCCTTATGCGCTAGTCCTATGCACGCACCGGCTTGGATAGCGAAAGTGGTGAACGCTGCGGTTTTCATTCTCCTGGAAATCGCAGCGCTCAGTATGGTGACGCGCAATTCCTCCCTGCAGCGTATATGGGTGGCAAGGGGAACGCATGCCGTAATGGGCACGGTCTGGGGAAGCACCCAGGCCATTCGCTCCTACTTCTCGCTCGGCGCCGCCAACAAAGAACTTGCGGCCGAAAATTTCGAGCTGAGGGAAGAACTTCTCCGTGCCCGGGAGCAGCTGCGCAAAGTCAAAGTCGATTCGCTGGACAGCACTTATCGGCCCGGATTTTCTTTAATTCCCGCAGAGGTTGTGAAAATCAGCAAGAATAAGCAGCACAACTACATAATCCTCAACAAAGGATACGAAGACGGAGTGCAGGAAAAGTCCGGAATCATCACCCGCAGCGGCGTGGTGGGCATTATCGATGCCGTGAGCGCGCATCACTCCTTCGCCTTCTCTTTCCAGAACCACGACATCTCCATCAGCGCCCGCTTGGGTGAAGAAGGAGGCAGCGGCCTGCTGGTATGGGACGGCATATCTTCCAGCGGCGCCATCCTCAAGGAGATTCCGCTCATGTACAAATACGAGCAGGGAGACACCGTTTACACCAGCGGCCATTCCCTGATGTTCCCGCCGGACATTCCCCTCGGCGTGGCCGGAAAATCCCGCATAGTGAACGGCGCCACCAACGAGATTGCAGTAACCCTGTTCCAGGACTTCAGCGCCATCCGCTACGTAACAGTGGTTCATAACAACTCTTTTGACGAAATAGAACAGTTTACGCAATGAGAAAGCCCAACTTCTGGATAGCCTACGTCCTGCTGCTCATTGCCCAGCTGCTTTTGAGCAACTACTTCCACGTAACGCCCTATATCATGCTCAGCATCCTTCCCGTGATGGTGCTGTGCATATCCATCCGTGTAGGCACCGTCGGCACAATGGCCATCGCCTTCGTCACCGGACTGGCGGTGGACTTTCTGTCCGAAGGGGTCATCGGCCTTAATGCCCTGGCGCTTACGCCTGTTGCTTTCCTCCGCAATCCCATCATCCGCCTTGTGTTCGGCAACGAAGTATTCGCCAGAGGGGAAGACTTTTCTCTCCAGCGCAGCGGCTTCGGGAAACTGACGCTGGCCATCCTGCTTGCCCAGACGGTGTTCCTTGCAATCTATATCTGGGCCGACGGAGCCGGTCTCCGTCCCTTCTGGTTCAATGCAGCCCGCTTCGCTGCGTCCCTTGCCACAGGCCTTGCCCTGTCGATGTGCACCCTGCAAGTCCTGGCGCCCGACACCCGCAAGTAATGGACAGTGAAGGCCGTCATATCCGTCTGCTAATCGGCCTGGGAGCAGCAGCGCTTCTGCTCCTGGGGAAGATTTTCTCGCTCCAGATAGTAAACAGCCGATACAAAGAAGACGCGGACCGCAATTCCACTATCTACGAAACAATCTACCCTACAAGGGGAGTAATTTACGACCGCAACGGCGAAGTCCTGGTGGGCAACAAAGTGGCCTACGACATCCTTGTAAGTCCGCGTGAAGTGCAGGCCTTCGACACCGTGGCGCTGGCCACCGTACTTGGCGTAGAGCCCGATTTCATCCGCAGCAAGCTGGATGATTACCATCGGCGGCGCTCTTCCATCGGCTTTCAGGCGGTGACCATGATGCGCATGGTTCCGTCCGAAGTGTACATGCGCTTCGACGAAGTGAAATACAAGTTCCCCGGCTTCCGCGGGCAGGTGCGCGGCATCAGGGATTATCCGGTGAATGCCGGAGGTAACCTGCTGGGCTATGTTTCAGAGGTAAACCAGGCCTACATAGACCGCCATCCGGGAGAATACCGCAGCGGCGACTACGCAGGCATGACCGGCATCGAAGCAGCCCGTGAGAAGGACCTTCGCGGCGAAAAGGGGTATCACATCTACCTCCGCAACTCCCGCAACCAGATTGAGCAGTCCTACAAGGACGGGGCCGAAGACAAGGAAGCCATCCCCGGTCACGACATAGTAACCACAATTGACGCGCAGCTCCAGCAGTATGGGCAGGAACTGATGCAGAACAAGGTGGGCAGCATCGTAGCCATCGAGCCCTCCACAGGCGAAATCCTGGCCCTCGTTTCATCCCCCGGCGTAGATGTAAGCCAACTTGCCGATATCGGCAAATACTGGAACGAAATTGCCCAGAATCCGTACAAGCCCATGTACAACCGCGCGGTGCAGGCTTCTTACCCTCCGGGCTCGGTGTTCAAGTTGGTGAACGGGCTCATCGGCCTGCAGGAGGGCGTGCTAAGGCCGGAAATGATGTATCCCTGCAGCAAAGGTTATCACTTCGGCGCAGGGCACAAGCTGGGCTGCCACGGACACAAGTCGCCCATCAATATGGAAGAATCCATCATGATGAGCTGCAACGCCTACTACTGCTACGTGCTCAAGAATATCCTCGACAACGACAAATACGCCAACGTGGCCGAAGGACTGGACGCATGGCACGAGTATGTTGAAAGCTTCGGTTTCGGCCGAAAGCTGGGCAGCGACTTCCCGGCCGAACTTGCCGGCAGCATCCCCACCTCAAAGACCTACAACCGGGTATATCGCCGGGGCGGATGGAACTCCACTACGGTGATTTCGCTCTCCATCGGCCAGGGAGAGATTCTGGCCACTCCCATGCACCTGGCGAACCTTTGCGCCACCATCGCCAACCGGGGTTACTATTATATTCCGCACATCATCAAAGCGTCTGAAGGAGTGGAGATTGACTCCCGCTTCTATGAAAAGCAGTACACCAAGGTGGATACCGTTCATTTCCCGAAAGTGATACGCGGCATGTGGCGTGCCGTCAACTCCGGCGCCGGCATGGGCGGCACTGCATGGATCGCACATATCGACTCGCTTGACGTATGCGGGAAAACCGGCACCGCACAGAATCCCCGCGGAGCCGACAACTCAGTCTTCATCTGCTTTGCTCCCATGGACAATCCCAAGATTGCAATCGCCGCATACGTGGAGAACGGCGGCTTCGGTGCAACCTATGCGGCTCCCATGGCATCGCTGATGGTAGAAAAATATTTGAAAGGAAGCGTCTCCCGCACCGCACTGGAGGAGCGCATGAAACAGGCCAACCTTATGTCCCGCGTAAAACGTGATTGAGAATTCCACCCATAAACGGCAGTCGGTGGATTGGGCACTGATTGGCGTATATCTCCTGCTGATCGTGATCGGCTGGCTAAACATCTTTGCCGCCACACACACCTCGGAGCCGGGGTCCCTGCTGGATTTCCACGGCAGGGCCGGCAAGCAGTTCGTATGGATACTCACGGCGCTGGGACTGGCCGTACTCATTCTCTTTTTATTGCCGCCAAGGCTGTGGGAGGGGCTTTGTATCCCCTTCTATGTGTTCGTTCTGGGGCTGCTTGTGCTTGTGATTTTCGTGTCCAGCGACGTCAAAGGCTCGCACTCCTGGTTCGACCTTGGGCCGATACGCTTCCAACCGGCGGAGATTTCAAAGATATCGACCTCCCTTGTCCTGTCCTGGCTGGTCAGCCAGCAGAACTTCAAGATAACCAAACTCAAGGATTTCATTCTTGCCTGCCTGGTAATAGGCGTGCCGATGCTGGTAATAGTCGCCGAAAGCGAAACCGGCAGCGCCCTGGTGTATGCCGGCTTCATCTTCGTGTTGTACCGGGAGGGCTTGTCCGGTTGGTGGCTTGGGCTTATCGGCCTTGTAATCGCGCTGTTTGTGGGCACGCTTACCATGGGGCCTTACTGGTCGATACTGCTTCTTGCGGCCGTACTGCTTGCCTGCAATGCATTTATGGGCAAAGGGCCGATGGAAAAGAAACTCCTCTGGAGCGGCATTTTCGTCCTGGTCATGGCACTGCTGCCTGCCCTGATGGACTGGCTGTGCTCTCTTGTCAACGCCCATATCGAATGGATGGCACAGCGTATATGGGTCCCGGAGGCGTCGGACAATGACCGATATTTCTGGAGTTTCCTTCTTAAGGTGAAGCCTATTTACATCTTGCTGGCGCTGGGATTTGCCTCCCTGCCCATACTTGGTTACAAAGCCTACCGCAAACGGGAGACCTTCCTTGGCATTTCCATTGCCGCCTTCGTGGTGGGCGTGCTGCTTGTTTTCTCCACCGATTACATTTTCCAAAACGTCCTGCAGGACCACCAGCGCAGCCGCATCGAGGTGCTTCTGGGCATGAAGGAGGACCTTGCGGGGGCCGGTTATAACGTCAACCAGTCCAAGATCGCCATCGGCTCAGGCGGACTGCTGGGCAAAGGCTTCCTGCAGGGCACGCAGACCACTTTCGGCTTTGTTCCGGAGCAGTCCACGGACTTTATCTTCTGCACGGTAGGCGAAGAATGGGGCTTTGTAGGATGCCTTGTCGTAATTGCCTTATACGTATTCCTGATAGCCCGGATAATCCTGGATGCAGAACGATGTCGCGGCCATTTCACTCGCACTTACGGCTACTGTGTCGCCTCCTGCATTTTCATGCACCTCTTTATCAATATCGGCATGACCGTGGGACTTATGCCCGTGATTGGCATCCCCCTGCCGCTGCTGTCGTACGGAGGCTCTTCCCTTTGGGCTTTCACTATACTGATATTCATCTTTTTGGCATTATACCGTGACGAGAAAAAATATTTTTAGGACTATGAAACGAATATACTTCTGGGCGGCGATCTGCCTGCTTTTGCTGTCGTCCTGCGGAAAGAGCGAGCGCCGAATCCGGGGCGAACGGCTCTACTATACCAACCTCTTCGCCAATCAGAATATGGCAACCTATTACTATTGGGTTGGGGATCCTACCGTGAGCGCCAATATAAGCAGATGGTATTTAGACATCCGCGACAACTACCTGGAGGACCCCGTCGGAATGGTTGAAAGCTGCCGTTACCAGGCCGACCAATGGACAGCCCTTTACGAAGACGCCGCCGCATTCGAAAGCTCGGTCACAGGCCAGGGACTGTCCTTCGGTTTCGAAGCCGGAATAAGCCAGAACCATGACAAACTGGTGATTCTATTTACCTATGAAGGCTCCCCTGCCGATAAAGCCGGCCTCAAGAGGGGCGATGTCTTCTCGACGGTAAACGGCACACAGCTTGCCGATGACAACTACACCACAGTCATTGCCGAAGCCATGGGCGGAAGCACCATCGAACTTGGCCGGGAAGGCAAGTCCGTCACTTTGCAAAGCTCCGACAGATACGACAATCCCATCGTGGTTTCCAAGGTTTTAGAAATCGGCGGAAAGAAAATCGGCTATCTGTTTTATACCAGCTTCACCCTTGTATCGGCCAGGGATCTGGTGGCCACAGCGGCCGATTTCAAAAGCAAAGGCATTGACGATCTGGTACTTGACCTGAGGTATAACACCGGCGGGTACACCATCACGGCAAACGTGCTGGCTTCCCTTCTGGCTCCGGCATCGGCAGTGGAAAGCGGCGCAGTGTGGACAAAAGACACGTTCAATTCCAGGCTGATGGAAGCGCTCGATAAGGAAGTTGCTGAAGGAAGAAACGACCGGAGGCTCTTCTGCTTCGCGTCATCTTTCGAACTGCCGCAGGACGAAGGCACAATCATCTTAAGCGGCGCAAATCTTGATTTGAGCCGGCTCTGGATAATAACCTCCAAGAACACAGCATCGGCCTCAGAGGCACTTATCTGCGGTCTCAAGCCTTACATGAATGTGAAACTCGTGGGACAACAGACCTACGGAAAATACTGCGGAGGCAGCCTGATAAAGGGCGAAGATTGGTACGATGCCATCGCAAAAGGTGAAAACAAGGCCCACATCAAGACCGATTTGGGAAAGAGCTACACCACCGGCTGGGGCATTTACGTCATCTCCACCAAATTCACCGACCGCGACGGCAACAATGCAGGAGAGCCTGACGGTTTCCCTGCCGATGTAACCGCCACCGACAACCCCGCCGACGGCTTCCAGCTCGGAGACCCTCAGGAATCCATGCTCGCCACCGTCCTGTCCGATATGGGAGTTGCCTCAAAAGCCCCCACAAAAGCTGCAACCGAAGGATTCCCGGTAGAAATACCTAAAGTACTGCTCCCCGCAGACTTCGGAGTGTACATAACGGAGCCGCTGCCAATTGCCGAGTAGGCTATTCAAAATTTTTTATGTATCTTTGCAGTCCCACATTTTGCCTTGGTGGTGGAATGGTAGACACGAGGGACTTAGACACAATTGAGTGCACTCTCTGAAAAGAGAGATGTAGAATGCCGTAAATTCAAGGAAACCTTAACAGGTAACGCTGAAGGCAATCTTGAGCCAAGCCTTTGAGAAAAAGGAAGGTGCAGAGACTAGACACGGCACACCTAAAGAGCGATACTCCATGGTGAAGGAATAGTCCGGACCACAAACAGAGATGGTGGCGAAAGCCATAGTGGTAAGAAAATCCCTTGGCCCGAAACGGCCGTGCGGGTTCGATTCCCGCCCGAGGCACGGTTATCGCCCTTTCAGGTAGCTGGAAGGGCGATAATTTTTCGCTTGGACGACATTTGGACAACAGCGGAACTGCTTGCCGATGGAGTTTCTCTATATCAAGCCGTCTCTATTGCTGCTGCTTGAGCCAGGCGGCGGGGGAGAGGCCGGTGAAAGCGGTGAAGTTGCGATAGAAGGTGGCGTTGCTGGAGAAGCCGGCGTCCTCGGCCAGGGCGGTGATCTTGGCGTTGGGATTTTCCTTCAGGATGCGCTGGACGTAACGGATGCGGTATTCGTTCACAAAGCTCTTGAAGGAGCCGCCGTAAGTGCCGCTGATGCAGCCGCGGACATAGGCCACGTTGGTACCCAGTTCGGCCGCCAGGTCTTCCACCTTGAGGTCCGGACGCTTGAACAGCTCCTTCTCCTCCATGAGGGTTTGGATGCGCGTCATCATGTCCGTAAATACCGTCTCACGGGCCGATTCCGGCTCTTTGCGGGCCGATTTGTGGCTTAAGCGCAGGGCAATGAGCACAAGGGCGGAGGCGAACAGGATCCCGCACAACAGGCCAAGCAGCCAGGGCAGGCGGCTCTTTTCCGGCTGGGGCTCCGTGTGAAGGATAAAGGCCGATGCAATGGGATAGTACTCGTCCAGCCCCGGCCGGCCGCCCATAAAGGCTATACGGCCACCCGGAAGCAGCACCGGGTTCATGGCGTAGGGCCCCGGGAGGTCTTCCGGCAAATCGGCCCGGTACAGCGTAACGGGGGCTTTTCCGCCGCGGAGAGCCTTCCCGTATTCCACCTTGGTAACGTAGATCCGGTTCATCCCCAGGATGCTTTGGACTATCCAGGCGCAGGCGTTCTCCCTATCGGCCAGTAGGACGGGATGGCGGGTAAGCTCTTCTCCCTCAGGTCCTTCCAGCGAGAGGGGGCGTTCCGTTTCCAGCACGGAGAATTCCTTTCCAATCACCTTGATGAGCCCTGGCTGTCCATCGGCCTTGCGGATGGCGGGGAAGAGCCAGGCGTAGCCGCCCACGGCTTCGTCGCCGATGAAGAACTGGCTCATCTGTCCCCCGTCCAACGGAGTCCAGTCCTCCCATTCCTGCAGTAGCGGAACCTCAAAGGGTTCTCCCTGCAGGCGCTCTGCTATGGGTTCCAGCGGCTCGTCCTGCGTGCCGGCGCAGCTGAAGATAATGGCGTTATCCGGGGAAGTCTGGAAAATAAAGGGGGAAACCCGCTGCACGGCCGATTTCCGCACGGTGGCAGGGCCTTCCGTGACGGAATAGGTGGAGGTATAGTCGGCCGCATACCAGTTGCCGCTGATGAGCACGGTTCCGTCGGTCAGGCGGGCTGCCGTGGGACGGGTACGCCGCTGATCCATGATGGGATGCGGGGTAAAACTGTGGGTGAGGGCGCTATACAGTTCCACGCCCTGGGTCTGGCCTTCGCCGAAGGTCTCGGCGCAGCCGCCGCCCAACAGGATTTCGTCCGGCGAGAGCATCACGCCAAAGCCGTAGTCGTGCGGGAAGTAGCTGTCAATCAGGTGCCAAGTTCCATTGCTATAATACTCGGCCGTATTGGTGGGGATGAATCCGGTGGTGTGTCCGCCAATCACCGTGAGCTCCCCGTTCACAAACGCCGCAGTATGCGCATTCCGGGGAACATTCAGGTCCGGCAGCCGCTCCACGGTCATCGGGATGCACTTTCCCTCATTTCCGGCACCCCTTGCCTCATTCCCGGCTTGACCGGGAACCTCCCCGCCACCCTGGGCGCAGGCGGCGAAGAGAATGGCAAGGAATATGACCCAAAGGCGGTTCATAACGCTAAAGATAATATTTTTTCAAACAATAACGTATCACCGGTTGGGATAGTTTGAGTTCTCCTTTTCCCATGCGGGATTACAGTGGTAATGCCTTTCCGGCTCACCGCTATAATAATACCCGTGCTCCATAGTCTGAAGGTAGTAGAATTCGCGGCTTCTTTTTTCCGGGTCAGGATATTTGGGGTTATTCTGGGAGAAAGTTCCCTCACCCGCATATCTGAAGTGATAATAATACTTCCTCGGATAGTCCACTCTTGTTCCAGCCTTTGCAGCAAGGCTGCTGATGCAAGAGGGGACCAGGCCGTCAAGAGTACCTCCGACAGACAAGAATGTAAGCTCCGGGACTCCGGAGAAATCGATTGCATAATTACTTTTATAGCCAACTACACTAAGACTTTTCAGATTCGGACAAGAGTGAACGGCTACGCTGTTTACTGAACCTACGCTAATCGATATTTCCTTGGACGGGGCTCCTGTTACGACGATATTGTTTGCACTTAAGCTTACTCCTGAATCGTCCGCAATACGGAAAGTATCGGAATCCAGATTGGTGTTGTTTTCAAAAATCAGGTCCGTAAAGGAATTCTTTTCAAATTTGAAGGCCCTTGCGCAGTCTGCAACCTTGAGGACCCCTGAACAACCAGAGAAAGAAATCGTGGGGAATATAACTCTGGTGGCCTCTACGAAACTCATATCAAGGTCTTTACAATTACCAAAACGCACTTCAGAAGGATAGGACTCCAGCAAAGAAGTCTGGGGACAATACTGATGGCCGTCTCCTGAATATCCAAGATATTTCAAATTCGGGCAGTTGTTCAGGATCAATGCGTCCTTTACATCCCCCCAGTGATGGAATTGTTCTATCGAAGTTCCGCTCAGGTCCACATAATCAGGGGCGTCCGTACCATTATCATCGGTTGATAGCAGGACGCTGTGGACAAGCGGGCTGTGCAACACCAGGCGCTTTGTTGCAATAGGATTCATTCCCGTATATTTGACATCTTCGATTTCAACGGTATTGAAGGTCCGGCGGTTGGTTTCGTAGAGATAAACAGTCAAATCCCACGTGAAAGAAGGATTGTGGTTTGAGACCATTATCTTGTTATTCAATTTCCACTCGTCAGGAATTAGAATCGAGACGTGCTCCTTGTTGCCGCTGACGTGAGCGAAACTCAATGCATCATTGTCCAGCCAGTTGCATCCTTCCCATTCGCCGTTGCGGCTGGCATACAGGTCCTTGAGTATAGCCCTTACTTCTTCAAGCGGGTACTCCGCAGCCGGATCCACATGTAACAAGCGGTCGAAGTTCTGATACGGGTACATTGCAATATCGGCTGAATAATCAAAGGCGTCCACCGTAATATACGGACCTTCGATTTCATAATAGGTATCCGGAGTAAGGTTGGTCACCTCGCCTTTCAGTTCGACGGAATCGCCTTCCTTCTTCGGCATATCGCCCTGTGGCACCAGATCTACATGCAGGTATTTGGTTTCCTTTACCTCTCCTGGCCGCTCTGGATCATACACTCTATATTTAAGTTTGATAAATACTTTCTTGTTATAGTACGCCTTGTTCTTCATGGAAGTGTTGAACGTGGCGTTGCGGCCGCGTACGGAATACTCGAATTTCTCGCCAAGCGCCGGTATTATGAATTTTTTGTCCAGTGAATATGAGAGGTTCCCGGGGAAGGTGAACGATTGGTCCCACTTGCCAAGCAATACCGCACTGCCGCCGAACTGGAGCGACAGGGACGGTTCGAAATAGGCCTGCGAGAATGCCATTCCCAGGCCGGTGCCTTCGTAAAGATTGGTGAGCGTCTTGGGGCTGAAAGGAACGGAACTCACGAAAGTGGCGTTGATGCGCGGTTTGAGGTTGGCAACAATCGTCAAGGCCTTATAATAGGCGCTGAGGCCCACACCAATGTCGGCGCCGACGGCAACACCGCCGCTGAGTGCTCCTTGGATATTCAGCAAATCCTGTGGTTCCGGTTCTTTAAGGTAGCCGAGTTCGGAATAGATACCGCCCACTTCAGTGTATTCAACCTGTGCATAAGAGCCAAAGTAAAAATGCAGATGAGTAGTTACCGCAACGGAGCCCGTGGCATCAGCAACCAGCCTCGCCGTGATGGTGGGAGAAATCACCAGGGGGCCGACAGGGATGGCGCCGAACGGGAATATGACCGTCTTGGATTTAAACAGGTTTTGCGTGCCTTCGCAGCTTCCGGCAAGATCCAGGTCCAGCGTTGAAGAATTCTCTACCCTTGCATGGAAGCTCTTGAGTTTGAACCAGCTGATTTCGCAGTCTATGGACATTTTGAAAGAAACCGTGAAGTTGGGAGTGATGGTAAAGCCTTCCACGGGACTGATGTTCGCTGAAATACCCATCATCGATGGCATACTAAGGGTAAAACCGGCGGCGCCTTTGGTCATCGGGATAACATTACCGTCTTCGTCGATTACCTGCAGCAACTTGTCGTTGATGTCGATGTCAGTCATTGAAAGACTTAAATTCTCGAAAACATCGTCCAGGGCCGCGGGTGCCATTGTTACATGTAGTATTCCGCCTTCTTCGTAAAAGTTCGTGACCTTTCCGGGATAACCGTCGGGGAAAGTCTCGGACGGAGGAAAAACAAAAACGTGGTGGGTAGTTATGGTGCTTTCTCCCAAGTTTGTAATGTCGATATCGAAACCTTCTTCGGTAAGGTTCTTCATCTTGGAAGCGATTTCGTCGTTTACTTGGACTGTATTGTCGCCGTACGTGTACGTATAACCATTGCCTTCTCCGGACCCGCCGGTGTTCTCTTCTGTGATGAGGTCTTTGCCATACACAATTGCCAGGCAGTTTGCCGTGAAGCCGCCGTCGGTGGTCTTTACCGAAATGGTGGCATTACCTGGGGCTACGGCCGTTACGACTCCGTCACTCACGGTAGCTACCCCGGTATTGGAGCTGTTCCAGATCAGCGACTTGTCGGAGGCCTCTTCCGGGAAAACAGTAGCAGTGAGTGTGCTACTTTCTCCAATACCGAGTTTGATTTCATCGGAACTGAGCGATACGGAAGCAACTTCAATCTTACTGGGATTGATTGGGGCGTCCGGCTCAAATGGATCATTTCCCGGACAGGCGCACAGCAGCACGGCCGCGACGGCTAACCCCAGGAATCTAAAGAATGATTTTGCGTTCATATGTGGTTGTTTGAATTATATTTGAATCCAAAGATATCCAAAACCCTCCGGACCATTTGTCTCATGAACCGGAATCCTGTTCTCATTTTTGTAACTAATTTGAGAACAGGGCGTATGTCTGCCGAAGGCGCACGGGATGAGCCCGTCAGGGCGAGCGTTTCGTGTTACGAACGCCCATCTCGCAGTTTGAACTAACGGGCAATGATGCAGGAATGAATGCATATAGATTCATAAGTCTATACCGCGAATAGCTTCACGATGCGATAGATGGCGCTGAGCGTGAAATGATGAGGTTATGTAAAACTAATCGGCATGACTGCATGCATGAATAGAAATCCTTTGGTCCACATTGCAAGATGGGTGTTTGTAGCACAAACACCCAATCGACAGGGCCGATTCTACGCCAGCGGCGAACGAAAAAAGCAGGCTCCGAAGTCGCCTGCTTAAGATGAGCCTGACGGCTCTGAAGGAGATGAAAAAGAAAAATCAAAAAAGGTCGCCATGCTCACTAACAAAAGCCTTGGCATCCTTGTCCAGCGCCAGCACCTTGTCAAGCATGTTATCTATCAGGGCACTGTAGGACGGATAATCCTTTCCGGCGTGGCGGCGGAGCCAAAACTTGTAACAGTCCAGGCGGGCAGACGTCTCCCTCGATAGGGAAAGGCTCGTGCGGTCCGGGCATTTCATAACTACGCCCTCCCTGCATTGAGAATCCGCATCACATCGGCCTTGCGGTAGAGATGCTTGCCTCCTACCATTGATGGAACAAGGTAGCCCCTGCGGGACCACTTGGTCATGGTGGAGTCGCAACGTTTTAGGAGGGTCATGACCTCCTTTCGGGTCATCCACTCTTCCGGTGACGGTTCTGACGCCTTTCGGCGGGCAATGCTTTGTTGATACTTGGTGATGACAGCATCGGCGAACGCCTCCAACTGCTCATCGGTGATGATGGTAAGGACCATCTGGCTTGCCGGCACTTCCGGCACACAAATCAATCTCTTCATATCGAGCCAGAATTAAAGGTTTAAAAATATGTATCGCTGCATGGATTTATGCCGTGCAGCGATACAAAGTTCCGTAAAATAATTGAGTTGTGCAAGTTTTCGGAGTGGACTATCGTTCAACAGGATAATACCCACCGGTTCTTTTTGATCCTTTATACTCAATTAATCCTTTTTCCCGAAGCAAAGAAGTATACCTTTCTAATGTTCTTTCTGGAATACCCGATGCTTTAGATAAGTATGGGACTCGATTACCGGGATAAGTTCTAACAACATCCAGAGCCAATTTTTCACCCTCGGTTATTCCGCCATTTATTCCGCCATTTATTCCGCCAATAGGAAGAATCGTGGGCTTATATGGTATAGTAATACGAAAAACGTCATCTTCCTCAATTGCCACATCACGACCATCAAAATATGCGGGACCATATTTAAGCAGAGTCCTTCTACCCACACCCAGTTCCTCTACATAGCCCATGTTGGCGAAGAATCTGGCGATGGTCGGGTTCTTAGGGTGAGGAGTCAACTCGGTCAGGGAAACCGTTGCCTTATGATATGGAATATTCCAGTTCTCTGCAACCACTGTATCCTTGAAAATAGTGAATGAAGCGGGATAAGAATTGGAGACCTCCCTATGAATGAGTAAGTTAAGAAATATTTCCCTAAGGATGGTATCGCGGAGGCTGATACGATGTCTCTCCTCAAGAAAAGGGACCTCCGGCAAATGCTTTTTGGCAAAAGTCATGAGCCTTTCCAACGAGCGAATCATATTGCAGCGGATAACGTCTCTGTCATCATAAAGAAAGGTATCGTTAATCCGACACAAAGCATCTGTCTTGAAATGAGGAAGAACGTTAGAAATTGTCCTTTCCGTCCCAAGCACCAAGACGGCAGCAAGTGTATAGCCCTCTTGCCCTGTCTGGGAATCCCGAAGACGCATACCCGAAGAAACCAGTATTTCTTCATCGCTCATTGTAAGCCATGGATGATTGGGGTTGTCAATCTTTGCCTGACTACGGACGAAATCAAAAATACCGGGCTCGAAGTCTTCAATAGTAAGGAAAGGATATACCCTATTCTCTGTGTATCCGGCTTTCCCCTTCCTTACCAATAGGTTGAAAATCTGCTGAGTATTACGCAATTCGAAGTCTCCGTCCTGATTTCTGTCGTAGTAAACTCCTTTATAGGTATGCGCCTCTGAACTCTCGGGCACATATCCGTATATAACTTTCTTCCCGTCAATTACAAGAGGCTCGAACTCGATGTAACAGGTAGGATTAATTAGCTGCGGATTGTTAAGGTCCTTGGCAAGGGTGTCCAACTGCGTCTGCAGTGATTCTTCACTTACGCCTTCGATACTTCCGTCATTGTTGGCGCCAAGGACAATATGACCGCCACGCCTGTTCAAGAAGGCGCATATGCTCTCATAGACACTCCTTGCCAGAGAGTCCTTCGAACGCTTAAGCTCTATTTCCGTCCACTCGCGCCTGATCAGCAGTGGCCTTAGTTCCTTTTCTGTCATGTCGCAAATTTAATCATTTCTTTTCTTTCAAACCTTCTTATTCTCCAGAATCTTCACAAGATCCTGTTTCATGCCGAGGTCGATTTCGCGGTAGCGGTTGAAGGCGCGGGAACCTTCGGCGTGGCCGGTGAGGGAGGCGACCAAGTTGGGGTCTTTGACCTGCCGATAGATGTTGCCGGCGAAGGTTCGGCGGGCAAGGTGGCTGCTGGCTATTTCGTTCAGCGGGTGCTTGACCTCCTTGCGTGTGACAGGGTCCAGTTCCGTTACCAGGCGGGTGATGCTGGCCACTTTGAAGGCGGCCTTGATGTTGTCATTGTAGTTCTGCTCGCTGATGAAGGGCAGCAGGCTGTGCCAATCCATCGGATGCGGCAACAAGGGTGATGCACACGAATACCCTTGAGAGAATCCTCCAAAAAAATCCTTTATTCATGCTATATCATTTTATTCCTCCTTCAGTCTCATAGAACGGATGTAATCGGTTTGCGGCTTGCAGTTAGCATAGCGCACGTTCGCAAGAAACTGCCGCAGGATGCTGATGGCTTCTGCCTGTGAGAGATTCTGTCTGGCTTCGCGAATGGACTTGTAATTATCGCGATTGGCTTCAGCGAAATCGACGATACGCTGCCAGCCTTCAGGTCGTTGAACTCCCATCATGCAACTGCCGTCCACCTTTTTGTAGGGCCAGTAGGTGTAGCCCATATTAAGTGATTCCATCGTCTCACTGAATCGTGTCTGCCACTCGATGGAGCCATGTCCTATCTCGCCCATGAAAATGGGGCGGCCAGTACGTTCGCGCGTCTCCGTGAAATGACGTATAGCCTCAGCCGTCGGTTCGCCGCCATAGCGATGGCAGGTGAACATCAGGTTCGGATCATAATCCCACTCGGAGATGAATTCGAAGCGCGAGTTCCAGTTGCCTCCACCAATAAGGATGATGTGGTTGCGATCCACGGCGCGTACGGCTTGCGCAGCTTTTTTATAGAGTGTGTCGAGCTGGTGCGAGAGCCGATTGTAGTCGTTGTTGAAATGCGTGGCCAGAGCCTCGTTCATCAGTTCGTAACCAAGGATAACAGGTTCGTTGCGGTAATGACGCGCAATCTTCTTCCATACAGCGATAAACTGTTCCTGCGGTGCACGTTCGATGATGAGCCATGGGTATCCATAGCTGTCGTCGATGTTGTCGCCTGTCTGCCCGCCCGGGCAGTCATGCATATCCAAAATGAGATAGAGGCCCTCGGCACGACACCACTCCACTACCTTGTCCACCAGCCTGAAACCTTCGTTGCTGTTATCAGCGAGTCCCATGTAGTCCTCGTTGGTAAAAAGTTTGTAGTGGAAGGGGAGGCGCAATGTATTGACGCCCTCCTTAGCCAAGAAACTTATATCCTCGCGCGTGATGTAGCTGTCCTTGAAATCGTGCCAGAATGCAGCAGCCTCGTCGGGACCGACAAGCTGGCACAGCATTTCATTGATGAAACGCGGCGAATTGACCTTCGAGAATCCGAACATGTAGCCTTCCGGGTTGAGCCAGTTGCCTAGGTTTGTTCCTTTGATAAGCAGTTTTGAACCATCAGGACAAATGATGTCCTGCCCCTCAACGCGAAGGAATTTGTTGGAACGGGCTGAGCCCATCAATGTAAAAAGACTCAACAATAGCATAAGAAGATAACGTTTCATAACATGATAATTGGAAGATTAATAGATGTAATTCTTCGGCAAAGGTACAACAAAATCTGTTTCAGCCCGAACTTAACAATTTTATCCCAATCCCGCTTTTTTGTGAGAAATCAAACCTTAGCGAGACAAATCCTTCGATAGCCACCAAGAATACACGATAGCCACCAGTTATTTAGCTCCCGCCCGGGGCACAAATAGACTTTGCAAATGCTTAATAATCGGCAAATTGCAAAGTCTTTGTTTTTTTGCGTTCCAAGCCAAGGAGGTGGGATCTGCTCCCATATCCTGATCTTCGGAACTTGCCATCAGAGCTCGCTGAGAGTGAGTTTTTTGTTTATTTCGCCACTGTAATACAACAGCCTTTCCAGGATTTTTCCGCTGTCGGTCATCCTGGATACAGGAAGATAAGTTCCCAGGCTTCCCACGACATGTCCGTCCCGGAAAAGAGGTGCGGCAAAACCGATCAGTCCGTGCTGGTCATCCAGTATTTCATAACCGTCCTGCTTTATCTTTGCAAAAGCATTGGCAAGAGCCTGTCTGGGCTGGGCGGCATGGTATATTTCCGGCCATTCCTCCTCGGACGGCAAGCCGCAACGGATTATGAATTTTTCAAGATGGGACGGGGTATAATTCGCCACTATCACTCTTCCCGCACAGACAGAATAGATATTTCTTTCCCTTTGGGTCCGCACAATCAGATTCCGCTCCGGGACTGTACTGTAGAGGACTATACGCTTGTCGCTGTTTACCACGGCAAGCAGCGCAGTTTCATTCAGCTCCCTTCCCAGGGCTTCGACATCCTTCCTTGCAATCTTGGTCAGTTCTTCATTTTCGACAGGGTGTCCTGTAATATGGTAGAACTTGTAGCCTAGCTTGTAGCCGCTTCTGGGAGAATCCTGGCGGATGAAGCCGCCGGACGCAAGTGTTTTGAGAATATGGGAACAGGTCCCCTTGTCCAGCGATACCGCCGATGCAATTTCGGACAGGGAATATGCCTTTCCCGGATTCTCGCCAAGCGTTTCCACGATTTTCATCGCGCGTTCTAAAACCTGAATCATTTCACAATATGAAATTTAATATGCAATTATAATATTATTTGCTAACAATACAAAACAAAAAATTATATTTGTTACAGCTGTAAAGAGCATAGCCACATTTTTCATAATATGAAATTAATTTTATAATCTGATATCGTTTTTATGGCAGTCAAGGAAACCGGCGTCAGCTACTATGGTCTAAGTTACCCGGAGCACGCAAAAAAAGATTTCGAGGAAATGATCGCCCACAACTGCAATGCGGTCGTCCTCGCCCTCACTGAATTCGACATTGATTTCTGGTTCCCCAACATCATTGAAATCGCGAAAGTCGCAAAAGGGCTCGGAATGAAGGTGTATCTCGACACCTGGGGAATAGGAAAATGGTTCGGAGGAGAACCGACAAGTCTTTTTCTCACCAACAATCCGGGCAACCGCCAGGTGAGTGCCCTTACCGGAGAGCCCCTTGCCGCCGCATGCTTCAACACACCGGCCTTCCGCGATTATTTCTACCGTACAATCGAGAAACTCGCCGAATATGTTCCCTGTGACGGCTTCTTCTACGACGAACCCCATTACCAGCTTCCCAAGGGCATTGCGTCCATCACCGGAGGCGTGGCGGACGACTGGTCGTGCCGATGCCCTGTCTGCCAACGCAAATTCGAGGAGCAGTTTGGCTATCCCATGCCCAAGCTCCTCACCCCGGAAGTTGTCCAGTTCCGCGAAAACGAAGCCCTTGCGACAGTTCGTGAAAGCGCAGCGCGTTTCAAGGCCATCAGACCGGACGCAAAGATAATCTGCTGCGTACACGCTACCCAGAACACATATTACGTTACCGAGCGCCGGGGGTACGACAATTGGGACAAAGTCGCCAAGGCACCGGAAATAGACGTATTCTCAACGACCATCATAAACTACAGCCTGCCACAGAGCTTCTTCGAGAATATCACAAGGCGCACGGTAGATGTTGCAAAGAAATACGGCAAAGGAAACCAGCGCTGGCTCATGGGCTACTTCAGCGAACCGGAGAACCTCGACCGTATAAAAGAGATTGCCCGTCTGTACGAGGAAATGGGCGTGGAGAGCCTGTTCGCATGGACGTATCGCGGAGGCAGCGGAACGGTTCTCGCCGCACCCCACGCCCTCCAACTGTGGGACAAACTCGGAGAAGCCTACGGTGAAGTACTGGATCCGACATTCAAAATCAAATAGTATATGGCACATTCAGATCTTGGATTCCTCGACAAGGCGGAAGCCTTGATGGAGAAGGTTCGCAACGAACAGGCGGACAACATTTCAAAGGCGACCGACCTCATGGTGGAAGCCATCCGCAAGGATGAACTTATACACGTTTACGGCGGCGGCGGTCACACGACCCTCGTGATGGGAGAAATGTTCTTCCGCGCCGGAGGTCTCGCAAACATCAACCCCATTATGGAAACCAGTCTTTCGGTTTTCAACCAGGCCCTCAAATACCTTGAACTTGAGCGCACTGAGAACTACGGTGCCAGCATCGTCAGGTATTACAAGGTACAGCCGGGAGAAGTATTCATCATTTTCCACAACATAGGCATCAATCCGGCAACCATCGATGCCGCAATGGAAGCGAAACGCTGCGGGGCCAAACTCATAGCGGTTAGTTCCTCCCACTGGCAGGAAGAGATGCCGCAGGACCATTTCATACGCCACTCCAGCAAGAAGAATCTCTTCGACCTTGCCGATGTGTGCATCGATGACTACAACCCAGTTGGCGACGCCCTCATCCGCATCCCCGGCCTCAACCGCAGTTTCGGCCCTGTCAGCAACATAGTCGATTTCTACATTGCCCACTGGCTCGAAATAGACACCATCAGCAAGTGTGTCGCAAAGGGAATCACTCCCCCGGTATGGTCCTCAGCCAACGAACCCGGAGGAGATGAAATAAACGCCGCCTACCTCAAAAAGTATTTCAACAGAGTCAAATGCCTGTAACAATGAAAACAGAGAAAGAAGGACTTGTATGGCTCCTGAACAAATATGATGTACCCTATACGGAGGAAGACATCGACGCTCACGTTCCCCTCCAGCCCTGGCGCTGCACACGCAAATATGTGGAACTCCGGAACCTTGTGAAATCCGGTACGGTGGAGCATCCATGCCTGCTCCGTTTCTGTCATCTTACCGACAGCGGCACATCCCTCGAAGATCTCCTGTACCGGGAATTCGACCTTGCAGAATTCATAACCGGACAGAAAATAGCCGCCCTGCATGCTGCATTTACGGACGGCAGGAGCGGCAGCGTAATCATCCGGCTCGACAACGGCGTGGTAGGAAGCGTGGAAGTCGGGAATCAGATTCCCTGCGGCGAGCCCGAGGTCGATCGGCATGAAATCGTAGCCAGGAGGGGTGTTGCCAGCGACATAGCCGTTGACACCCAGATACCCCAGCAGTCGATTTATCTCTTCAAGACGGACGGAGACGAAGTATATAAAGATACCGACAGCGAACTCTTCGGCCTCAGCGACGTCCAAATCGAGAATGTCCGTGCGAAATTCGCCTTCCTGAAAGACCGCGCATCCAAAGATGCGCATCTGGCTCAGGATGCCTGGATCCGGAAAGTCGTCAAAGCGGCATTGGAATCAAATGAAACGAAGAAGAAGATAACGCTATGAAACCTGTCAAGATAGCCATTCTGTCCCTCACTCACGGACATACAAGAAAATACTTCCAGACACTTCACGACAATCCGTCCCTCGACTGGGTGGCGGTTTCGGCGGAAACGCCTGAAGTCAAAGACATATTCTATCATTACGGCTACAACGACATCCCCTGCTACATGAGCGACGACGAAATGTTCGACGCACATCCTGAAATCGAAGCCGTGGTGATTGCATCGGCAAACAGCCGCCACCTGGAGCAGGTACGCAACTGTGCCCGTCGCGGCATCCACATCCTTTCCATGAAGATTCCGACCTTCGACCTCGCCGAGTATGACGAAATGATGAAGGTGGTCCGGGAAGCGGGCATCGTATGCCAGGTCGAACTTGAAATGCATTACAACCCGGTCGTACACCGCATGAAGGACATTTTCGCAAAGGAAAGTCTCGGACGTCTCAGTGCATTCAACGCTACCAACATCACACTCTCCCCCGTATGGGCTTTCCCCTGGCAGGGTGTCCCCGAATTGAGCTGGGGAAGCCGCGTACCTCTCCGTGACGGGGATCCCCGTTTTCGCGGAGGAGCCCTGTGTGACCACCCGCACATATTCGACATGATCCGCCACCTCACCGGAAGCGACTACGAGTACATTTATGCCGAAGTCGGCCCCAATATCCGTCCCGACCTGGAGGAAGAAGACATCATCCTCGTGAACGGGAAAATGAAAAACGGCGTCAGTTTCCTGCTCGATCCGTCCTGGTCCCGTCTTGAAGAAAGGCTCAAAGTGCCCGGACCGGGCTGGGAGGTCTTCCCCAAACGCATGGAAGTCAACTTCAACATCAGCGGCGAAAAAGGCGTGATGCTGGTGGATTCCTTCGGGCCCAACGTATATCACAACGGGGCTCCCAACGACCGATATACCGTTCAGTACACTTACTTTGACGAGTGGATCGGGCTCATAGACGAGTTTGTGGACTGCATCCGCAACCATCACACTCCGCTGATCAACCTCGCCTGGCACCGCCGCACCATCGAAGCCGTGAATGCCTGTTACGAAAGCGTACGTACCGGCCAGCCCGTTTATTTCTGATGAAAAAGGTCTTTCCATACAAATGGGAGCTGGTGTTCTGGCTCTTCATCGCCTTTTTCTTCAATCAGGCGGACCGGCAGATATTCAACGTGCTGCTCCCCGAGATCCAGGCGGACCTCGGTCTCACCGCTTCCCAGATGGGGCTGGTGGGCACGGCCCTGATACTGGTGAACGGTCTGCTGCTCCCCGTAGCCGGACTGCTCGGGGACAGGTTCAGCAAAAAATGGATCATAGTGGGAGCTCTCCTGCTCTGGAGCACCGCCACCACATTTACCGGTCTGAGCATGGGGCTTCCGGCCCTGATACTCCTAAGAAGCGTGGCCACCGGAGGAGGAGAAGCCTTCTACTCACCTTCCGCCAACAAGCTGATCAGCGAGAATCATCCCGAATCATCCAGGGCCACCGCCATCTCCATTCATCAGGTGGCGCTGTACCTCGGTTTTATCCTCAGCGGCGTTCTTGCCACTATGATTGCCAAGTCGTTCGGATGGAGGCATGCCTTCTACATATTCGGGGGATCCGGAATTGTGCTTGCCGGCCTGATGGCGTGGAGAATAAGGCCGGACAGCATCACCTCCTCCGTGCCTGCCGGTCCGCTCATCAAAGGCGGCCTTAAAGCATTCTTCACGTCCCGCACCGCATGGCTTCTCGCACTTGCCTGCGCCGGATTTCAATTCTCCGGGCAGGCATTCCTGATGTGGATGCCGGCCTGTCTCAGGGACAGTTTCGGCCTTGATCCCACCGCTGCGGCATTCGACGCATCGTTCTACCCGCAGATGGCTTCCATCATAGGAGTGCTGGCGGGTGCCAGGCTGGCGGACCGCAGTATCGCACGGAATCCCAAATCAAGACTTCGCGTACAGACCATCGGCCTCCTCGCCGGGGCTCCCTTCCTCGTATTGGTCGGAGCAGGCAAGGCCCTTCCCCTGGTGTGTTTCGCCATGACCGGGTACGGCCTTTTCAAGGGAATGTACGATTCAAACCTTTTCGCATCCGTGTATGACGTGATAGCACCGGAATTCCGTGCGATGGCGACCTCCTTCATGATGATGTTCTCATATCTGGTCGCGTGTATCTCCCCCTGGCTTCTCGGTGCGCTCAAACCGGCCATAGGCCTGTCCGGAGGCATGATACTGATGGGCCTGGTATGCGCGGTATCCGCGATTCCGCTAATCATGGCTCAACGATATACTTTCCACAAAGACCGTCTCCAGCAATAAGCGACACAAATGATATCCTCCAGATTGTTTTACGCATTCGCAACTCTGCTTGTTTTTACGGCATGCACTGCGACGCCCGATCTTTCCACCGAAGAAAAAGCATGCATCGGAGTAATCTCCCGAAGCTTGGGCAGACCCCAAAAAAACATTGATATTAAGATACTTCCAAAAGAAACCGACTATTATACCACGGAGGTTTCCCACGGGAGGCTGATAATTACCGCAGGCACCCCCACCGCAGCCTGCAGGGGCTTCTACGACTGGGCAGGAGAGCACCATCATGGTATCAGCACCTGGAGCGTAAACAATCTCAGGATGCCACGCCGCCTCCGTGACGAACCCTCGAAAACCGTTCAGTGTTCCGTTCCCTTCAGATATTTCTACAACACTTGCACCTTCGGATACACCACTCCGTACTGGAGCTGGGACGAGTGGGAAAAGGAGCTTGACAGGGTGGCGCTTCACGGCATCAACATGATAATGTTCCCGGTGGGCTTCGAGGCCATATTCGCGAGAGTCTGGCACAAACTCGGCCTCACGGACGAGGAGATTTCCGATTTCGAGACCGGCCCCGCATATCTTCCCTGGAACAAGATAGGCAATATGAGCAAGCTCGACGGCGGACTGGGCGACGACTATTACAGCCGGAGCATAGAACTCGCCCACAAGATGCTGGACAGGATGCAGGAACTTGGCATAACGCCCATATTCTATGCATTTTCCGGTTTTGTCCCGGACGGAATCAAGCGGCTCTACCCGGATGTCGAACTCATCGATTCGGGATGGCGCTACGGCCCGTACTTCGTATCCAACTTCCTGTCCCCCGAGACGGAACTCTTCCATAAAATCGCCAAATTGTATTATTGCGAGTGGGAAGCGGAATTCGGCAAGGGAAAGTATTTCATCGCAAACAGTTTCAGTGAGATGCAGGTTCCGTTCGCTCCACAGGGAACGGACCTTCGCTTCGAGCAGATAGCACGGTACGGACGCAAGATCTACAACTCCATTCACGACAACAACCCGGAAGCCATCTGGGTGCTGGGAGGCTGGATGTTCGGCTACCAGCGTCATATCTGGGATCCTGAGAGCATCCGGGCCATGTTTTCAGACGTGCCGGACGACAAGATGATGCTCATCGACCTCGCTTCCGATTTCAACAACGACATCTGGGAAAGTTCTTTCATCTGGGACTATACCTCCGGCATTTACAACAAACCCTGGATTTACAGCACGGTACCCAATTTCGGCGGACGGACGGTCCCTGTCGGCAATCTCGAATACTACCTGAACGGGCATCTGAACGCACTGAATTCGCCCAACAGGGGGAAACTCTCGGGCATCGGGAGCGCACCTGAAGGCGTGGAGAACAATGATGTTCTGTATGAACTGGCGTTCGACGCACCCTGGCATAGCGAGCACCGCGACATTCATGAACGGCTGCACGAGTATTCGCTGAACCGCTATGGAAAGTGCCCTCCGGAACTTGACGCTTTCTGGGACGGCATGCTTGCAAGCTCGTACGGATTCACCTCCAGCCAGGCCATTTACCGGCTGCAGCGGAGTCCCTATTTCCTCCGTGGAGGACGATACGATACGACTCCGGCGCACTTCTCAGCCATCGAGTCGTTCTTCGATGCAGGAAAGGAACTCGGGAAGAATCCGACGTATCGCGAGGATCTAGCCTTCTGGGCAGGCATTTATGCATTCGGCAAAGCAGATATACTTGCCGATGAGACGACCCGGGCCTACAGGCTCGGGGACCTAAGGATGGCAAGGGAACTCAGAGCCCGGTTCCGCGACGCAATGCTGCGTGCCGACCGCTTCCTTGAATCCAATCCCCTGACCCGGCTTGAAAGGTGGACAGAATTCGCAAGGGCCTTCGGAAACACGCCGGAGGAAAAAACCCGCTATGAAATGAATGCCCGCCGCATCATCACCACCTGGGGTGCAGGCAGGGGCGACAGAAGCCTTAACGACTACGCCTCCCGCATATGGTCCGGATTAATCCGCGACTACTACCTGCCCCGATGGGAACATTGGTTCGATTCACTTGAAGAAGGTGTTCCCTTCGACTTCGACAATTGGGAGTACAGCTTTGCGGAAAACGGGCAGGAACTCTCGTCCGCGGAAACATACGGCAATCTACAGAAAGCAGCAGCCGATCTTGTGAGCGATTTCAAGGACATTTCCCTTCGCCCCCGGGAGCTGCCGGGCTGGACGCCGTATCACCTGAAGAAAGGCAGCCAGCGCTTTTCGTACATGCTCTACCCTGCCGATTTCAAGACACTCAAAGGACTCGGATTCAAGCATATCGGAGGAGACGGTTCCGTGCGCATAGATAAAATCCGCCTGCGGGGAGCCAAGCAACCCATCCTGGATGCCGAAGCCGGTTTCGAAATAGGAAAAGACAATCCGTATGCCGAAATCCGGCTCCAGCCCGACAAAAACGGTCCGGTGAAATACATTTACCTGGACGTTTTCGTAACCGCAGACCGGGACGGTGAAGATTCCGACGTACTCATAGAGCTCAAATAGAAGCACTTACAACCCGGGCACAGAAACAGCCGACACTTTTTTTATTTATTTTATCAAGAAATTGTATCTTTGCATACTTAAAATGCATTCCAAGCAATATAAGCACGAACAATACTAACACAACGGATTCAATGTCTAAACAAAGATTTCTACTTTTAATCTGCCTGGCGCTGATTGTCGCCGCCTGCCAGCCGGAAAATAATCCGGAGCCGAGTCCGGCATCCAACACCGAATGGATCACCCGTCCGGACGGCTTCCAACAGAACTACACTCTGGATCAGATGGTAATTCTGAGCCGACACAATATACGCTCCCCTCTCGTGAGCAAAAACTCTGTCTTGACACGCCTCACCAACAGCGAGTATCAGTGGTTCGCATGGGAAGGAACGCCCAGCACTCTCACGGCCAAAGGCACAAGGCTGGAAGCTAAAATGGGCTCCTTCTTCAATGAGTGGCTAAGCAAAAAGGACATCCTGTCCCAGTACCAGGCCGACAATTACTCCTTCCGTTTCTATGCCAACGCAAAGCAGCGCTGTCAGGTAACGGCCAGAACTTTTGCCGATGCCCTCCTCCCCGGCGTCAACCCCAGGGTCGAGATGAACGTCCAGTTCGACACGATGGACCCGGTATTCAATCCGCAGATAACCAAACTTACGGACAGCTTTACCACCAAGGCCCAGAAAGAAATCAAGGACATATTCGGCAATCTTGACGAAGGAGTTGCCGATGCTTACCAAATGCTGCAGGATGTGATCGACATCACAAATGCGCCGTCATATCCCGACACTACATCCTTCAGCCAGTTCCCGTCGGCCGTAAACTTCAAGTTGAATGCAGAGCCGTCGATGAGCGGCGGTCTAAAAATGGCCTGCACGGTGTCTGACGCCCTGTCCCTGCAGTATTACGAAGAGCCCGACGAGCTGAAGGCGGCCTTCGGCCATGAACTGACTTTCGACGACTGGGTCACCATAGCGTCGGTGAAAGAGTGGTACGGCGATGCACTCTTCACAGCGCCTTCCGTTGCTGTAAATGTCGCTCATCCCTTGCTCCAGGTCATCCTGGACGAGATTCAGAACGAGAAACGCACCTTCACCCTCCTCTGCGGCCACGATTCCAACATCGGCAGCGTACTTGCAGCCCTGGAAGCGGAACTTCCCGACCTGCCCGGCTCAATCGAAAAACGCACCCCCATCGGCGGGAAACTGGTATTTGAATGCTTCAAAGGGGCCGACGGAGTATCCTACGCAGACCTGATACTTGTATATGCGACGGCGCAGCAGCTGAAAGACGAGAGCACCCTTTCCTTCAACAATCCCCCGGCAGGCGTCAAGATAACGCTGAAAGGCCTCCGGCAGAATGCCGACGGTCTTTACAGCCTTGCCGATGTAGAACAGCGCCTGTCAAAAGCAATCGAAGCATACGATGCTCTATAGTCCCATGAAAAGAACACTTACATCAATCCTGCTGCTCTCCCTTTGCTTTGCCTGCAGCCCGCGTCAGGAGCAGCTTCGCTCCGGCGACCTTGTCTTCGTAGGAATTCCGCTGGACTACAGCATCGACGAAGACTCGATGAGCCAGGCCATATCGGAGAGCACCGGAAAAGGAGAACTGAACCTTATCCACGTAGCCATTGCCGATGTTGACAAAGACGGCACATATATCATTGACGCCACCCTCAAGCGCGGAGTGGACAGGCATCCGCTGGACAGTTTTATCACCGACTTCACCCTTAAGGACGGCAGCCTGCCGGTCTTTGTTGTGAAACGGCTGAAAAAGGGCATCACTGCCCCCGAATGTATCAAAAATGCAATTTCGTTCTGCGGAGAACCCTACGACACCGTATTCCGCGAAGGGAACGGAGCCCATTACTGCTCCGAACTGGTACGTGACAGCTACCTGACGCCGGACGGGCAATACATCTTTGAGCAAACACCCATGAACTGGAAAGACTCAAACGGTGAAATTCCCGTTTACTGGACCCAGCTGTTCGGCATGATGGGGATGGAAGTACCTCAGGGTGAGCCTGGTACCAACCCTCAGGAAATGGCTATGAGCCCGGCCCTGGAAAGCGTAAATGTTACGCTGACTTCTTGTCGGTAACGCCTTTAATCTTTAGCTTTAGAAACATACTGTTCACCCAGTCCCACCAGCTTGTGGGCATGACAGCATGGGAAGTAACCATCAGATGCGCCCCGCGGCCGATCCTGTATCGAGCACGGGGATGCTTTTTGCGCACGGCCTTAAGGATGGCTTTTGTTACCACGGAAGGCTTTGAGAGCCAAGGCTGGGAATAGGCAAAATGCATGAGAGCGGCCATATTGTCGGCGCCGGCCTCATAGACTGTGCCGCGGGAGGATTCGCTCAGATGATCGGCCGCAATGTCGCCCCATTCAGTGCCGATTGCACCGGGCTCGATAATAACCACGTCTATGCCGAAAGGCTTGAGCTCCATGCGCAGGGCGTCGCTTAGGGCTTCCACGGAGAATTTTGATACATTATACCAGCCGCCGTACTGGAGAACAGCCTTGCCGGCAACTGAAGCCACGTTGATAATCCGGCCGCTGTGCTGCGCCCTCATGATGGGCAGAACAAGCTGGCAAAGCCTGGCCAGTCCGAAAACGTTCACTTCCTGCTGGCGTCTCGCCTCGGCCATTGATACGTTTTCTATAGCGCCGAAATAGCCGTACCCTGCGTTGTTGATGAGTACGTCGATGCGACCCTCGGCGTCATAGACCGCCGCTACGCCTGCCTGCATGGAGGCTTCGTCGGTTACATCCATTTTGATGGGGATGACTCCGAATGCCTTCAGCGGTTCCATTCTCTCGATACGCCTTGCGGCTGCATATACACGATGGCCTTCACGGGCGAGGGCCGCTGCTGCGTCGTAGCCGATTCCGCTACTGGCGCCGGTAATAAGTATAATCTTCATTGGCTCAGGTTTTTCAAGGCGCAAATATAAAATATTGTCGCGAGACCAGCAAATACGCTGCCGATTATCTGAAAAATCGTAAGCCAATCGGCCCAAAATGATTATATTTGCAATATGAAAAAGCTTTTTCCTGCATATTTGGCAGCCATGGGAACGGTTATCCTGTGGTCAATGTCCTACATCTGGGCCGACAGGCTGCTAGCCCTTCAGATACCCGTGGAATTCTTTGTCCCCGTGCGCATTCTCATGGCCGGCGGGCTGCTGTTTCTACTTAACCTCATCACCCGTCAGAAGATGCGCATCCACAGGCAGGACTGGTTCAAATTCATCCTCCTGGCCGCCTGCATGCCCTTCATATACTTCGTAGCCGAAACCTACGGCCTCAAATTCACCGAATCCCCCACCATCACCTCTCTCATAATAGCAACCAATCCGCTGTTTGCAATGGCGGCCGGGATGCTCATTTTCAAGGAAAACTTCAGCAAAGTCAATATCCTGGGCGTTTTCATCACGCTCATCGGCCTTTGGCTGGTCACATACACCCGCACCCATACAGGCCCCATGTTCTGGCTGGGCATTGGCATACTTTTCATCGCCGTCATCTCGGAGGTAAGCCAGATTTCCTTCACCAAGGACCTGTCGGCCAGATATGCGCCCTCGGTGATTGTGATGTACCAGTTCCTCTTCGGCGCAGTGCTGTTTTCGCCCCTTTTCTTCACTAAAGGCATTGCCAATTTTGACGCTTCGCTCTACCTCAGCTGGCCGGTGCTGTACCCCACCCTGGCACTTGCGCTGCTCTGCTCGGCCACGGCTTTCACCATCTGGGCCTTCGCCATCAAGAACCTGGGAGTGGCGCGCACCAGCGTTTTCCTTGCCGTCGTGCCGCTCATAACCGCCGTCCTGGCATGGGCGCTGGGCGAAGAAACCCTGGCCGCACTCCAGTGGGGCGGTCTTGCTATTGCCATGGTTGGGATTTTCCTTACTCAGTTGCAGCAGCAGGACGCACAATCTTAACGCCCTTCTCTTTCTCCACGCCGTAACCGGCCCAATAGCCCAGCGCACCCGAAACGTTGGAATAAGAATCTGTGCCTGAGGGATTTTGGTTAAAGGCGCTGTAGGCGGTCTTGTACTCAAAATCGTTCCAATAGCGGTAGATTTCCTCGGTCATCGTGCACAGCTTCACGGAAAGGGAGTCGCCTTCCATGATATTTGGCAGAATGGCGAAATCCATCAGCCGCTGGGTACTGAAAAGGAACAGCTCCGTGTAGCCGTTCATCACGTCATCGGCCGCAAAGGCGAAGGTGGAGGGGTGATAATGGCTGTCCCGTCCTTCGGTGCGGGTGAAAACCTTGTAGTAATTGCCCCTTTCCTGCGGGTCCACGAAGCCGCACATGACGGTGGCGGTGCTGTCGGCCCCTACGTCTTTGACGTAGACCGTATCCAGAGGAACAGGGACCGGGATTACCGTAGTGGCGGTGGCTACGTAGTCCTTATATTCAACTGTAAGGCTGTATCGCTTGCCCACTTCGCCCACTATGCGGTCCGTCGTGAAGATATATGGCGGGAAATACTCCGGATCCGGAACGCCGGTAAGGACGACGCTCTTTTCCCCGTCGCTTACGGTAACTTTAGCCCAGCGGGCCATGTGGTCCATGAAATCCCGCACGCTAATCTGCTGCCCGGTAGTTATGCCGATAGATTCCGACAGCATCACCACGGGATGACCGCCGTTTTCTATCCAGCCTTCCACCACCAGGCGGGATTCGCCGGGGGTTTCGGCCTTGCGGCAGGAGGCCAGGGCAAGGAGGGCAAGCAATATGACAGGGAGTTTTTTCATCGCTTAGAAGGTGCAGAAGAAGGCTATAGAGGGCAGGAACTTGGCGTATATGGCCATGGGACGGAACTCGTAGGCCGTGAGGTCCTGGTTGATATGGACGCCATAGGCCACGGCATTCTCTCTGCCCAGCACATTGTACATGGAGAAATTAAGGCCGCACTTGCCTTTAGGGCCCTTTTTGATATACCAGTTTGCCGATACGTCCAGCTTCACATAAGCGGGCAGGCGCTCCGCATTGTAAGGACCGTATTCGCACACCAGGCGGCTTCCGCTCACGTAAAAGGACTTTGGACGGGTGTACGGAGCACCGGAGGCGGCTACGAAGGTGGCGCCTACATCCCATCGGCCAAAGTCGTAGGTTGCTACGATGTCCAACTCATGGAGACGTTCGTGGTTTGAGGAGTATTCGATGCCGTCGTGGAAGTCGTCGAAGGTGCGGAGACTGCGGGAGAAAGCATAGCTCACCCAGCCTGTGAGGGGGCCTTTCTGCCGCTGGAGCATAAGGTTGATTCCGTATGCACGCCCATGCCCTTTGAGCACGCTGCGCGAAAGGTTATAATGCCCTGTGATAATGTCCAGGGCCGATCCCACATACTCCAACTGATTATACAGCATTTTATAATAGAGTTCGGCCGATACTGACCACGCTCCCTGGAAAGGCTGCACGTTGTAGGCTAGGGAGAAGCAATGGGCCCACTGGGGATCCTGCAGGGAGCCTGCCGCCATCCAGAATTCGGCCGGAAGACCGGTGTTGGTGATTCCGCCCTGGAAGAGGTTCTGCCTGCGAAGGCCGTAGCGAAGGTCCAGTTTGCCGGCGTCCATCATGTTGGCCACAAGGTCCACTTCCGGGGTGAGGCCCAAGTAGCTCTTCTTCTCCGGGCTAAGGTACCAGTTAAGGCCAAGGCCGGCTTTCAGCTCCAACCAGTAGCCTATAATGCGGCTGTACTGTGCCGTGGCCGATGCCTCCATGGCGTGCTGCTCAGGCACCTGCCCATTGTTGCCGTAGTCGCTGACGTGGCCTTCGCTCTTGGGATTTTGCGGCTGGATGTGATAATAGCTGTATCGGGCGCCGAACTCCCAGTCCCGCCATTTGAGCGTGTTGCGATAGCCATAATCGCGGATGTAGGACTCCATCCGGCCTGAAATCTTGAAAGCCTCCATCGTAGGATCCAGGCCGAAGGTGGTGGCATAAGCCGTCTGCTTGAGGGTAGCCTCCGGGAAATAGTGATTCCAATGTACCGCACCCAGTGCGTTGTACCAGTCCCCCTCCATTTTTTCCACCGAGCCGCCGCGTACTGTGCCTTTGTCCAGACTGCCGAAGACATCCACCCACACGCGGTCACGTGCACCGGGTTTCCAGGTCCAGGTGAGGTTGGCGTCGGTGAAGCCGTAGCGGATGGGATAGCCCGCAAACTGGAGGATATTCCCGTAAACAAGATTAATGAACGTACGCCGTGCACTGATCTTCAGGGACGATTTTCCCATAGGTATATCGAAAGTCCCCTGGGCCGACAGGAGGCCGACGGAAAAGTCCCCGCTCCAGCGGCGTGCCACCGTGTCCGGAAGCTGCATGTCTATCACTCCCCCTATGCGGGATTCCAGCCCTGCCGATGTGGCATAACGCATCCCTTTGAAATGCGGGGTGTTGAATACGGAGAAAAAGCCAAGAAGGTGGGAGGCGCCGTAAATGGGGACACCGGACTGGGAGATGAGGGTGTGCGAATGGTCGCTCCCTTGCATGTACAGGCCGCCTTCCACCTCCGTGTTCACCTGCACGCTGGGGAGCAGGCGCACGAAGCGGATGGGGTCTGCATTTCCCAGAAAGGAGGGGATGGCGGCTATCTTGTCGGCATTTACTGTGCCGCTGATGCCCTTTTGGTTCAGGATCATTGGCGGGACTGCCCGCTCGGTTATGACGGAACGGTCCAGGGACAGATGGGCGACGGTGTCCGGCTCCTGGGCTTTCAGGCCCAGGCAGAAAAGCAGCGATATGGCTGCTATGACACTATTCCGTAGGAAGCCCATTTTCAATGAGATAATCGATAAGAGATTCTGTGAACACCACGCCGGTGACTGCGTATGACGTGCCGTCGGGGAAGCGGAAGACAGGCTCGGGATTGTCACCCAGCAGCTCCACGCCCAGTTTGGCTACTGCCTCTTTGCCGTCATAAACATCTATGTCCCAGTTGTTTTCCCAGTCTTCCCATTCTGTGGACAGGGTGGGTTTTACAACGCCGGACATGAATGGGCCGCCGTAAAAATAAGCGTCAAAGGCAACGCCTCCTTCCTTAATGCTGAAAATCATTTTAAGGAGGATGAGCATGTCTTTTTCCAGCCTGTAAACGGGTTTTCCGTCTAGGCCCAGTTCCAAGGTGCTATGCTTCAGGATAAAGTCCTTGGGGTCTTCCAGGTTGGGAACGTCAAGGGCTTGGATGAATGGGGCGTAGGAATCGGCCAGATGCTGTTTCTGCTGCTCTATGGGACTAAGTTCATGCTGCGGGACTTCCTGCGTGGAAGCCTTGTTGCACGCCACGGCCGCCAGAGCCGCAAGCAGACAGATATGGAGTATCTTTTTCACTAGTTTAGCCGAAGTTTAGCGTGCAAAGATACGCAAAACTCCGGCCAAACTGTTATTCAAAAGGAACTAATTTATATCCTATAAGCCAAATACGCCGCGGAAACTATGGGGTACCTCTCGGCAGTTACTTGCAGAGCATGATGTCCAGGATCATGCTGTCGGTGGTTTTCATGCCGGCGGAGCCGATGGCACCTACGTTCCGGATGGTCTTTTCGACATCGTCTTCCACTATGCCGTCGGTGGAGGGGATGCAGGTGCCGCGTAGGGCCAGAACGGCCGATTGCACAGCGCAGGACACACCGGAAGCCACTTTCATGGCGCAGCCTACCTTGGCGCCGTCGCAGACCATGCCGGTGATGTTGCCGGCCATGTTCTTGATGGCGTAGCACACCTCGTCATACCCGCCGCCCTGCAGATACACGATGCCGCAGGCGCTGCCGGTAGAAGCCACCACGCAGCCGCAGAGGGCGCTGAGCTTTCCAAGGTAGTGCTTGATGTGGATTGCCACAAGATTGCTGAGAATGAGCGCACGGGCGAGGGGCTCATCGGAAACGTCATACTTTAGTGCGTATGCGATTACGGGCATGCTGACGGTGATGCCCTGGTTGCCGCTGCCGCTGTTACTCATGGCGGGAAGCGTGCTGCCGGCCATGCGCGCGTCGGAGGCTGCGGCGGTCATACCCATCGCGTAGCTCATGAAATCGTCGCCGAAAACCTCCTTCTGGTTCTCCCTGATGGCCTTGCCAACCTTGAGACCGTAGTCTCCGCGGAGGCCTTCCTCGGCCAGGGCAAGATTGAGTTCGCGGTCTCCGAGAATGAAAGAAATGCTTTCATAGGGGGCCGACAGCGCAAAATCCCAGATATCCTTCACCGTAAGGTCATAGGCTTCCGGCCGATATTCCTTGGCAGCCGCTGCCGATTCGGAACTCATGAGGATCTTGTCGGCAAAGGAGGTTTCGACTATGCGGTCGTGGTCGTCTTCTATGACGGCGTAGGCATGAGGGTCAACCTCTGCGCTGGCCTGCAGGCCGCCTTCCACGGAGACGGTTGCCTTCACGTAGAGGAGATGCTCCGTATCGGCCACTGAGATGTGTACGCAGCCATTTGAAACAAGTTCCTTGGCCCTTTCCACGGCCTCCGGAGTGAGTCCTTTAAGCACTTCGAGGCCTTTTGAAGAATCCCCGCAAACTGCGCCCAGGGCAGCGGCAACGGGAAGGCCGACCATGCCGGTGCCGGGAATGCCAACTCCCATGCCGTTTTTGAGGATGTTGCCGCTTACCGCGATGTCCAGCCTGAAATCGGCCTGCATGCGCCAGCAGTCGCAGCATGAGCAGTTGTCATTAATAATTTCCGCAGCCTTGGCAACGGCCAGGGCTACGGCAATTGGTTCTGTACAGCCTAATGCGGGCTTTACTTCGCGCTTTATAAGAGCAATTATTTCTTCACCTGTCATAGAGTCAGGAAATTAACAAATTCCTCAATATCAAGATTATAGCCTCTTGGACCGCGGAGGATTTCGCCTTCGGAGTCCAGAATGAAGTAATTAGGCTGGGAGTTTACCCCGAAGCGCTTGAGCACCATGTTGGAATTAACACGGCCGACATCCTTGAGAACTTTTCCGGAATCGGTTGTAACCCACTTGTCTTCAGGGAGTTTAGTCTTGTCATCCACGTACAGGGACACTATCACAAAGTCATTTGCAAGAAGGTCAAGGACCTTAGGGTCGCTCCATACGCGGGACTCCATCTCGCGGCAGTTTACACAGCCGTGGCCGGTGATGTCCACGAAGACTTTCTTGCCGTAAGCCTTGGCGGCGGCGATGCCGTCTTCAAGGTCTGAGTAGCCGATGAGGCCGTGAGGGAGGGATACCTGGGAATCGGTGAAAGATTGCCGGTCAGCGCCGGCAATGACGCCGTTGGGGCCGACGATGCCGTTGGAACCGGCGATGACGTACGTGCCGTCATGCCCGGCTTGACCGGGCATCTTTGCGCCCAGCACAAAGTCCTGCGTCTCAAGGGGCGGAAGGTAGCCGCTGAGGGCCTTGAGAGGGGCGCCCCACATGCCGGGAAGCATGTACACTACAAAGGCGAAGTCGATGATTATCAGCACCAATCGGCCTACACCTATGTACTCCAGCGGGCTGTCGTGCTTGAAGCGGATCTTACCCATCAGGTACAGACCCAGAAGAGTGAAGCAGACAATCCAGATGGCAAGGTAAACCTCCCTGTCCAGAAGATGCCAGTGGTAAGTCTGGTCCGCCACTGAGAGGAATTTAAGGCCGAGGGCAACTTCAATGAAGCCAAGCACTACCTTCACGCTGTTGAGCCAGCCGCCGCTCTTGGGGAGTTTCTTAAGGACGGAGGGGAAGAAGGCCAGAAGTGCGAACGGCAGGGCGAAGGCGATGCTGAAGGCCAGCATGGTCACCATCGGGGTCCAGAACTCGCCCTGAGTGCTCTTAATAAGCACTGTGCCGACGATGGGCCCGGTGCAGCTGAAGCTTACCAGCACAAGAGTCAGCGCCAGGAAAAACACGCCCAGAAGGCCGCCTTTGCCGCTGTTGGAATCGGTCTTAGTGGTCCATTTTGAGGGCAGCGTAATCTCAAATGCGCCGAAGAAAGAGGCAGCGAAGACCATGAAAATCACGAAGAAGATGATATTCGGCAGCCAGTGCGTGCTGAGCCAGTTGAATATATCGGCCGTAACTGTTTCGCCTCCCAGCATCCATGTAAGGCCGATGATGACGGAAATGGGCACCGTATAAAGCAGCACGATGAAAATGCCGTACATGAGCGCCTTGAAGCGTCCGCCCTTTTCCTGTTTCACGAAGAAGGACACCGTCATGGGCACCATCGGGAACACGCAAGGGGTAAGCAGCATAGCAAAGCCCCAGAGGATGGCCTCCAGGATCAAACTCCAAAGAGATGACCGGTCGTTGCCGGTCATGACGCCACCAGCATTCCCTACTCCCACGTCATTGCCGGACCCACCGGCAATCTCCACCGAGAACTCATAGTCCTCCGGCATGCCGCAGAAATCCCCTTTGCAGGCGCTCCAGCCTACTGTTCCTTCCACCGTAAGCTTCTCGGAACCATTAATTTGCAAATCCTGACGCAGCACATACTTGCCAGTTGCAACCTTAACGCCTTTGTAGTCCGAAGGCGTGTATTCTTCTGTCGGCTGACCTGCCAGAAAAACCCTGTCCGTGGTATTCACTTCCAGAGAAACACCCACGGCCTTGTCCTCCATTGGGTGGATATAGTAGTCCTTGGCTATTTCTCCTGTTATTTCCAGCTGATATCTATCCCCTTCAGAGTGATTGACTACAGCCTTCCAGACCACGCTAGGACTTATCTGCAGCGCCAGGGCAAGCAGCGCCGCAAGGATTGTTTTCATCATAGAGTCAATTATTTACGTCGCTTTACAGCTCCGACGAGAATTCTTCCTTGCTTTGACGCTTGGCATGATTGGGACCGGCCTCGGTGGCGGGAACGCCCACCGGGAAAAGGCAGACGGGCTCGTAGCCTTCCATTTCGGGGAAATCGGCCTTTATCTTGGCGGGGTCGAATGAGCCTACCCACACATTGCCAAGCCCAAGGGCCGATGCCTCCAGCATGATGTGCGTGCCGACGATGGCGGCGTCTATCTCCGCGCCGTTTTTGCCGTCGTATTTGCGCACCCAGGCTTTGTCGGCCTTACAGCCAACCACAAACACCGCGGGGGCTCCGTAGGTATAATCAGTTGCGCCTTTGAGCTTTTCCAGCGCCTCCGGGCTCTTTACCACCCAAACATGCACAGGCTGGAAGTTACATGCCGACGGTGCTATTCTGGCAGCCTCGAGGATATGGTTGATTTGCGCCTCGGTAAGTGGTGTATCCTTAAACTTTCGGCAAGAATAACGCTCTTTGGCGATAGTCATGAAGGTGGATTCCTTAACGGGAAGCCTGTCCGGAAGATCGGAGAAATTGGCCCTTTTGTGAAGATGCGTAATGTCGCTGATTTTGTCCCAGAATTTGCTCATATCTTATCTCTTTTTACGTTTCCAAGTCTGCCAATATACAAAAAAACACTCAAATACGCAAAATGCCGGCGATGATCGCCGGCATTTTGTGGCCCCTGGGGGATTTGAACCCTCGACCCACGGATTATGAGTCCGCTGCTCTAACCGCTGAGCTAAGGGGCCTTAAAGCTGAGGACTAACCTCAGACTTTGATTTCTACCTCGACGCCCGAGGGAAGCTCAAGCTTCATGAGGGCATCAACGGTTTTCGCGTTGGACTCGTCGATGTCGATCAGACGTACGTAGGAGTCCAGTTCGAACTGCTCGCGGCTCTTCTTGTTGACGAAGGTGGAGCGGTTCACAGTGAAGATCTTCTTGTTGGTAGGAAGCGGAATGGGACCAACTACCTTTGCACCCGTTGCCTTCACTGTATCGACGATCTTGGCGGAGGACTTGTCCACCAGCATGTGATCGTAAGATTTCAGCTTGATTCTGATTTTCTGGCTCATATTGTTTACTTTTTAACTTTGCTAAATTTTACTCGTCGTCAGTTACTCTGTAGCCGCTCTTTTCGATGATGTCCTTGGCCAGGTTGGCGGGGACTTCGGCATAGTGGTCAAAAGTCATTGTGCTGGTTGCGCGTCCTGAAGACAGGGTACGCAGCACTGTGACATAACCGAACTGCTCGGATAGAGGGACAAATGCTTTGACGATGCGTGCTCCGTTGGCGGTTGAGTCCATAGCCATAATCTGACCGCGGCGGCGGTTGAGGTCGCCTACTATGTCGCCCATGTAGTCTTCGGGGGTTACTACCTCCAGGCTCATGATAGGTTCAAGGAGAACCGGGTGACATTTAGGGCAGGCGTGACGGAAAGCCATTCTGGCTGCCAGCTCGAAGGAGAGCTGGTCGGAATCTACCGGGTGGTAGCTGCCGTCGATGACTTCCACCTTGAGGGAAGGCACCTCGTAACCTGCGAGAACGCCGTTGAGCATTGCGCTCTGGAAACCTTTCTCGATAGACGGGATGAATTCCTTGGGGATATTGCCGCCTTTGACGGAATTGATGAACTGAAGACCCTGTACGCCTTCATCGGCAGGAGAGATATTGACGATGATGTCTGCGAATTTGCCGCGGCCGCCCGTTTGCTTCTTGAAGACTTCGCGGAGCTGGTAGCTGGAGGTGATGGACTCCTTGTAATTCACCTGAGGGGCACCCTGGTTGATGTCCACGCCGAATTCGCGGCGGAGACGGTCCACGATGATGTCCAGATGAAGCTCGCCCATGCCGCTGATGACGGTCTGGCCGGTTTCATGGTCGCTCTTTACGGTGAAGGTGGGGTCTTCCTCGGCCAGTTTGGCGAGGGCTATTCCAAGCTTGTCAAGGTCTTTCTGGGTCTTAGGCTCAACGGCAATGCCGATCACGGGATCCGGGAATTCCATGGATTCCAGGGTGATGGGCTTTTCCTCGAGGCAGACGGTGTCGCCTGTTCTGAGGTCCTTGAAACCTACGGCTGCGCAGATGTCTCCGGCTTCCACGAACTCGATGGGGTTCTGGTGGTTGGAGTGCATCTGGTAAAGACGGGCTACGCGCTCTTTCTTTCCGGTGCGGGTATTGTACACGTATGAACCGGCATCCAGACGGCCGCTGTAGGCGCGCAGGAAGGCAAGACGGCCCACGAAAGGATCCGTGGCAATCTTGAAGACCAGGGCGCAGAAGGGCTCGTCGGCACTGGGTTTACGGGTGATTTCGTCACCGGTACGGGGGTTGGTTCCTTTGACTGCTCCCTTGTCCAGAGGAGAAGGCAGATACCGCATAACGGCATCCAGGAGGAACTGCACGCCCTTGTTCTTGAAGGAAGAGCCGCAGCAGGCGGGAACAATCTGCATTGAAATTGTGCCCTTGCGGATAGCGGCTATGATTTCTTCGCGAGTGAGGGAGTCGGGATCCTCGAAATACTTCTCCATCAGGGTCTCATCGCACTCTGCTGCCGCTTCGAGGAGAATGTCACGCCAGCGGGCGGCTTCGCCTTTCAGATCGGCCGGGATTTCGCCTTCTTTGTAGTTGACGAGGTCCTCGGAGTTGCCATCGTAGTAGATGGCTTTCATGTCGATAAGATCTACGATGCCTTCGAACTTGTCTTCGGCACCAATCGGGAGACAGATGGGAACGGCAGTGGCACCGAGTTTGGTTTTGATTTCCTCGACACAGGCGAGGAAGTCAGCACCTACGCGGTCCATTTTGTTCACATACGCGATCTTAGGCACGCCGTACTTGTCTGCCTGACGCCAGACAGTCTCGCTCTGAGGCTGTACACGGCCGACAGCGCAGAAAGTGGCCACCGTACCGTCAAGTACGCGCAGGGAACGTTCCACCTCAACGGTGAAATCCACGTGGCCGGGAGTGTCGATAAGGTTAATCTGGTAGGTTTCGCCATTGTAGTGCCAGAAGGCTGTGGTGGCAGCAGAAGTGATGGTGATACCGCGCTCCTGCTCTTGTACCATCCAGTCCATGGTGGCAGCACCTTCGTGAACCTCACCGATCTTATGTGTTTTCCCGGTGTAGTACAGAATGCGCTCAGACGTGGTGGTCTTGCCGGCATCGATGTGGGCCATGATGCCGATGTTGCGTGTGAATTTAAGATCTCTCTTTGCCATTTAGCATGCAGTAGATTAGAAACGGAAGTGTGCAAAGGCTTTGTTAGCCTCGGCCATTCTGTGCATATCCTCTTTACGCTTGAAGGCGCCGCCTTCACTGTTGTATGCAGCAACAATTTCTGCGCAAAGTTTTTCTGCCATCGAGTGACCGGAACGCTTGCGGGCGAACTGAATAAGGTTCTTCATAGCCACGGAAACTTTACGTTCCGGACGCAACTCGGTCGGCACTTGGAAGTTTGCACCACCGATACGACGGGACTTAACCTCGATCTGAGGGGTCACGTTCTCAAGGGCTTTCTTCCAAATATCGAGAGGAGCCTGGTCAGAATCTTTCATCTTCTCGCCTACCATGTCAATGGCATCATAAAAGATAGAATACGCGATACTCTTCTTTCCCTGCAGCATAAGATTGTTCACGAAACGGGTAACTTCCACATCGTGAAACTTAGGATCAGGAAGTAGA
>JAFUVU010000047.1 GCA_017477465.1 Bacteroidales bacterium
CACCTGAAAGTCGCTTTCAACCTGCCTCGAGGTGCGGAATTGCCGATTTCCACACCTGAAAGTCGCTTTCAACCTGCCTCGAGGTGCGGAATTGCCGATTCCCGCACCTGGAAGGCGCTTTCAACCTGCCTCGAGGTGCGGTTTTGCAGGTTTCCGCACCTGGGAAGGCCACGTTTGGGCTAAAGAGAAGGGAAGAGTTGATGGAGAGGGTATGTCCTGGAGCGAATTGGAAGAAAGGGGGACGTGCGAGGGCCTTGCGGAGGGAGTGGTGCCGCGCTAGCGGCATGACGGAGTCTGTTCGACGACGTTACGGACCCGAAGGGGCCGTATAAGGAGGAGTTACGACGTCAAACGACCGGTGCCGCCCCCTTTCTGACAGCTGAGCGGAAGGGCATACCCTCTCCGGCAACTGTGAAGAGAGATTTCTCCACTCCGCCCTTCGGGCTCCGGTCGAAATGACAAAAACGTCACGCCTGCCAACGGGAGCAGCGCAAGGGAAGGGAGAAAAGATTTCCTTGGTGCCGCTTACAAATCCGGTTTTTTTGCTTATGTTTGCAAGAAATCATTCTAACAAAGCTGCTGCACTATGGCCGACGAAAAAATAATCTTCTCCATGAACGGAGTGTCCAAGATACTCCCTCACAATAACAAAGTCATCCTCAAGGACATATATCTTGGCTTCTTCTATGGGGCTAAAATCGGCATTATCGGCCTTAACGGGTCGGGAAAATCGACGCTCCTGAAAATCATCGCCGGGGTGGAGAAATCTTACAGAGGAGAGGTTGTTTGGGCGCCCGGCTACAGCGTCGGCTATCTGGAGCAGGAGCCTCAGATGGATCCGGAAAAGACAGTGCTGGAAGTGGTGCAGGAAGGCGTGCAGCCTGTCATGGACCTTCTCAGCGAATACAACGAGATTTCCATGAAGTTCATGGAGCCGATGGATGACGACGAGATGGCCCGCCTAATAGAGCGCCAAGGGGACCTGACGGAGCAGATAGAACACGTAAACGGCTGGGAGATAGACTCTAAGCTCGAAAGGGCGATGGATGCCCTCCAGTGTCCTCCGGCCGATCAGCGCATAAAAGAACTCTCCGGAGGCGAGCGTCGCAGAGTGGCCCTTTGCAGGCTTCTTCTCCAGGAGCCCGACGTCCTCCTCCTCGACGAGCCCACCAACCACCTCGACACCGAGTCCATCCAGTGGCTGGAAGCCCACCTGCAGCAGTACAAGGGCACCGTCATCGCAGTAACGCACGACCGTTACTTCCTTGACAACGTGGCCGGCTGGATTCTGGAGCTGGACCGCGGCGAAGGCATCCCCTGGAAGGGCAACTATTCTTCATGGCTGGAGCAGAAGACAAAGCGCCTCGCGCAGGAAGAAAAGGCCGAATCGAAGCGTCGCAAGACCCTGGAGCGGGAGCTCGAGTGGGTGCGCATGGCCCCCAAGGCCCGCCAGGCCAAGCAGAAAGCCCGTCTGGGCGCTTATGAGAAACTTGCATCGGCCGATGCCAAACAAAAGGAGGCCAATCTGGAGATATACATCCCCAACGGACCGCATCTGGGCAATAAGGTCATCACATTCAACGATGTATCAAAGGCTTACGGCGACAAGCTGCTGTTCGAGCACCTGAGCTTCGAACTGCCGCCGGCCGGCATCGTGGGGGTAATCGGCCCTAACGGCGCCGGCAAAACTACGCTTTTCCGGCTGATCATGGGCATCGAGAAGCCCGACAGCGGAAGCATCGAGATAGGCGAAACGGTAAAGATTTCCTACGTTGACCAGCAGCACCGCTCCATCGACCCGGAAAAAACTGTGTATGAGACAATTGCCGGCAATTCCGAATGGGTGCGAATGGGCGGCCGCGACGTTAACGCCCGCGCCTGGGTGTCCCGCTTCAACTTCTCAGGGGCCGATCAGGAAAAGCTCTGCGGCGTCCTCTCCGGCGGTGAGCGCAACCGCCTCCACCTGGCCCTGACGCTTAAGGACGAAGGCAACGTCCTCCTACTGGACGAACCTACCAACGACGTGGATGTGAACACCATACGCGCACTGGAGGAAGGCCTCGACGGCTTCGCCGGCTGCGTAGTCGTAGTTAGCCACGACCGTTGGTTCCTGGACCGTATCGCCACCCACATCCTTGCCTACGAAGGCGACGGCAAAGTAGTGTTCTTCGAAGGCAACTATCAGGAGTACGAGGCCAACAGAAAAATGCGCCTGGGTCCTGATGCAGAGCCCAAGCGCTTCAAATACAAGAAGTTGATGGAGTAAAAGCTTACTTTATTCCGTACTTCCGCAGTATCTTCAGGAGAGATTTTTCTATCGAGCGCTCCCAGAGGAAATAGCCGTAATCGTCGGGATGGGTGCCATCGACGGACCATTCCCGGTTACCGTCATCGGCATTGGTTTGGATGAAATATACGTCCTTGTACTTTTTGACGGCGATTTTCATCAGGGGATCGGCCATTTGCTGCTTGTCGTTTTCAACTTTTTCCACGCTCGTGTTGAAGTTGCGTTTCTCGCGCCTTATCGTCTGCTGGAAGATAAGGGGCTTGCCGGGATGCGCCGCCTGCAGCTTCTCGATGAAGGGGAAGAGGCGCTCTTTTATCATGTCGGCACCCGGGTTGGAGAAGCTGTCGAAGACGAAGGCATCGGCATCGGTGTCGCAGAGGACATCGGCAAAGTAAGGCTGCATTTTGCAGTTGCCGCTGCAGCCAAGGGACAGCATCTGGATGCCGGTGCGACGGGTGAACTGGTCGGGGTAGGACATGCCGGCGCGGCTCGTGGAAATGCCGTGTGTGAAGCTTGAGCCGAAAATGGCGACCCTGTGGCGGAAGGGGCTCTCAATGGCCTCCAGCACCTTTCCTTCCTGCACGCCGATGCGGATGGACGACATGTCGCAGTAGATAGGAAGGTAAATGAGGCACTCTTTCATCGAGCCGTCCATGTTGCTTATGAGGGTCATGCTGGCGTCCGGGTTCTTGAAGGAAGGCGCGACGCAGGCAGCCCAGAGCCATTTTCCGTCCTTTTTGATGTAAAGGTCGTAGCCATGGCTGGCGAGGCGCATGGTGCTGTTGCTCTGGAAGGAGGTAAGGTCTCCCTTCGCCTTGATTTTGATGGTGGGAGAGTTGGTGCGGAATACGACCGCCAGGCCGGCTGGGCACCTCACCTGCAGGTTTTCGCCCGGGGTGAAGCCTTTGTATTTCACGGTATCAACCCTATGGTAGGGGTTGGGAGTGGGCATGAGCTTGCCGATGAGGTTAAGCTCTGAAGCTTCCGTGTAGTTGTATTTTACATTGTCCTTCTGGGCATTGGCTGCGACTGCCACACACAGCAGCGCCGCCATGATAAGTAAACGTGGTCTCATAAAGCAACTTAGATCGAAAATTCAAGGTCGGCCTTTATATCGGCGGAAGAGAAGCCGATCAGGGCGTGGAACTCGCCGGGTTCGGCCACCCATTCGTGCTTGTCGGCATCGAAGAAGCTGAGGGCGTCTTTGCCGAAGCTCATCTCTATGCGACGGCTCTCGCCCGGCCCCAGGTACACTTTTTCGAAGCCTTTAAGCTCCTTGGAAGGGCGCTCGACGGATGCCTCGGTGTCGCTGATATAGAGCTGAACCACCTCAGCGCCAGCCACTTCGCCGGTATTGCGAAGAGTTGCCGACACTGTCCAGCCGCTGCCGGAACGCTTGATGGAAGCATCGGCAAGTTCAAAGCTTGTATAGCTGAGTCCATGGCCGAAAGCGTACTGCACGGGGATGTTCTTAGTATCATACCAGCGATAGCCGATGAAGACGCCTTCGTCGTAATACTCCTGCCACCACTTATTGCCTTCTTCCTTGATGCCGGGGTACTGGCGAGGGGTCTTGAGAGGGCCGTCGGCAAGGGCCAGAGGCATGGTGAAAGGAAGCTTGCCTGAAGGGTTCACTGCGCCGGTGAGGACGTCCACGAGGGCGTGTCCGCTCTCGGAGCCGCCGTACCAGCCCTGGACGATGGCGTTCACCTTGTCGGCCCAAGGCATGGCGCAAGGGCTGCCGGAGATATTCACTACCACCATCGGCTTACCCGTTGCTGCAAGCGCCTCAATCAGAGCATCTTGGCCGTAGGGCAGGACAATATCTTCGCGGTCCGTGCCTTCGTTGTCCTGGTATTTGCTCTTGTTGAGACCGCCGATGAAAAGGATGCAGGAAGCATCTTGGGCCGATGCCACCGCCGCGGCCGTAAGCTGCTCAGCGCTACGGCTGTCGGCAAGATTCTGGCCAGTGACAACCTTGTTGTAAACGGTTGTGGTGTCGCCTACGTAGCCGCGCTCCCAGACCACATCGGCCTTGCCGTCGAAGGCCTCGTGAAGGGCGTCCAGAGGAATCACCTCGTACTTGGTTTTGAGGTTGGAGGAGCCGCCGCCCACCACCATCATCTTGTAGGCGTTCTCGCCCACTATCAGGAGTTTACCGCCCTGAGGGACCTGCAGAGGCAGGGTGCCGTCGTTCTTGAGGAGCACAAGGCCGTCGGCAGCAATCTTGCGCGCTGCGGCGAAATGCTCGGGCGAGGTGAAACTGCCGAAGTGCTGCTCCGGAGCCATGGAGGTGCGGAAGATGGTTCTGAGGACGCGGGAGGCCTTGTCGTTCAGACCTTCCTCGCTGGCGCGGCCGTCGCGGAGGCGCTCCAGGTAAGGCTTGGCCAGATGATAATTGCTATAACTGTCTGACGCATTGCCGCTTAGGCCGTTTGTCCAGGTGCCCATCTCAATGTCCAGGCCATTGGCTGCAGCCTCGTCGTCGTCGCGGCATCCGCCCCAGTCGCTCACCACTACGCCGTCAAAGCCCCACTCGTCCTTGAGGATGTCGCAGAGGAGCTTCTTGTTGTGGCAGTTGAACTGGCCGTTATAAAGATTGTACGAGCCCATGATAGCCCATGCGCCACCTTCCTTAACGGCAGCCTTGAAGGCCGGCAGATAAATCTCGTAGAGGGTGCGGTCGTCCACTATGGAGTTGGTGGAAGTGCGCTTTGTCTCCTGGTTGTTGACGGCGAAGTGCTTCACGCAGGCGGCCACGCCATTTGCCTGGACTCCCTGAATATAAGGCACTACCAGCTGTCCGGCGAGGTACGGGTCTTCGCCCATGTACTCGAAGGTGCGGCCGTTTAGCGGGGTACGGCCCATATTGATGCCGGGGCCAAGAAGGATGTCCTTCTCGCGATACTTGGCTTCCTGGCCGATGCAGTCGCCATACAGGCGGCTAAGTTCCCTGTCCCAGGTGGCGGCAAGGTTCACAAGTGCGGGGAAAGCCGTGCAGGAGTCGTTGGTCCAGCCGGCCTGGTCCCATTCGTCCCAGAGAACCTCGGGGCGGATTCCGTGAGGGCCGTCGGTGTGCCAGAGCTCCGGAATACCCAGTCTGGGCACGCCGGCGCTGGAAAACTTCGACTGAGCGTGGGTGATGGCGACCTTCTCCTCCAGCGTCATCCGCTGCAGGGCATCCTGCACCCGCTCCTCAAGCGGAGCTTCTGGGTTAAGGTACACGGGTCCATCGGCCCTCTTCTTGGGAGAGCAACTCAATACCAGCAGCAAAGCCGCCGCTGCAACAAAAAATCTGTGGCGCATAATATATTAACAATCAATAATTTCCTGAAATCAAGTGTGTCTTTTTGCCGCACTTGATTTTCACAAATCGCTGTGGGATAGGGATTTACGTGACAAGCGATTTGTTTCACAAAAATACTGGTTTCCAGGCTATTTTACAAAACTTTTTTGCCTATCTTTGAAGAAAAATTCTTATGGCCGATAATTATCTGGAATACAGGCAGCAAGAGCTCTCCGACGCGCAGAAGAAGGTCGTCGTCAGGCGCAGCTACCCTTCGCTGGACACGCTCCTGCACAGGAACCGCAGCTACAGAGGCTTCGACGCCGCAGTGCAAGTAACTGAGCGTGAGCTAAAAGAGCTCGTCGGCACCGTGCCGCTGACAGCCTCGGGGATGAACAGGCAGGTGCTAAGATTCAGGCTTGTCACAGGGGAATCGGCCCGCAAAGTTTGGCCGATTATCACCCTCGGCGGCGCACTCCCCGAGGAGCATCTCCCCAAACCCGGCACCGAGCCTGGAGCGTTCATCGTCGTCTGCACCACTGTCCCCGAAGACAAAGTGGCCGATATCGACCTTGGCTTCGCAGCCCAGAGCATCCTCCTCAAAGCCTGCGAGAAAGGCCTCGGAGGCTGTTTCATCCTAAATTTCCGCAAAGATGCACTCCGTGAGGCGCTGGATCTGCCCCTTGAGCCCGTCGCCGTCATCGCCATCGGCAAACCGGCCGAAGCCATCTTCCTAAAACCCGCCTCCCCCGGCGACAGCCTTAAATATTACCGCAAAGACGGCATCCACTACGTCCCCAAACTCGGCACAGAGAGTCTGCTAATCTGAAGTCGCCAGCTCATACCTGAGCGTCCAGCCAGGGCCGATAGCGCTGTACGGTTCCAGGCAGGCGATGCGGTGATTGGACCAGAAAACGGTGCGGAGGCAGGGAACATCGGCACTGATAAAAAAATTTTGTAAACAAAGCACCAATACTATGAAAACCATTAAACTATTCTTGGCCGGCGCGTTACTGATTGCTGCCATGCCGGCCGGCGCACAGAATATTTGCGCACACAGAGGTTTCTGGAAGTGCAAGGAAGCTCATAAAACGCAGAATTCCATTGCGTCGCTCCGTCTTGCGCAGGAAAACGAATTCTGGGGCAGCGAGTTTGACGTCCATCTGACGGCCGATGACGTAATAGTAGTAAACCACGACCCTTCCCTCAACGGAATTCCCATTCATACAAGCACTTACGCCAAGCTCTTGGAAACCAAGCTCAAGAATGGCGAGTCCATCCCCACCCTGGACCAGTACATCGAGCAGGGCACCAAGTCCGATTGCGTGATGGTTCTGGAAATCAAGCCCCAGGACACCGAGGAGAGGACCCTGCAGCTAACATCGGCATGCATGGAAGCGCTCAAAAGGCACGATATGCTGGACCCTAAGCGCGTGATGTTCATATCCTTCAGCTACGCGGCCTGCGAATGGATAGCCCGCGAGCTTCCGGAGTTCACCAACCAGTACCTGAGCGGCGACAAGGATCCCGAAACCGTCCACGCAAGCGGCATCAACGGCATTGATTATCACTATATTGCTTTTTACCGCCATCCGGACTGGGTGGAGCGTGCCCACAAACTCGGAATGAGCGTGAACGTATGGACGGTGGACTGCAAAAAGGTAATGCGCTACGTCCGCGACCTTGGAGTGGACGCCATCACCACCAACAAACCTTTGGTAGCAAGGGAGATTATGAGCAAATCAAAATAATTAGTATCTTTGAGGATTATGGCGTCAAAACTATTCCTCATAGACGGTCATGCGCTGGTTTTCAAGATGTATTATGCCTTCCAGCGCAGGCCGATGATAAACTCCAAAGGGGCCGACACATCCATCCTCTTCGGATTCACCAAGTACCTTCTGGAGATGTTCCACCGCGAATCGCCCACGCACGTGGCGGTAGCCTTCGACCCTCCGGGCGGCACTTTCCGCAATAAACTGTATCCGGATTACAAAGGGACACGCCCCCCTACCCCGCAGCTTGTCATAGACTCTCTGGAGCCGCTGACGGAACTGGTCCGTGCGATGAACATCCCCGTAGTGATGGTCCCAGGCTTCGAGGCCGATGACGTAATCGGCTCAATCACAGCGCAGTTCAGCGGCCCGGACTTAGATGTGTACATGGTAACGCCGGACAAGGACTACGGACAGCTGATCGGGGAGCACGCCTTCCAGTTGAAGCCCGGCAAAAGCGGGGCCGATGCAGAAATTCTGGGCATCAAGGAGCTATGCGAAAAATGGGGCATCGAGAGCCCCTCGCAAGTCGTGGACATGCTAACAATCTGCGGCGACACGGCCGACAACGTCCCCGGCGTAAAGGGAGTGGGAGAAGTCGGAGCGGCCAAGCTGATTGCACGCTTCGGCACGCTGGAAAACATCTACGCACATATCGATGAGCTAAGCCCCCGCCAGAAGGAGCAATTCCTCCACGCCAAGCCGCATATAGCTCTTTCCAAGGAACTGGTCACCATTAAAACAGACATGCAGCTGCCTGTGACCCTGGAAGATATGCGCTACAGCGGCCAGTTCAAACCGCAACTTGCCGATTTATTCGAAAAATACGAATTCAGCTCGCTGAAAAGGCATCTCACAGGGCATCTGGAGGGTTCGGCGGAGGCAGAAGGGCTGTTCGCCGCAGCTTCGGACGGCTCCGGCAGTGCATCGGAAGGCACTTCTTCAGAACCTGCCTTCAACTACAGGGAAACAACCCTGGAAGAAGTGGCATCGGCAGCCAAAAGGGCCGGGAAAATCGGCCTCATAGTGGAATCATGGGGCGAAGGCATGTTTGCCCCGCTGAAAAGGATAATCCTCTCTGCGAGAGATTCCTCGGCTTCGCTCGGAATGACACCACCTCCAGTGTTAGTTACTGTCATACCGAGCGAGCGAAGCGAGTCGAGCGTATCTCTTCTGCAGGACCCTGCAGTCGCCAAATTCGGGGCCAACCTCAAATTGGCTTCGCACATCCTCGAATCGGCCGGGATAAAGCTTTGCGGGAATTGGAACGACGTGCAGCTCATGCACTATGTGCTTGATCCGGAGAAGAGCCACGACGTCGCGCTCCTGGCGCAGACTTACCTTGGCATCTCCCTGGAAGAAACTGGCGCAGAGGCGGTTACAGGCTCACTGTTTGACGACGAGCCGTCCTCCGAGCCCACCCGTCTCAAGGAAGCGGCAGCCCTTGTCCCGCTGGGCGAAAAGCTTCAGGAACAGTTACCCTCCTTCTACGACGACATGGAGGAGCCGCTATCCAAAGTCCTCGCCCGAATGGAGCGCGACGGCGTGAAAGTTGACATCGGCCAGCTTAAAGTTTATGCCGATGGCCTCCGCAGCGAAATGCTGGAGCGTGAACAGCGCATACGTGAAATGGCCGGTGAGCCTTCGCTGAACATCTCGTCGCCTAAGCAGGTAGGCGAAGTGCTCTTTGACAAGCTGAAACTGGATCCGAAGGCGAAAAAGAGCGGTGCCAAAGGCCAGTATCCGACGGACGAAGCCACACTCGTTGCTCTGGCCGACCGGCATCCGATAGTGGACGAAATTTTGGAATTCAGGGCCGTCAAAAAGCTCCTTTCCACATACATCGAGCCTTTCCCCGGCTACATATCGCCTAGGGACGGGCGCGTGCATACGACTTTCAATCAGGCACTTACGGCAACGGGAAGGCTATCGTCCTCCAATCCCAACCTCCAGAACATCCCCATCCGCACGGAAAGGGGCAAGGAGATACGCAAAGCCTTTGTGCCCGGGAGGCCTGGCGGGGTGATAGTATCGGCCGACTACTCACAGATAGAACTTAGGATCATGGCGCACCTTTCGGGGGACGAGCATCTGATCCAGGCCTTCCGCAATGGGGTGGACGTGCATGCCGCTACCGCCAGCAAAATCTTCGGCATTCCTGTTTCCGAAGTTACCCGCGAGCAGCGCGGCATCGCCAAAACCGCCAACTTCGGCATCATGTACGGCATCTCGTCCTTCGGCCTGGCACAGCGGCTGCACCTTTCGCGCAGTGCCGCTAAGGAGCTGATAGACGGGTACTTCGACTCCTTCCCTTCCATCCGCAACTTCATCGACGGCAGTGTCGCCTTCGCCAAGGAGCACGGCTACGTAGAAACCCTCTTCGGCCGCCGACGCTACCTGCCGGACATCCTTTCCCGTAACGCCACCATCCGTTCTCTGGCCGAAAGGAATGCCGTAAACGCCCCGATCCAGGGGACATCGGCCGATATTATCAAGCTGGCGATGATAGGCGTGGCGCAAAGGATCGATGAGGAAGGGCTGCGCTCCCGCATGGTGCTGCAGATACACGACGAGCTTGTCTTCGACGCTCTGCCGGAGGAAGTGCCTCAGCTTCAGGCTCTTGTAAAAGAAGTCATGGAGCATGTCCTGGAACTGTCGGTCCCGCTGACGGTTGAATGCTCTGCCGGCGCCTCCTGGCTGGAGGCTCATTGATGACATGCTGCCGACCATTGTACAACCTTTTGTTATTCTGCCACCCTCTGTCATTCTGAACGAAGTGAAGAATCTATGGAAAAAGATGAAAAGAAAATAATCGAGCAGGCGCTGTCGGGCAATCAGACCGCTTTCCGGATGCTCTACCAGATTCACGAGCCGGCCGTCCGCGGCAGGGTCAGCGGCTATTTCAAATGGAAGGCCGATGTTGACGATGTCGTAAGCGAAAGCTTCCAGAAGGCATTTTCGGCCCTGGGAGCCTTCGACACTTCGCGCGAATTTCGGCCCTGGCTGCTTACCATTGCCACAAGGACGGCGCTGGACCACCTGAGCAGCATTCAGCGGGAAGACCAGAAGAAGGAAGGCATCCTGCACAAAGCGGCGACAGAAGGCACCGAGGGCGCCCAACTAACCGACTTCACCCCCGAGGAGGAAATAATCAACGATGAGGTACACCAGCGCCTGATGGGCTACATCGACGAGCTCCCTTCCCTTTATAAAGACGTGATGATCAAGTACATGATAGAAGAACTGGAATACGAAGAAATAGCCCGGGACCTGGACTTGGAGCTAAATACGGTACGCACGCGCATCCGCCGGGGCAAGCAGCACCTTGCGCAAATGATGCTAAGGGGGGAAGTGGAATGAACTGGAAAGAACTGCTAAGCACAAGCTTCGAGCTGACTCCGGCCCAGTGGTCGGCCTTCGAAGCATTGGACGACCTCTACCGGGACTGGAATTCCCGGATCAACGTCATTTCGCGCAAAGACATAGACGCTGTCTATGACCACCACGTCCTGCATTCCCTGGCAATAGGCCGATACCTCCAGACCCGTCCCGCCCTTTGGGAGGAGTTCGCCACTTCGTGCGTGCTCGACCTTGGCACCGGCGGCGGATTTCCGGGCATCCCGCTGGCCATCCTTTTTCCCCGGGCCAACTTCGTCCTTTGCGATTCCGTTGGGAAAAAAACCATTGTCGCACAAGCGGTTGCATCGGCATTGAAACTGCCCAACGTGGAGGTTGTCAACGCCAGGGCCGAGTCCCTGGGCAGGACTTTCGACTTTGTGGTTTCCCGCGCCGTCGCTTCGCTGATCGATTTCTACCCCTGGGTAAAAGGCCGGTTCGACCGCGGCATCCTCTACCTGAAAGGCGGCGACGTTGCCGAGGAACTGTCGGCCCTGATGGCCCGTTACCACCTGCCCGGCTCTTCCATCCACACCTGGCCCGTCTCAACCTGGCTCCAAGACCCCTACTACCAAGGCAAACTAGTAATCCACCTAGAGCCCTAACCTCGACACGCAAACCCCTATCACTCAACAACTTACAGAAATCAAGTGTGACTTTTTGCCACACTTGATTTTCACATTTCGCTGATTGTCAGGCATTTCCGTGACTAGGGTCTTTCAGGGGCAGGTGGAGGTATTTGCGGAGTTGCTTGGGACGGGCCTGGGTGCGATAGCTCAGCAGCTTGTAAAGCTCCCATTTGCGCTCGTCGGGAAGCGTCGGAATCTCCATAGGATTGCCGACGGCGCCTTGCTTGAGCAGGACGGCGGTGCAATCGGCATAGACAGTGTCGGTGTAATTGTCCCTGTCTTCCTTGATGTCGTAGTCGCTGCCGGTATTGTCGTGAAAAGCGCGGACCATAGCCTCGTAACTACCATAGTATCTGATGGTTTCCTTAAAATCGACAATATTCCAAAGGCCGATGATATAGTCCGTCAGCTGCTGCTGTTCGCCGAGCGTAAGCCTCTTCCATATCCGCGACAGCATCCTGTAATTCAGATACTTACCTTGATTATAGCAGAGATCGACCTCCTTCAGCGCCTGCACCAGTGAGCGCCGGGCCTTCGACCTCACCAGAGGGGCCGAAAAAGGATGCGCGTCATTCACGTACGCCAGCAAATTCCAGCGGTACTCTTCGGGCAGATCGACAAGCTTGCGTTCCACGGCATTGTTGTAGCTATAGGCAATGGTGGTGCGCGCCTGCTTGTTGCCCAGCTTGACCGAGCTGTTGAAGTTGTGGTGGAACAGATCACCCTTCCTCCCCCGCGCCTTGTTCCAGAGGCCGGCGAAGATGCGGGTATATTCGGCAACGAAGGCCGATAATTCCTTAAGCCCATACACGACATTCACATGATGGATGTGGTCCGGCATCGGGCTCAGCGCCAAGACGCTTATCTCCCTCCTCTTGGCAACTGTGCAAAAGACTGTGTAGAACACCAGATAATCGATAGCGGTGTAGAAAATGACCACTTTTCCCTGCGTCATCTGGCAGACGTGATGTACCTCGCCAGGGTAAACTTTTCGTTTTTTCATAGTCGATTCTTTTTGCCAAGGTATCCAATCGCCTTGGACAAAACAAGGATCGGGCGTCAGAATGTGTTGTTTTGCATGCTTTTTATCTGTTTTGCAGTATTTTTAGTGCAAAAAAATTATTCCCAGCATACCCATGAGCGGTCTAAAAGGAGCTTTTTTGGCTCTCCGGGGGGACCTTGAATCTTGTAGAAAAGCCGCCTTTCGTCCTTTATCATCGCGGCGAAGGCAGCGTTTACCCGGGATATGTTCACATTGAGGTCGTTGTTGAAAATATCCAGAATACGTTGGACGCGATGCTCCGCCACCTCGGGCTCCAAACTGCGCATGACACGCCTGTACAGCCCCAACATCTCATTTTTGTACAGGCCGATCTCCTTCAAAACTATCCCCTCCGGATGTCTTAGGAAAAGAAGCAGGATGGTCTTTGCCATCGGCCTTATTTTCAGCTCCTTAGGGCCGATAAATATTCTAAGCTCCCGGCTTATTCTGACACGCTCCGGGAGCAAAGGGACACTGGCATGTCTTCTGCTGTTGAGCTCCTTCAGTGTCAATTGCAGAAAGACGACCAGCTCCTCGGCCTGCTTTTCCTCCAGCAGCCCTACAAATCCGGTACTGTCCGCTTCCTCCAGCGCTGCATCGGCCCTCCAGCGCACGAAATACAGCAGCGATATTAATCCAAAATCCACCATAAGTCCGCAAAGATACTCCTCCCCCCAAGAACCCCACCCAAAACCTCGACACGCAACTCTCTGATACACAGCAACTTGTTGAAATCAAGTGTGACTTTTTGCCACACTTGATTTCAGGAACTCGCTGTAGGACAGTCACTTGCGTGTCAAGGCTTCACACGAACCGCGGCAACAGCGGGCCGCGGCACCAGCGCACAAAAAAAACCGCAGGCCGATTGGGCTTGCGGTTGAATTTCTTTGGTTGCAGGAGACTACCAGCGATCTTCGTCTGATACTGAGAGTTTCTTGCGGGCGTGACGACGGCGGGCGCTGAGGACGCGGCGGCCGTTGGCGGAAGCCATGCGGGCGCGGAAGCCGTGCTTATTCACGCGCTTGCGACGGGAAGGTTGAAATGTTCTTTTCATGATATATCTTTTTTATATTTTTCGCGTAATGGACTGCAAAGTTAGTAATTCCAACTGAAAAAGCCAAATTTTTTTACAAATAAGCCAGCCTCGACACGCAAATAAATATCACTCAGCCAATTACAGAAATCAAGTGCGGCAAAAAGTCACACTTGATTTCAGGAAAACTCTGGGACACAGTTAGTTGTGTGCCACGGTTTTTTACTTGCGGATGGGGTAGAGCTTCAACAGAAGCATAATCAGAATGGCTATTGCTGCGGGGAAGAGGGAGAACAGGGACCAGACCATGTGCTGGACGGATTCCAGGTTGGTAATGGTGACCACGGTCTCGCCTGTCACAGGGTCCTGGCTGGAAAGGAGGCCGGCAGCGCCGAGAAGCAAGGCGACAAGGGCGCCGGAGATGGCCGATCCAAACTTCTGAGCCATAGTCCCGGAGGAGAAAATAAGACCGGTGGAGGAGGTGCCGTTCTTCTCGGTGGCGTAGTCGGCCACATCGGCATACATTGACCAGAGAAGCGGAGAATAAATGCCGATACCGACAGACGTAACTATCACATTGGCAATCATTACCCAAATCCAGGCGGGATCCATGGGGATGAAGAAGAAGGCGATGGAGGAAACCGCGCAGATGATGGCCGACCACATGAAGGCCTTGTGCTTGGATCCCACCCATTTGGTGAAGCGGGGCGTGAGGCCGCCGACAATCATGCACACAGCCTCGCCGAACATCATGAAGACTGTGTAGTTGATGATGAGACCGGAGACGGTGACGTCGCCCTTCATGCAGTATTCAAACAGATATGCAGCCACGGCATAGCGGAAGCCGTTGAAGAAATTCGTGCATATGCCGATGAGCGTCAGGTAGATCCAGGGCTTGTTGTGGATGAGGTCGGCAAAGGGTTTGAGGGAGAACTTTTCGGCACGGACGGGCTCCAGCCTTTCCCTGGTGAGCAGGCCGCAGGCAAGGGTGCCCAAGGCAGCCACAGCGCCAAGCACGGCCCCCAGCACTGCGTACTGATGCGCAGGCGTGCCGCCGACCATCTTCTGCAGATAAGGGAAGGAAAAGAGCGTTATGAAGCCCATTGCGTAAGCCCCCACCATGCGGAACGACGAGAATTGGTTGCGCTCGTCGCTGTCGTCGGTCATCACGCCAAGAAGCGAGCCGTAGGGCACATTCACGGCGGTGTAAACGACCATCATGAGAAGGTACATGGCGTAGGCATAAATCCTGCGGCCGACGGGCCCGAAATCAGGCGTATAAAGCAGCAGGGCGAACACCAGCCCCAGAGGAATGGCTCCGAAAATAAGCCAGGGCCGATAAGTACCCCAGCGGGACTTGGTCCTGTCGGCCAGCGCGCCCATCAGAGGGTCGGTCACTACGTCGAACAGACGGGCAATGAGCATCAGCGCGCCCGCATCGGCAACAGTGAGGCCGAAGATATTGGTAAAGAAGAAGGGAAAAGCGATGGACATCACTTTCCAGGTGATTCCGCCGGCAGCGGCATCGCCCAGGCCATAGCCTATTTTTTCGGACAGTTTCGCCATTAGATATCGAAGATTTTAAGAATTTGCAAACACATGCGGGTATTGTGATAGGGGCATTTCCAGAAGCCAGCCTTGGGGTTGGAACGGTCCAGGGAGCCATCGGGGAGCACGGCCCACCACCATTCGCCGCCTTCGCTATCGACAAGATTTTCGCGGATATAGGCCCACGCATCCATGGCCCTCTTAGCGCCAAGCGTATCGCCATGATATTTCCATAGCCAAAGATTGCCGACAACGGTCTCCGCCTGAACCCACCATTGCCGGGAATCGTCAAAGGAGCCATCCGGGAGCTTTTCGTAGCGCATCGAGCCATCGGCAAGAAGGCCTTCGTTGCCGGCGACGCCCATAGCAAAGGCCCAAGGACGCACGCGGGAAACAATATCCAGGTCTTTCAGGGCGAAAGCGCACTCCAAGGCAAGCCAGGACGTCTCGATGTCGTGCCCATAAGAAACGCCGCCGGGAAGCACGCTCCAGTCCCGCTTGAAATAAAGCTGCAGATGCCCGGAAGGAGCCATAACTTTTAGGCCGATAATATCCAGCAGCTTCTCCACAGCCTCCCGGAGCCCTTCATCGGGCCATACCTGGTACAGATTTGCATAAGCCTCCAGGATATGAAGATGGGAGTTCATGGTCTTGTCGGCATTTATGTCGTGGGCGCTGAGGGACATGTCCTCCAGCGGGGAGAAGTCACGCGAAAGGGCCTCGATGTAGCCGCCGTTTTCGGGATCGGCAAATTTGCTTTCCACTACCTTGTACAGGTTGATGGCATTTTTCAGCACTTCGTCGTCGCCTGTGACTTTGTACAGCTCGGCCAGGCCGTAGATGGCAAACCCTTGAGCGTAAAGCTGTTTCTTAGTGTCCAGGCGCTCCCCTGCCGATGTCACGCTCCAGTAAACGCCGCCGTACTTATGGTCGCAGAAATGCTCCAGGAAATAGTCCCTGGCATGCACCGCCGCAACCAGGTATTCGGTTTTGCGGAACTGCTGGAAGGCAGCGGCGAACGACCAGATAATACGGGCATTGAGGATAACTCCGCGCGGGGCGTCGTAAAGTACCTCGCCGGTGGAGGAAACCTCTCCGTAGAAGCCTCCGCGAGGGTCTTTGAGCCGCAGCCAGTACGGCAGGATATTTTCCGTCAGGTTCTCCCGAACCTCCTTCAAAAATATGTCAGTTCTGCTTTCTTTCATATATTAAACGTTTATAAACGTTTCCAAGACATCGATCTTCCGAACCCTTCGTCGCTTCGCTCCTCGTCCCTCCCACTGCCCTGCGGGCAGCGGGCCCCTCCCATTCATGTGGCCATGGGCGGCCACAGGTTTGGAAGATCGATGTCTTGTACACTAAATATTCGGCGTATCCCACACTTTCGTCTCGGTGCAGCGCACCATCAGTCCTTGGCCGCCGATGGAGAGGCGGAAGTCGCCTTCCTCAAGGCGCCAGCGGCCGTCGGCCCCTACGAATGCGAGGGCGGAGGCGGGCAGCTCGAAGCTGACGGTCTTTGTTTCGCCCGCAGCGAGGGAGATCTTCTCGAAGCCGCGCAGGCGCTTGACATCGGGGATGAGGGAGGCCACAAGGTCGGAGCTGTAGAGCAGCACGGCCTCCTTACCGGCACGGGCGCCGGTATTGGTAACATCGACGCTCACTTTCAATACATCGGCCGATGTGAACTTATCGGCAGAAACCTGCAGGTTGGAATATGCAAAGCTGGTATAGCTGAGCCCATGGCCGAAGGGCCACTGGACGTCCATCACGGCGTCGTAGTTGTACGAGCCTTCCATGATTTCGCGGTGCTCGGAGACTTTGTAGTCGTAGGTGTGCAGGGCGTTGATGTGCTTGGAGTAGGTGAAAGGAAGCTTGCCGGAGAAGTTTTCGTCGCCGCTCAGAAGGGCTGCAAGGGCATCGCCGCCGAAGTTGGAAGGCAGCATCACATCCACCACCGCGGCGCAGAGAGGCTCGATATCGCCGATGAGGCGCGGGCGGCCTTCATTGAGCACCAGCACAACCGGCTTCCCGCTTGCCGCAGCAGCACGCACAAGTTCTTTCTGATTGGCCGACAGGTTAAGGTCGTCCATGTTGCCGGGGGTCTCGCAGTAGGAGTTTTCGCCCACGCAGCAGATGATGACATCGGCCTTTTTGGCTTCCGCTTTAAGCTGGGCAAGGCCAGTCACCTTGTCAATCTGCCAGTCGGAAGGGTCGTATTCAACTCCGGGGACATAGCTCACCTTGCCGGGGAAACGCTTCTGCAGGGCTTCCAGGATGGTGTTGTACTGGGGGACGTAATCGTCGGCCTTGCCTTGCCAGGTGTAGCTCCAGCCTCCGTTGAGGGCGCGCAGGCTGTTGGCATTGGGGCCGGTTACAAGAATCTTCTGACCTTCCTTAAGGGGCAGCAGGCCGCCTTCGTTTTTGAGAAGGACCTCGCTCTCAAGGGCTGCGGCGTAGGACTGAAGGGCAAATTTTTCGGAGGCGAAATCGGGGTAGGCCTGGTCCCACACCGGCTTGTCAAAAAGGCCAAGGCGCACTTTCAGGCGAAGGACGCGACGCACGGCATCGTCCAGGCGGGCCTGGGAGATACGGCCTTCGTTCACAAGCTCCACGATGGCTGTGCAGCACTCGGGGTCGTAAGGGTCCATGATCATGTCGATACCGGCGTTGATGCCCATCGCAACTGCGTCCTTCTTGTCGGCGGCTACGTGGTCGCGGGTGTAGAGGTTGTCGATATCGGCCCAGTCTGTGACTAACATGCCGTCCCAGCCCAGCTGTTCCTTTACCCAGCCGCTAAGCAGGACTGCATTGGCGTGGGTGGGGATGCCGTTGATGGAGGCGCTGTTGACCATTGCGGTGAGAGCGCCGGCGCGGAAGCACTCGAGAAAGGGTGCGAAGAACTTTTCCCTGAGGTCGTTTTCCGCTATGATAGCGGGAGTGCGGTCCTTGCCGCTGACAGGGACGCCATAGCCCATGAAGTGCTTGATGGAAACGGCTACGTGCTCCTGGTCGATGTGGTTAGGATTGGCCCCTTGAAGGGCTATTGTCTCTTCGCGGGCCATCTGGGCCTGGAGGTAAGGGTCTTCGCCGAAGCTTTCCCAAATGCGCGGCCAGCGGGGATCGCGGCCAAGGTCCATGACGGGCGAGAACACCCACGGAACCTGGGCGGCACGCGTCTCGTAGGCCATCGCATGGCCCATGAGGCGGGGATATTCGCGGTTGAATGTAGCCGCAAGGTTGATTTCCTGCGGGTACAGGGAGCCTTCCACGAGATAGGACGCTCCGTGAATCATATCCAGGCCATAGATGCAGGGAATGCCGATGGCTTCCATGGACTTTTCCTGGATCTGCCTTACCATGGCGGCGGTATGCTCACGGGAGTGCGCGGCATCATGCATGACGTTGAGAATGGAGCCCACTTTATACTTGCCGATGATAAGGTCAAGCTTCACAGGATCAATCTTTTCGCGGCTTGCATCTTCCAGCGTCGAGATGTTCAGCTGGACAAGCTGGCCGGCTTTTTCCTCCAGGGTCATGCCTTTCAGGACCTTTTCTACCTTGGCTTCTACTGCATTATCTGTAGGAATGGCCTTGGGGGCCTTCGGGGCGCAGGCTACAGCAGCCAGCGCAGTGCTTAGAATCATGATTGTGCGGTTCATTATTATTCTGTTTCGATTTTCAAAGATACAAAATTTCCCTCATAACTCACAGCCTGCCCCTTGGCATCAGGGTCGAAAGCCGAAGGTTTTTCAGGGCTAACCACAAGCACGCGGAATGTCCTCTTCATGAGCATACCCGGGAAACTGCCCTCCCGCTGCCCTATGGAAAGCGTTTTGGCATCATCATCCCACTCAATGCCGATGGTGCTGCACTCTCCCCTTTCGTACGCGTATGTCAGGCCGTCGTCTTCATAGAGGGTGAAGGAGGCGTCGCGGCCGGCGTAAATCATGAGGAGGATGTCGTCGGCAGGCTTTTCATCGCTCCACTCCATAGCAGGGCCGATGGGAACGATGCTACCGGCGCGGACGTACAGGGGAATGCGTTCATAGGGCGCCTCAACGCTAAGGCGCTGCCCGCCTGGGATAAACTTGCCGGTGTAGAAGTCGTACCAGCCGCCTTCGGGGAAATAGACGCTGCGGCTGCGGGCTCCGTATTCGTACACGGGGCATGGCATCAGGGCGGGGCCAAGGAGCCACTGGTCGGAGAGGTCGCGGACCTCAGGATCGGCCGGGAAATCCATTGGAAGGCCTCTCAGGAGCGTGTAGTCTTCGCGGCTTACAGCGGCGGTGAGCGAATACAGATAAGACATCAGCCGATAGCGTAAACGCATGTAACCGAGGATGCTTTCATAGGCCTTCGAGCCTTCCGGGGCGATGTTCCAAAGCTCCCTGCGGGGCCACTGGCCGTGGGTGCGGAAAAGGGGTACGAAGGTTCCCGCCTGGTGCCAGCGGGTCTGGAGCTCCTGCCACTCATCGGCCCCTTCCTGACCATAGAATTTGCTCATTACGGAGAAGCCGCCGATATCCATTCCCCAGAAGGGGATGCCGCTCATGGAATAGCCAAGGCCGGCCGCCATTTGCATGCGCATGTCGGTCCATGAAGTGCCGATGTCGCCGCTCCAAGTGGCGGTCGAATAGCGTTGCAGGCCGGCAAAACCGTTGCGGGTGAGAAGGAATACGCGCTTGTCAGGATCTACCGAGCGCTGGCCTTCGTAAATGGCCTGCGCATTAACCAGGGCATATGCGTTCAGATATTCCGTACTGGAGCCCAAAGCATTGGGACTCAGAAGCTTTTTCATATAATCCAGGGGCAGGCAGTCGCGCAGGTTGGGCTCGCTGGCGTCCATCCACCATGCGTCTATCTTACGGCCGAAACGGCTGTACAGGCTCTCGTCCATCTGGCGCCAGAACATTTTGCGGCCGCCGTCGGCATAAGCGTCGTAGAAGCTTTGGGTGTGTCCGAGCCAGTCCTTAAGGCTGTCCCTCTCGGGCTGCAGGTACATGTATCCGGCGTCTTTCAGCTCTTTGTAATGGTCGGTGTTGGTATAAAACTTAGGCCATACGGAAATCATGAATCGGCCATGCATGGCGTGAACGCTGTCCAGCATGGCTTCGGGATCCGGATATCGGCTGCTGTCAAAAGCATGGCTGCCCCACTGGTCGGGCTCCCAATACTGCCAGTCCTGCACTATATTGTCCACCGGAATGTGCCTGCGGCGAAGCTCCGCCATGGTTTCCACCAGGTCTTCCTGGGTGGCGTAACGCTCGCGGCTTTGCCAGAAACCGAGCGCCCATTTGGGCATGACCGGGGCCTTTCCGCTAAGCTTCCTGTAGCCTTTTATCACTCCGTCGTAATCTTCACCTACTATGAAGTAGAAGTCTTCCTGGGGCTCCGCCTCGCTCCAGAATGTGAAGCGGTCGATGTCTTTTTGAAGCGGCAGCACCCTTAGGCCGATGTAGGATACATCCCCGTCCGGCTCCCAGTCGATGTGCAGCGGCACTTTCTGCCCTTTTTCAAGATGCACGGTGAACTTGAAGCTGTTGGGGTTCCATGCAGGACGCCAGCGGCGGCTCATCACTTCTTTACCGTCCAGCTCCGTTCTCTGGAAGCCGGCATAGTACTGGATAAAGTGGTAATCGCCTGTTTCCCTGGCGGTTATGCTGCCGTCATACACTACCTGCGCCCCGCTAAGCGGAATATCCGGAAGGTTCTTCACCGCCCATTCGTTCTCGTAGAACAGGCTGTCTTCCTTCTGCGTCAAGGTCTTTCCGTCCTTCGCCGTATATGTGCCGCTCAGTTCAAGGTCGAAGACTTCGCCAAGCTGGCGGTAGCTGTCGGCAGTACCCCATCGGCTCAGGGAATAGGCGTCGAAAAGAAGGCCGTAACCCTTGTTGGACACCACCAGAGGCACGCTAACCTTGGTATTGTACTGGTACAGCTCCTCCGGCCGGCCTTTATGGTCCAGCTCTCCTGCCTGGTGCTGGCCAAGGCCGTAAAACGCCTCGCCTTCATCGGAAGCGAAGCTGTAGGTGGTATTCCAAAGGCCGTTTTCCCCGGAAGGGCCGAAGCAGGTGCGGCCGTCGATTGCAAGAGGGGTGCCGTCGGCCCTGTAGAAATCTATCTGGCCGTTCGCTTTGTAAATGTCTATTGTAAGGGCCGATGTCATAAGATGCACCTTTCCCATGACATCGGACATTTCGAACTCGTCGCTAAGTGATTGAGGCAGAATGGTCAGGCTCTTCCTGTCCCTGAATTTTCCGTCCCGGCTCACGCTCACCCGAACTATTTCGGGCGAAACTACTTGCAGACGTATGGTTCTGTCATCGCATCTGACCTTCACCTCCCCTGTTTTGTGACAGGACACCGCCAACAGGGCCGCGACTATCAAAAAAGCGTTGCATGCAACTCTCATAGCATCAATACTCCCAGTCATCGGAACGGAAGGGAGGGACCGGAATGCCGTTGGTTTTGGTGAGATTGGCGCCCATCCAGTTGCGGAAGCCGTAACGCACCGCCACCGGGTGGGGCACATCGGCACAGCGGACTATGAGGGTCTGGCCGTCCCAGTCCACTTCAGCATCGGCAAGATGGAACTGGCGGTCCTGCCCGGCGAGCTCGCAGCCTATCACCTTGCGCGAACTCATGGAGCCAAGGTTGGACCAGATTTGCGTGAGGCGCACTTTCACCGTGCCGTCTTCGCAGAATTCCACTTTGTCAAGGCGCGGGAGCTCTATCGAGATGCCGGTTTCCATGCCATAGACGTTCTGCAGGGCGCGCTGGACCATCATGTCGGCAATTTCGCGCTTTTTGGGAGGATGGATTGTGGCCTGGTCGCCAAGGGTTTCCGCGCAAACGGCCCATGACTGGGGCAGAATCTTCTCCGTATTGAGCTGAGTCTGAATGAAATGCGGGCGCCATCGGCCATTGGAGTCGCCGTGGTCGTAAGGGGCGAGAAGAGTAAAGATAAAGGGCAGGTCGCGGCCCCATTCGCGGCGCCAAAGCTCCACCATCGCTTTCTGCAGCTTGTCATAGCACTTTTGGCCGATGTTGGAGCAACCCTGATACCAGAGGATGCCCTTCGCCGCATAGCCTGCAATCGGCTTTACCCTGCCGTTCCAGATAAGTTCCGGGGTTTCGGGCCAGCGGTCCAGGTGCTCCTCGACTGCGTCGATGGCGGCCCTTTCTTCGGCCGTAATGCCCGAAGCGTCAAGCGCTTCCTTTGTCATCCAGCACTCGATGCGGCTGCCGCCCCAGGGGTTGGCGATAATGCCGACCGGCACGCCCAGCGTCTTTGTGAGCCGTCGGCCAAAAAAGTAAGCTATGGCCGACGTCCAGGCGGCGACGTTGCTTGTGGAGTACTGCCAGGTGGCATCGACATCGGCAATGGGCTTATAGCGGCGGGGCGTTTTTATGTTGAATATGCGCACGTCGGCAGCGGTTTCGGGGGCCGACATGATTGCGTCCGTGCCGCCTTCGACGCCCTGGAAGCCGAAACCTGCGAGTGGCATTTCCATGTTGGACTGGCCGCTGCATATCCACACTTCGCCGAGGACGATGTCCTGAAGCGTGATGCTTTCCTTGCCGCTCTTGATGCTGAGGGTGCGGGCTGTGCCATCGGCCTTGCCGGTGGTGAGGGTGATGCGCCAGGTACTGTCGGCCTGGACCTGAGTCTTATAGCGGGCGCCGTCCCATTTTACCTGCACAGTCTTGCCGGGCGTGCCCCAGCCCCACACAGGCACCGAGGTATCCTGCTGAAACACAGCATGATCGGAGAAAATATGCGCCACTCTCAGAGTCTGCCCCTGGGCAAACCCCGAAACAAGCAGCAAAGCAAAAATATAAAGAACTCTCTTCATGGCACGTAAACAATTGGTTATCAGCAAAATCCTGAAATCAAGTGTGGCAAAAAGTCACACTTGATTTCAGGAAGTGGTTCTATTTCAGGGAGTTGTGTGTCAAGGTCGCCGGGGCGTCCAGGAGGCGGTTGATTGTCTCGACGGAGAGGCCGGTGCGGAGGCCGTCCTCGGGGGTATGGAGGCAGTAGTCAACCAGACGCTCGACGGTAGAGGTGGCAACGTGCATGCGCGTGTCGGAGGATGCGTAATAGATGAAGACGCGGCCGTCGTCATCGGCAATCCAGCCATTGGAGAAGAGGACGTTCATGACGTCGCCGATGTACTCCTCCCCTTCCGGAGCCATGAAGAAGCCGCCGGGCTGGGCGATTACGCGGGACGGGTCGTCAAGCGCAGTCATGTACATATAGAGGACGTAGCGCAGACCGGAAGCGCAGCCGCGGACTCCATGCGCAAGGTGCAGCCATCCCTGAGGAGTCTTGATGGGATGGGGACCCTCACCGTTCTTAACCTCCTTGATGGTATGGTAAAAGCGCTGATTGATAATCGTTTCCTTGCCGATCACCGCGCCTTCCATAGTATCCACAAGCGCCCAGCCGATTCCTCCGCCGCTGCCGGCATCGATGAATCCGTCCTGGGGACGGGTATAAAGGGCGTACTTCCCGTCCACGAACTCGGGGTGCAGGACCACGTTCCTCTGCTGGGAGGCCGATTGGATATCCGGCAGGCGTTCCCAGTTCACGAGGTCCTTAGTCCTGGCGACACCGGCGGCGGCCAAGGCAGAGGATAGGTCCCCCGCCGGTGCCTCAGGATCCTTGCGCTCCACGCAGAAGATGCCGTAAATCCAGCCGTCTTCGTGCGCAGTGAGGCGCATATCATAGACATTGGTTGCAGGCTCGCCCCACTCCGGCATCACGATAGGACGCGGCCAGAAGCGGAAATTGTCAATGCCGTTGGGGCTTTCGGCCACGGCGAAGAAAGACTTGCGGTCGTTTCCTTCAACGCGTACCACGAGTACGTATTTTCCGTTGAACTTGATAGCGCCGCTGTTGAGCGTAGCATGCATGCCGATACGCTCCATCAGGTAAGGATTCCGCGTGCGGTCAAAGTCGTAGCGCCACTCCAGCGGGGTATGTTCCGCCGTCAGAATAGGGTTGACGTATCTTTCATACACTCCGTTCCCTTCGATGGGAACATTCTTCTTTTCAAGCAGTTGCCGATGGTTCTCTCGGAGCCAGGAAGCTCTCTCGTCAAATGTCATAACTAGTCCAAAAATACAATATCAGATAATTCGCTGAAGGCCTTCATGTCGGCCTCGTTTTCAAATCCGGGCCAGGCCGCATAGAAGTGGCCGGGCTTGTCATGTGCGTTGCGCCAGGTGAGGACGTAGGAGATTGAGTAGTCCTTGATGGCCGGATACAGCACCTCGGTCCACCACTGCGCGTCCGGAATGCCCTCCAGACCGGTCTCGCTGAGCGCGATAAGTTTGTGATGCTCAGTGCCCAGGGCGGTCATCGTGTTAAGCAGATCCTTGATGACGCCGGCAAAGCGTGCCCCGCTTTCATCCTCTCCATCCGGGCCGATGAATTCGTAAAAATCGGCCCCCAGGATATCCACGAACTCGTCGCCGGGGTAACGTTCCATATAGCTTTCGGGGGTGATGGGCGCATTGGGGGAATAGCACCAGAGGAGGTTGGTGAGCCCGCGCTCCTTGACAAAGTACAGCCAGGTCATGCGGAAGAGCTCCTGATATTCCTTGGTGGTGCAAAGGTCCTGTCCCCACCAGAACCAGCTGCCGGTATGCTCATGCCAAGGGCGGAAAATGATGGGCGCATCGGGGCCGACTGATTCGATAAAATTGGCCGCACGCTGCAGCCAGGTGCGGAATTCCTGCATTTTTTCGCCGCCGGAAAGGACGGAACGGACCACTTCCTTGGAGCTTACGTCCCAGGCATCACCGCCCGTGAGAGGATTGCGCGGATGCCAGGACAAGGTGACGATACCGCCCCGCTCGATATGCTTCTGGGCAGCCTTGCGAATAAGGCCGAATGGAACCCCGTCAAGGTTCTTTTCGTTCCCAAGCTCGATGCCGCCAAGGTCGCAGCCAAGGATCATGGGGTATTTTCCGGTAACGTCCTTCACATCGGAGCGCTCCAGGGGATCGTTTTCCCAGTCGGTCAGGCACCATGAATGGCCGTAGAAGAGGTCGTCCTGATGGCCGTAGGCAATCTTGCCTTCCTCGGCATAGGTGAAAAGACGGTGAACCATCTGGTCCTTAGGCGTTTCCATAGGCTTTTTGTTGCCCGTGCTACAGGCCGAAAGGGCAAGAAGTAGTAAAGTAGCGGCAGTAGCGTTAAATCTAATCATCTTATAATCAATCGTTTATGTAAAATCCCATATCCCTATTTACATAGGGCGTTTCTTATAATATGCTCAATATAAACACGTTACATTCTACGCTCATCCTAGAACTTCGGCGCTGAGTCATATACGCTTTGGAGAGTGTAGGAAGCGTCGGCCGTGTTCCACGCCTTTACCATTGCCTCAATTATTTCTCTGGATGAGCCGATGAATTCACCCGTACCGTGATTGACATAGGCGTGATGTTCCTGCCCATAGCCAGAAGCGCCGTTGTCCCAAAGGAAGCAAGGCAGACCGTAAGTTTTTGCAGCTTTCACGAAATACTCCATGTAGTACTTATAGAACGCCCAAGCCCTTGCATCGGCAGGATTGCGGAGAGAACAGCCGAATTCACCCAAATAGCAAGGTATTCCGTGTTCCGCGTAAGTGGTCAGCTTTTCAAGAGTATTGCGAATAGCCTGTTCGTCAGTGGCGTGGGCACCATTGGAGGCCGTCCCTGTATGTCCCCAATCGGAATGCTGGCTGGGGCCGATGGTATATTCATAGGGATCGTAACAGTGGATAGACAGCATGGTACGGTTTGCCGGATCGGCAGGAAGCAGCATAAACTCCGTGTAATTGGGACTGGCCGCGTATGTGGGAACGCCCAGCCATCGCGTGGCGTTGTTGCCGCCGGTTGCACGGACTGCATCCACAAAAACCTGATTCCACTGGTTGATGACATTGCACTTTTTCTCCGTATTGGAGGAAGATGTCCACTCGTCACCATAAATAAGCTCGTTGAAGGATTCCATAATCAGGAAGTCGCCCTTGTCTTTGAACTTGTTCGCAATCTGAGTCCAGACGGCAACTATCTCCTGCTTAATTTGTTGATTGGAGAGTTCACTGTCGACTGCATTTTTCAGATTTAGCCAGTGTCCGTCGCCGTGGTCTTCGTCGTGATGCGTATTCACAATTACGTTCAGTCCGGCTTTTTCGGCAAAGCCTACAACTTCATAAACCCTGTCAATCCACTCTTTGTCAATTAGATAATCAGGTGCTGGGCCTATTTTTCCAAGCCAGGTGACAGGGATACGTACCGTTGAGAAGCCGTATTCCTTAAGTTTTGAAAAAGTGGCCTGGGTGGCAGGAATACCGCCCCAACAGGTTTCGCTGGGCATATCGCCTGAATATGCGTCAAAATGGTTTCCAAGATTCCAGCCAAGTCCCATGCGTGAAGACTGTGCTTTGGCAAGTTCCGGGTCACCGGCTCTTCCTGTTTGCCGGATCGGCAAAAATACGCTGGAAACGCCCGAGGAAACTATTTTAATCTGAGCACTGCGCTCATCAAATGACAGATTGGATGAAAGCGTGAAAGTTACCGTACGTTTGTAATTTGAATATTCGCCTTCTTTTTTGCTCACCCACTCCGGAAGGCCTACCAGTTTTGGAATGGAAGGAGCCGTTATCTCCACCACGAATTCTCCACCTGTAGCACCGGATTCTATACTCGGGACAGAAAGAGTTATCGCATCTGGAGCCTTATCTGTCTCCTTTTCGGGGGCGTTGCAGCAAGCGATAAGAGACAGGACAAAAAGGAGAGAGAGGAAACGGAATGTTTTCATTATTCGTACAGGTCTGACGGTAATTCATCACGGGTTATAACAGCCTCATTTGCAAAGGAGCTGACCCACCAGTTGATATTGGCATGATCGTGCGCGAAATTACGGCTTCCGTCAAGATTATTATCATACCAGGGCATGAAGAACAGCCATTTTGCACCGGCATTCCACTGAGCGGACATATCGGCCACATTGCCGCATTCGCTGAGGGCGGCCATCTTCTGCGGCCAGTATCCGCAGATCGTTGAAAACTGTCCCGCCACGGAATTGGCGGAGCCTACGTTATAGATGTCTCTGCCTACTATATCGACATATTCATCGCCGGGGTAGTATGACCAGTCTTTGCTGGTGGTGGAGGACGTTTCGGTAGTCCATACCCAAATCAGGTTCTTTACCCCTTTCTTTTTCAAGTAATCGAACACGAATATCCACAGTGCGCGGTAAGCGTCGCCGCCTTGTGCGCCCCACCAGAACCACTTGCCTGCAGCCTCGTGAAGGGGACGCCAGATTACAGGAATTCCTTCGGCCTGAAGCTGTAGCAGATAACCGGCCACTTTGTCAAGATCGGCCGTAGCGACGCTGTTCTCCCAGGTGCCGGAAACAGGAACGTTTTTTGCCTGGAAGGAGTTGCCGTTAGCATAAAAGTCATAATCCGTGGAGCCTTGTTTTTTAGGCACGCTCCAATGCCAGCCGATGCTGACGATACCGCCGTTATCGAACCAGTCTTTGGCTACGGAGATGTCGCCGTAGTTAATCCACGAACCGGGAGCGGAACTCAAAAGATGAATATAATCAAAAGTCGCGATTGCCGGATACTTGCCTGTATGATTATGGATCCACTCAGCCTCTTCAATATTCCAGGCGACTTTTGCCATTGCTGCCGACAAGGTCTTTTTGCCCCATACTTCGTCTTTAAGATAGGAGTACAGCTTTTTGGAGTTGGTTATAGCGTCTTTTGTAACGGGCGCTGATGGAATGGTAGCATCAGGGTCAACTATCGGTTCGTCGGGATCGATGTATTTTTCCTCTGTAGTAAAGTTAAGACTATAAGCCTTGTTAAGCGAGCCGTCGGCCGATGCCACAGCCCCGGCGGCTAAAGACAGATTATACTGTTTTCCATACTCCAGGGTCCCAAAACTGATGCGCAGACGTTTGTTGCTGACCGCAGTCTCGAGCGAAACGCCCCCCATGCTGATTTTAGATGCATCCTTAAGAGTGATGCTGGTATTGAAAACCAAGTCGATTACGCCTAAATCCAGGCCTATTCCGGTGGCCCCGTCGGCAACTGTAGATGATGCCACCTCCGGGGTGACTGTTTTATCGGCGGGAGTATCCCCCGTTTTAGTACATGCTGCAAGAATTGCAACAATGCAGGCAAAAGAAAGCAGAATTCTGTTTTTCATACAATACTTTTAGATTGGATTCCGGAGGCGGTATCACCCCCCTCCGGAATTAAAAACTACTTGTGAGACAAGCGGAAATTGTCGAACTTCATGCCAACGGGGAATGCCTGCACGGCTGAGCCGTCCACATACAGACCATTGGTGTCGCCTGACAAATTAATGGTACCTGACTGTCCATGCTCAAACGTATATGTTGCCCATTTACCGTTTCCGGTAACTCCTGCCAGGAAGGTTTCACCCCACCATATCCAGGAGCCACCAAGCACTAACTGAACTTTGCAAGTGCCATCTTGGGCCCAGCCTGAAGGAATGAAGATATCAATTTTGACTTGATAATTGGAAATATCTTCCCCTTCGGGGAGTGCCGGAGCATAGTCTGCAAAGTGATTGCAGTTAATAATCCATGCACCTACGCTTTCAGAAGTCACTTCCAAGAAATGATTACCATCCTCTTCTTTCGCCTCGGCACAACCGCTCCAACTACCATCCCAGCTCCAGTCATGCTCCCCGTGCTTTTCGTAGTCATTCAGCATTATATCTGAAGGCTTCACAGGTTCCACGCCGCTGTTTTCATAGGTGTAATAGACCTTCTTGATGATAACGGATTGTCCTGCGACCACAAGGCCTATGCTATAAAGCATCTGGACGTCAGCAGCCGTAAGCGTAATAGGATAGCTGGTACTGCCGGCAGTCATATCTACGCATCCCCATTCATTTGCAGGGAATCCTTCAAGCACTGTCCAGTTACCGTCCATAATCTTGAGTTGAGGTCCTTTTTCCGGATTGGTTTGCTTAATCTCGTAGTCAATATGTAAGATTGCGCCGTTTGGAATGTCCTTTAATACACCCCTATCGCCCCAAGATAAATTGACTGTGGTGCCCCAACTGTCGCCCAGGTCAGTTTCACCTTCCCATACCACTACAGTTGTAATAGCGCCCTTCACCTCAACGGAATAGGAGCAGAATTCCTCATCGCCGTTGAACAGGACAAATTTGGGATTATAAGTACCGGTTTCCAAATCGGCAGGAATCAGGAACTCAAAGCGGGTATCGGTACGCTCGACATAGCCGGTAACCTTTGTCTCGCCGAAGTAGATAGCCTCGATCAGGTTGAAGTTGGAGCCTTCCATGACTACGGGGTCACCTACTGATGCGGGCGAAGTCAGGCTGCTGACATTGATCAGGGCATCGTAGGTTACCTCGATCGCCGTGGATTCTGCACTGTCGCCGTTTGCTGCTTTCACGACAATAGTACCGGAGGTTACCGTTGCTGTGGTATGAACGGTGATTTCAGTATCGCTCACAGCGTCGAATTCCAAGCTGGTTCCGGCAAGGGCGACGGAAGTTACAAGATCAAGGTCTGTACCTGTAACAGTGATATCGTTTCCGGCCACGATGCTGGCGGGAGACACTGCGCTGATAACCGGTTTGACAAGAGTAATCGCCTCGGTATCTATTGTTTTGCCAGATGCCGTTGTAAGAGTGAGGGGGCCATCGACAGCACTTGCCGGAATTGCAGCGACAATTTTGCTGCCGTCATTGGAGAATTCCACACTTGCCTGGCCAAAGGCTACTCCGGTGACAAGGTCGAGGTTTGTGCCTGTAATTGTCACGTTGTGCCCTGCTTTGAAAACATCCTCGGCAGCTACTGCCAGTTCGGAAGGCATTGAAACAGTGATGGCATTGGTTGTTTCAATCTTGTCTCCGGCTGCCGTAGTAAGGGTGATAGCACCATCCTGCACGGTGAAAGGAACAGTGACGACAATCTTAATGTCGGTAAGTTCCTCGAAATCATCGGCAACAATTGCAGAGCAGCCGGGGAAGCTTACTTCGTCAACCGAAGTGAACAGCGTACCGGTGATGGTCACTTTGTCGCCTGGACGGACAGTTTCAGGACTTGCAGTGGTAACGGTGGGCTGTACAATTTCGAAGCTTTCCTCGGAATAGAGCTGGTTACCGTTTCCGTCCTGGATGAAAATCTTGCCGCTTACGGCGCCTCGGGCTACAGGAGCCTCTATCTTGTACCTGGTCTGGGACTCGAAGTCTTCAGATGCAGTGAAGGCGTCCTGATTGGCCGCAAATCCCATACCGACGATATTGTTCAGGTAATCACCGGTAATGGTGATTATGTCACCGGGCTTGAGGGGGCTCGATGCAGCCTCCGCCTTTGTGATATAGAACGGCTCGGTAAAGGTGAGTTCTGTCTTGGTGGTGATTGTCCCGCCAGGATATGTGAGAGTAAGGGCTCCGGCCTCGGTTTCCATAGGAACCGTAATCTTGAAGCCGGCGGCAGTCTGCTCCAGAAATTCTGTCACGACTACATTTTCACCGCCAAGGGTGACAGAAGTGATCTTGTCCAGATTCTGTCCCACGAAGGAAAGGGTGTTTCCGCGAAGCACGGGGTTGGGGCCGAAAGCTTCCAACACAACCGCCGTCTTGTCCACCACATAACCGTTAGGTTCCTTGGCGCAGGAGGCTGCTATGGCGATAATCGCCGCTGCAGAAAGAATATATCTTAAAGTTTTCTTCATAATCGTGTCCTCCTTTATTTAATCTTCACAAGACGGAGGTTGTCAATCTTGATATCCAACTCACCGGGGCCGTCGGCAGCGCCGAAGGGCATCATGTGGAAGTTGACCATATCGTCGAAAGAACCGATGTGGCGCTCTTCGTCCTCTTGCTTGCTTGTGGTGAAGTCACTGATGGGGATACGGACGGTGGTCCACACACCAGGCGTGAAGCCGGTCTCATACAACTTCCAATGGTACTGTGCCTCGGTGCCGTCTACAGATTGCTCGGTGACGGCTTTGTTGAACCAGATAATCATGGGAGTGCAATCCCATTTTTCGCAGCAGTACTCAAACTCGAGGGCGTAGTCGGCAGGTTCGCCTTCGCTTGCAAGCGGTGTCTGCTCGGGGTTGATCCACATGAGCTGCATCTCGTTGGCAGGCCAGGCCCAAGAGCCCACGCCGCCGTAGAGGTGCAGATACTGGCCGGAACAGGGATTATCCTCGCCGAAGCGGCTCATGCCCCAAGGATTCCATGTGGACGTTTCGGAGAAGTCTGCGAACAGGCCTTCCGTCGTGTGCCATTTGAATGCGGAACGGGTGGTGCCGTATGCCGACGTAACGGAAATCGGACCTTCGATATCCACGCCGTCAGGAACGGTGATATTGATCTCGGTTTCAGTGACACTGTTCACGCTTGCAGCCACCTGTCCGGGGAAAGTGACATCCACCGTGCCGTCTTCACGTGCGAAGAAATACTTTCCGCGGATAACGGTCTTAGATCCCACGGGAGCATACAGGCAATCCATGGATTCCACTGAAGGAGAAGGAATGATGACGGCGATATCGAATTCGGCCTTGGCGCCGCCTCTTGTTTCAAGATACATCTTGTTGGTCACCTCGGAAGGCATTGTGGAGGGAACCTGACAGATGATGGAAGTGGGAGTAATAAGGGTGGGATTAAGCTTGCTGGCCTGGTCGTTGAAAGCGATTTTAACCACTTCTCCCAGATTCTCGCCGATCACCGCCACCGTACTTCCCATGGAAACAGATGTGAGGAGCTTGTCGCTCTGCTTCACATCCACAGGACGCACAAAGCGCACCACCGGCGTTGCATCCGATGCTTTGTTGTTGCAGGAACTGAAGAAAGCACCCGCAGCAAGCAATATGGAAATTACAGATATAAATTTGTGTTTCATAGGGCGTTCTGTTATTCTTCTTCGGTACTGAAGTCATATTCTACTGCCGCCTCTTTCAGGATAGGGGCGTCTGTAGCCTCGGATTCCGGAATGGGAAGGTACATGGACGCATCGGTGAAAACGATGTTGTTCACACGGTACTGACGAAGGTATTCGGCACCTTTGTAGTAATCCTGGTTCATGGTTCCATCGGCATTCTCGGAAGTGATGGTCATGTTTTCCCAGATCGTGGTGTAGAAGGACTTGTCGTTTTCCCATACGTACTGGTCTTCAATAGTGAAGGTGGGGTTGCCGGCGGAATCGTAGGTGAAATTGTCGCTTCCCCAGTTGAAAACGTACTTTTTGTCACGTTCCATTCCGTTCAGGTATGCAAGACCCGCAGCATGGTCACGATACCACACGCGTTTGACATCCATCCAGTTCATACCCTCCATTGCGAACTCCTTGCGGCGCTCGCGGATGATATCCTCGAAGCTTATGGAAGAGTATGTGTTCTGAAGACCTGCACGGTCAAGAATCTCGCCCATGTAAGCAATGGCTGTATTATCGGAAGTTGAAGCACCGGTACCGATGCATGCTTCGATGTAAACCATCATGACATCGGCAAAGCGGAGAAGATACATATTGTTTCCGCCATCCTGATTAAGACCTACCTGGCCGTCGCAGTCGGCAGGTTTGCCCACCACATATTTGCGAATATGGGCAAGCATCTCATTTGAGGACTCAACCTGAGTGTCAAGATTATCCGGGTTGCGATAGCTGTACTGATAAGTATATCCGCCTGCCTCTGTTGCAAGATTGGGATAATAATCGCCGTTTGTCATGAAAACGCCCTTGCGACGGAGGTCATTTGGTGTATAAAGTTCCTGGAGGGACAGGGTGGGACCTTTACCGGCACCCCAGGTCTGGTCGGCCAGACGGGAACTGCGGGACCAGTTGGCGTTACGGGAATTACCTTCTGCATATTCACCCTTCATGCACTGAATGGCAATCAGAGATTCCTTGCAGTTGTTGCCTTTCACGCCGAACATTTCCTCATAGTTATCATACAGGCCATAACCGACTGCCTTGCCACCTTCAACAGCGTCCTTTGCAGTAGTCTTGGCAAGTTCATACAGAGACGCGTCTTTCTTGAAAGCCGCATGCTGCAAATAAACTTTTGCCAGAAGGCCCCGGGCCGAAGTTTTGGTTACACGGCCGGGATCGTCAGTTTCCGGAAGATATTCTACGGCTTTGGCCAAGTCTCTTTCCATGAATTTATAAAGAGATTCCTGCGTGTTCTTGTGCACGTAGATAATGTCCGGATTTTCACTGGCCGCAGTAATCATGCTGGTTGCATTCTCAATAATGGGAACTTCACCCCAGTACTCAGTGAGGAACAGATATGCGGCAGCACGCATGGTGAATGCCTCACCGAGGGCTGCATTTACATCTTCCTCGGAAACGCCGTTGGAAAGTGCTGCGGAAGGCATATCGTTGATAACGGAATTGGCCATTGAAATCACACGGTAAAGGCCTACCCATCCATTTCTGAGGTAAGAATTGGTAGATGTCACCGAGTTGTAATAGTAATGGCCTTCATCTGCATAAGTATAATACAGGTCACCGGCCATCATGTCGCCCGCATAGAACATGAAATTGGCATGGAAGTCAAACCAGGCCTTTCCCGCATACAGGACGGCTGTGTTGGAACGGACGGAAGCCTTGGAGTTGTAGTAATTGTCGGACATCAGGGTGTCCTTAGGCTCTACTGTAAGCCATTTGTCGCAGGAAACTGCGGAGAGGACTGCCGATGTGAGTGCGATAATCGTAAATAACTTTTTCATTATACTGTCCTCCTTTTTAGAATGTTATATTGACACCGAAGGTGACAGAAAGCGGAGTGGGATAACGGCCGCGGTCGATGTTCTGGAGCAGGGAGCTCTGGTTGTAAGCACCGATTTCAGGGTCGAAGCCGGAATAACCGGTTAAAGTGAACAAGTTGCTGGCGTTCACGTAAACCTTTGCAGCGGCGATGGGAGTCTTCTCGAAAATCTTTTCAGGGAAACGATAGCCGAGGGAGAGGGTCTGCAGACGCAGATAGGAAGCGTCTTCAAGCCAGCGCTCGCTCATGCGGAGGTTGCCGTTGAAGTCGTTGAGGGAAGCTCTGGGAAGCAGATAACCCCACTTGGAGGACTTGCCGGTACCGGCCAAAAGAGTGCCGTTTTCGTCATAGCGGGCACGTTCGTTGGCGGTTATCAGCTGGTTGTCCCACAGGGAGTTGAAGGCCTCTGTGCGGAAGCGGGAGAAGTTGAGAATCTTACCGCCTACAGAGCCGATGAATGCAACATTGAGGTCAAAGCGGCCAATCATGAAGGTGTTGGTGAAACCGAAGGTGAAGAGCGGGTTCGGATCGCCGATTACGGTCTGGTCGTAAGCGTCGATTACGCCGTCCTTTACACCCTCGGGACCGGAGATGTCCTTGAATTTGATATCACCTGCATATACGCCGGTCGTCTTGTTCACAAGGTTGACACCCGGATTCATGGGATCTTCCACCTGGACAGGAGCTGCGAGAATCTCGTCGGCATCCTTGAACAGACCGTCGACTTGGTAACCATAGAATACGCCGATAGGCTGGCCGACCATGATCTTGGTAGCGGTCTGGAAGCCTGAATACCAGTCAATGGCGCCGCTGAGCGTCTGCGTATCGCTGTTAAGGGCATCTACGCGGTTACGGTTCAGGGAGAAGACCACGTTGGTGCTCCAGTTGAAGTTACGTTTTTCGATATTGTGGGTAGTAAGGTTGATATCGATACCACGGTTGCTGGTCTGGCCCATATTCACCATCGGCGTAGCTATATCCTGATACTGGGTTGTACCGCCGAGATATGCAGGAACGGACATCTGCAGGAGCAGGTCTTTGGACTTTTTGTAATATGCGTCCACCGTCAGGTTGACACGGCCCTTGAGGAAGCTGAGGTCGATACCGGCATTGTACTGCTCGGAAGCTTCCCATTTAAGTTTGGGGTTGGCTATGTTGGCCATGAAGTAGGCCGTGCCGCCCATACCCGAAGGGACATTGAATGAATTCATCTTGGCGCTGTAAAGGAAGGAGCCTATATTTGAGTTACCAACCTGGCCATAGCCAAGACGAAGCTTGAACTCGTTCACTGCTTCCTTAAGGTCTTCCCAGAAAGGCTCTTCGGAGATTCTCCATGCAAGGGCTGTTGAAGGGAAGATACCCCAGCGGTTCTGGGGACCGAATTTTGAGGAACCATCGGCACGGACTGTAGCAGTAACATAATAGCGCTCTTTCCAATTGTAGTTGACACGGCCGAAGAAGGAGGCCATAGTGTCGCCGTCCAGATGTCCCTGGTTGGAGACGAAGGTCCCGTCATTGGTAACAATATGAACCAGGTCTGTGGAAAGCTTCTGCTTGATAATCTGACTGTTGCTCCACTGGCTCTTGGAAGCTTCGAAGCCCAGCATGGCGCCCAGGTTGTGGGAACCGCCAAGCGTTACGTTATAGTTGGCGTAGGTCTTGGACTGGAAGTACAGGGAGTGGTCTTCCCTCTGCATGATCTGGTTGGTGTCGCTGGAAAGCATGCCGAAGGAATAAGTGGGAATGAAGCAACGGTTGTTGTTGTCGTTGTTGTCGAAGTTTTTAGTACATGACAAAATTTGAAAAATATTGTCTTAACTTATTGATTTTCAGGTAATTATATTTGGAAAAGACCTCGATTTTTCGTAACTTTAAGGTATATAACTACCACATTATTACCATGTTACGAAACACCAAGGTC
>JAFUVU010000048.1 GCA_017477465.1 Bacteroidales bacterium
CGGCAATGCTCCGGCTCAGCAACCCGGAAAATGACTTTCCGGACCCGATGGGTGGTAATGCTCCGGCCTTGACGGCGGGAAAGCACTCCTGAAGCCGGGGTGGGTGGCAATGGACCGGCCATGAAGAGAGGCCGCGGCCTCGCCCGCCCGCACACGCGCCTTATTTATATGGTATGCCTCCTCGTTTGGGTGGTTTATCCACGGCCAAACTGGGTGGTTTTTACCGGCGGAAGTGGGTGGCTATGCTCCGGCGTCGGCACAGGACTGAAATGCAGAAGTCGATGCCTTTCATTTCGGCGCGCAGCTCGCGGCGCTTCTGGGGTGGTTCGTCAACGCTGACCAGGCGCAGTTCGATGTTCTTTTTGCGCTCCAGCATCTCGGACTTTGCTTTGTCGAAGTATTTGTTCGCATCGATGACCAGACCGCCAATGGGTTTGCCGCTGCAGATAAGAGCTTGCACCTGGGCGAAAAGGGTGTCCTGAAACTGCACGTAAGCATCCCTTTCGTGGCAATACTCCAGCATAAGATTGAAGACTTGACGGAACGTTGTCTCCGGTAGTTGCACATACTTTCTTCGAATCCCGGGTCTGTAACTGAAAGAATGGGAGATACTCATTCTGCAATCGAACATATCAGCGCCATGATTAATGCGAAGTGTAATATTGATATGTGATGCCTCAAGGAAGGCTTCAAGCTCATAGTATATGGCATAGTCCTCCGTATTGATATAGTATTCTCCGCCAGATGTTTCAAGGTGATCCAACTTGTAGAGAGTCTGGTTAAAGTACTGCAGGAAATCAGTTGCCTGAATCCGCTTGACTTTATGATATTTCGTTGACTTGGGAACTTGAATGGACATCTTATCACCCCTGGCAACATATACATCTATTGAAGGATTGAAATCTACCGAATCGGATACTTCAATTTCGTAATCTTTGGTTACCTGGTGCACGCCGTAGTTCCTTGCGGATGAATAGGATACATAGTGCTCTATCCAGTAGTTGCTGTCTGCCATAATACGCTGTCGTTGATATCTGTGCAAAGATACGGGTTTCTGGCACAAGAAACGGTGAGAACCCGAGTCGTGGTTTTGGAAAAGTGGAAGAAAACTTATAAATCCGTTTGGAAAAATGGAAATTTGTCCATAAATTGCGTTGGAAAAATGGAGGCAATATGCTTAATAGAAAGATTGACAGTTATTTAAGAGATTATTACAAAAAGACGAATAACGCACTGCTTATTACAGGCGCACGTCAGGTTGGAAAGACATATTCCATCCGGGAATTCGGCAAGTCCTTCAAAAGTTTCATCGAGATAAACTTCATTGAAAATCCCGATGCAGTTGGGCTTTTTAAGAATGCAAGTGGTAGTGCCGACATATTGATGCGCCTGTCTACAATTACGAATGCTCCAATGATCAAGGGAGATACCCTGATCTTCTTTGACGAAGTACAGGAGTGCCCGGACATTGTCACCGCCATCAAGTTTTTGGTTGATGATGGATCGTACCGCTATATTCTAAGCGGATCGCTGCTCGGTGTAGAGTTGAAGGACATACGCTCGGTCCCCGTCGGTTATATGGGCGTAAAAGAAATGTTCCCGCTGGATTTCGAAGAGTTTATATCTTGTGTCGGAATCAATGAAAACGTAATAGCCACTATAAAGGAGTCCTGGACAAAGAGGCAACCCGTCGACGACTTCATCCACAATAAAATGATGGAGCTGTTCCGGCTATACCTTATCATCGGAGGTATGCCGGCAGCTGTCAGCAAGTATCTTGAGAGTAATAACCTGCAGGATGTCCTTGCCGTACAGCAGGAGATCCTTCAACTCTATAAGAAGGACATCGCCAAGTATGATCCGGATAACAAGTTATATATCGAGGAGATTTTCAACTTGATTCCGCCAGAACTCAATGCCAAGAACAAGCGCTTCATCCTGAAGCGCCTGAACGAAAACGCAAAGTATGAGCGTTACGAGAACAGCTTCCTTTGGCTGAAGAGTGCAGGTGTGGCCCTGCCTGTATATAATGTGGAAGAGCCCAAAGTGCCTCTACTGCTGGCTCGCTCCCGCAATCTGCTCAAGCTCTTCTTGAACGATATCGGCTTGCTGGCCGCTCAGTATGCCGACGGGATTCAGATGCGGATCATCAAGGGCGACAAGGACATTAACTTCGGATCCATCTATGAAAATGCCGTGGCCCAGGAACTCGTTGCGCACGGGTTGTGGCCATATTACTACAACAGCAAGAAAAGAGGGGAGATAGACTTCGTTATCGAGAAGAACGGCAAGGTTCTTCCGATAGAGGTAAAGTCCGGAAAAGATTACATATATCACCGTGCTCTTTCCAACATTATGGATTGCGATGAGTGTGATATCCCGGAAGCATTGGTGTTGAACAACGACAATCTATCAGTCGATGGCCGAATTACTTACTTGCCGGTATATATGGTGATGTGTCTGGAGAAAGTGATGTTAACAGCTCAGACCTACAGTATTGATCTGGATGGCTTGAAGTAGTAAATGTCTCATAGATTCACATAAACTATTATCAATAAACTAATTGCAAAAGAGACAAAAATGATACTAGTAGATAAATGCCTGTTCATTAACAGAGCTCCTTTTAAAGATAATCTTGAGATTTCGTTCAAAGAAGGAGTAAACGTTTTATGTGGTATTAATGGTAGGGGAAAAACGACCATCCTCTCATATATTGTTGATGCTTTCTATGAGATGGCTAAGCCCAATTACCGAGGATCTTTTGAGGGTAAGGAGTATAAGTATTATAGGCTCTCATCTTCATTCCATACGATTGATCCCGGTAAACCGTCCATTGTATATATACGTTTCAAGGTTGAAGAAAGGACTATTGATTACATTGATGTCCGGGGAATACTTTCTGAAGCTGAGTACAATGACTTGGTGAAATACGAGACAAAGATCGAGTACGGAAAGATTAAGAATGGTTTACAAGCAAGCGACACAGTCAAATTGTTCTCTTGCGATGATACAGATAAGGCAATTAAAGATGCTTTCGCTAAGAATGTGTTAACATACTTCCCTTCCTACAGGTATGAACTCCCTGGGTATCTTAATACTCCATACAAAGAAAATGTCGAAATAAGCGATTCTATTAGGTTTTCTGGAGAACTGCCGAATCCAATCGAGGTTTGTACTGGTTTGGCCGAGTTTTCTAGTTGGATACTTGACGTTGTTCTTGACTGGGAAGTCAATAAAAGTGTTCAAAAGGTTCAGGCTCAAGATAGAATAGTTGAGATTGATTTAACTCCGGAGAGAACAGTCTGGAACAATCTCTCGGAGATGATGAAGAAAATACTTATTTCTAAGGAATGTCCGGGAATTATTCGATTCGGTATCGGGAAACGTAATACTAGTGGGAATCGAGTGTCGGTTATTCACGTTACACCATTCAACGAAAAAGAACAGCTTTGCCCCAATCTTTCTTTGCTATCATCTGGCGAAACAGCACTGATGTGTTTGTTCGGAGAGATAATTCGGCAGGCTGATACACTCCGAAATAATATACCTCTTAATCAGATACAAGGCATTGTCCTCATTGATGAAATAGAAAAGCACTTACATATTAGGTTGCAAAAAGAGATTCTTCCTGGTCTTTTGAAACTTTTCCCCGGAATTCAGTTTATAGTATCATCCCATTCTCCATTTTTGAATATGGGCCTTGCTTCTGAGAAGGGGATTAAGAGTCAAATATTCGATCTGGATAATGGTGCACTCCAATGTGAGCCAACTACTAATGAAGTGTATCAAAACACTTATGAGCTTTTCTTAGGAGAGCGTAACACCTATGCGGAAGCATTATCAAGCATTCAGCCCAAGATTGATGCGTTAACGAAACCTTTGGTTATTACTGAAGGGAAAACCGATTGGAAGCACCTAAAAAAGGCACTTGAGTTCTATAAGGCTAATGGAGAATACACTGACTTGGATTTCGAGTTGCTAGAGTATGATCGTGACTTTGGTGATTCAAAACTGGATGGCGCTCTTAAGCATTATTCTCAGTTCCCGAACAGATTCAAGATTGTTGGTATTTTTGATTGCGATGAAGCAAATGGTAAACGAATCCACTTCAGTGGAGGGGTTCAAGAGTATGGAAATGATGTGTACGGCATGAGTATCCCCATTCCAGACTTTCGTTCATATAACACTAGTGGCATTTCAATTGAGTTCTTATATAAAGACACGGATTTGAAAAAACTAGACTCGAATGGAAGAAGGCTATTTGTATCGTCAGAGTTTAATGCAAATGGACGCTTATCAGCTGATCTTTCTATTGGAGTCAAAAATGAAAAGGAGATTAAAGAGTATCTTGACCCCTCAAAAGAGAAGATTCATGATCACCATGTTATTGACATACATGGGAAGAGCCTTGCACTAAGCAAAGAAGACTTTGCCGTTAATATCCTAGATTCAACACCGCCGTTTGATAGTATGGATTTTTCTGGTTATAAAGCTGTATTTGATCGCTTGAATGGCATTATCAATCCGGCGGGCGATTAGGATATAGATGTTGTCCCCAGCTTGATAATAGAAAGCCCTCCGGAGTCTCGCGACTGCGGAGGGCTGACAGTTTAGGTTAAGCCGAACGAACCGGGGGAGGATGGACTAGGGCTCGCCACCGGCAGCGGCAGCGGCCCACTTGACTTCTGCCAGCATGGTGCCGGACTTCTCGCCGGTGCTGGAGTTGACGTAGTAGTAGCGGAAGAAGATCTTCGGGGCCGCAGCGCTGGGGGCGCCGTACTTGGCCACGTAGTCCGCAAGGATGTCGATGGCATCGGCGGTGGGCTCTTCCACGAGCTTGATGCCGGAAGTCTTGGTGTGGGCGCGGGTCACACCGTTGGACTGGCCTTCGGTGGCCTCGATGACCAGGTAGATGCCGCCGTTGTCAGCGAGGGCCTGGTACAGCTTGAAGGTGAAGGTCTCACCCTGGCAGACGATGGTGGCGCCGGAGGGGTTCTCCACACCGACGAGCTCGGGCGGAGTGAGACGTCATATTCCTCCGGTGTGACCAGGGCGGCATCAAAGCCCCGGTACAGGAGGAGCTTGACTACTGCAGCGGCGATTTCACGTGTGTATTTGTACTCCCGGAAGACGCCGTCCGGAGAGCATTTGCCGGGTGGCGTTGATTCGAGTCAATCACTTTCCGATGCAATGATTTTTGAAGATGTTGTGGAGGATTTCTTCGGGGTCGAGGAGGTCTTTGCCGAGGATGTTGTTTATGCCCGAGAGGGCTTGGCGGAGGTCTTCTGCTACGAGGTCGGAGGGGATGCTGAGGGAGAGGGAAGTGCGGCATTTTTTTAATGCTGCCGATGCTTGGCTCAGAGCTTCGAAGTGGCGGATGTTTGTTACAAAGGTCGAATCTGCATTGGCGATAAGGACCTTTTCTTCCTGGGTGAGCAGCTCTTTCAGTTCTTCTATGCCGTTTCCGGTTTTTGCGGATAAATTAATGATATTTACTTTATTATCAAGTAATAAAACTTTCTTGTTAATAATAGTAACATTTTTGTTAACGCCATATTCGCCCAAAACATCAGTCTTATTAAGCAGTACTAACAGCTTCTGTGTATCAAGATCGACCTTGTCAAGGATAATATCGAGATTGTTCAAAAGGTCGTTTTCGGGAAGCGTGCTGTCCAGCAGGGCGAGGACGATTTCCGCCTCCGAAAGTTTACGGAAAGTGCGTTCTATTCCTAACTTTTCAACCGTGTCTGAGGACTCGCGAATGCCGGCAGTGTCGATGAAACGGAAAAGAATTCCGCCTATGTTGACAAGCTCTTCGACGGTGTCGCGAGTAGTGCCAGGGATGTCCGTGACGATGGCTCTTTCTTCTCCGGCAAGCGCATTCAGCAATGTGCTTTTTCCGGCATTTGCAGCACCGACTATCGCGACCGGCACTCCGTTCTTAATCATGTTGCCCTGGTGGAAGGAAGCGGCCAATTTGTCCACATGGCCGATAGTGTCGTCAAGCAGTGCGAGCAGTTTCCCCCTGTCGGCAAATTCTACGTCTTCTTCGCTGAAGTCTAATTCCAGCTCCAGCAGTGAAGCCATTTCCAACAATTGAGTGCGCAGGGAGTCAAGTTGGGAGGAATAGCCGCCTTTGAGCTGATTCATTGCCACCCTGTGGGCTGCCGATGTGGTTGACGATATCACGTCTGCAACAGCTTCGGCCTGAGCGAGGTCCATCTTCCCATTAAGGAAGGCACGGCGTGTGAATTCGCCGGGTTCTGCAAATCTGGCTCCGGCTTCAATTAAAAGCCGTACAAGTTCTGACACGATATACGAGGACGCGTGTGTGGAGATTTCCACCATATCCTCTCCTGTATAACTGTGAGGGGCCCGAAAAACGGTCGCAAGAACTTGGTCCAGAAGCTTTCCGCCGATTGATACTTCTCCAAAATGAACAGTGTACGGCTTTGAGTCTGAAATGCTTCCGCTTTTTAATTGAACCACTGCGTCGGCAATACTTAAAGCATTACTACCGCTTACTCGCACGATGGAAATTGCTCCGGTACCAGGAGTGGTGGCCGGAGCAACTATGGTGTCTTGATATAAATTTTGCATGAGATTTCTCGACTACGCTCGAAATGACAAAAACGCTACGTTCGAAACAACAAAAATCATTCTTCTCGAAATGACAAAAACGCTACGCTCTAAATGAAGACAACTAATCGTATCTGCTGAACTTAGACATGTTGTCAATTAGGTCTTTGTTGGTTTTGAACTCGTCCATGTGCTGCTGCATCCAGGTCATTGCTTCTACGGGGTTCATGTCCGAGAGGAGTTTCCGGAGAATCCAGATGCGGTTGTTGGTGTACGGGTCGTACAATAGGTCGTCACGGCGAGTGGAGGAAAGAACCAGATTGACGGCAGGGAAGATGCGCTTGTTGGAGAGGTTGCGGTCCAGCTGGAGCTCCATGTTGCCGGTGCCTTTGAATTCTTCGAAAATCACATCGTCCATCTTTGAACCGGTTTCGGTCAAGGCTGTTGCGAGGATGGTGAGGGAACCGCCGCCTTCGATGTTACGTGCCGCACCGAAGAAGCGTTTGGGCTTCTGAAGCGCATTGGCGTCCACACCGCCGGTGAGCACCTTGCCGGAAGCGGGCTGTACAGTGTTGTAAGCACGGGCCAGACGGGTGATTGAATCCAGCAGAATTACAACATCGTGACCGCATTCAACGAGCCTGCGGGCCTTGTCCAGGACCATATTCGCTACTTTTACGTGACGCTCTGCGGGTTCATCGAAGGTTGACGCTACAACTTCGGCCTTCACGCTGCGCTGCATGTCCGTCACTTCTTCCGGACGCTCGTCAATCAGGAGGACAATCTCGTACACTTCGGGATGATTGTCGGCGATAGCATTGGCTATAGCCTTGAGCAGCATTGTTTTACCAGTCTTGGGCTGTGCCACTATGAGGCCTCGCTGTCCCTTGCCGATAGGGGTGAACATGTCCACAACCCTTATGCTCTGATCCTTCTCATGTCCGTGGCCGAGAAGATTGAATTTCTCGGTGGGGAAGAGGGGAGTGAGGAAGTCGAAGGGGACGCGGTCGCGGACGAAGTCCGGAGTTCTGCCGTTGATGTAATTGATTTTTACCAGCGGGAAATATTTGTCTCCTTCGCGTGGAGGGCGTATTTCGCCTGTTACTGTATCTCCGTTTTTAAGGGCGTTCTGCTTGATTTGCTGCTGGGAAACGTAGATATCGTCCGGAGAGTTTAAGTAATTGTAATCCGACGAACGCAGGAAGCCGTAACCATCGGGCATTATTTCCAGAACGCCAGTAGCTACTACTGAACCCTCGAACTCAATTTTGGCAGGCTTCTGAGGCTGTTGTTTGGCCTGTTGCGGCTGAGCCTGCTGCTGAGCCTGTTGTGCCTTATTGCCTTGCTGAGCGGGTGCCTGTTCCGCCGGCTGAGCGGCGTTCTGATCTTGCTGCTGCTGATTCTGTTTCTGCTTTTGCTTTTTGCGCGGACGGGGCTGCTGCTCAATCTGGGATTGATCGTCTTTCAAGTCGTCGAACAGGCTGTGAATGAACTGTTTGCCATCCACATCTGCAGGTGCGGGAGCTTCTGCCTTGGGGGCTTCTTCCGCAGCTTTGGGTGCTGTGGTTTCCGCCGCCGGTGCATCTGCCTTTTCTGCCTTTGGTTTGCGCCCGCGCTTTTTGGTGGCCGCCTTCTTTTCTTCCTGAGCTTCAGGAGCTAGGGCTGCGGGAGTTGCCGGCTCTTCCTTTTTGGGAGCGGCTTCCTTTTTCTTCTTGGCAGGGGCCGATTCTGCCGTGACCTCTGTCTTTGGAGCCTCTTCCACTGCCGGAGCCGCATCCTCTTTACGAGGTCTTCCACGCTTTTTGGCGGCGGGCTTGGTTGCGACCGGCTTTTGGGATTCGATGACGGCTTCCTGATCCAGAATGGCGAAGCCGAGTGAGGCGCGGTCCATCTTTTTAGTTCCCTTAATGTTCAGTGAGTCTGCAATGCTTCTGAGCTGATCTTCGCTCATAGCGTTCAGTTCTAATAAGCTATGGGGCATAGATTAAGAATAAATTTCGATAATAGAAGGTATCCCGACCGGAATACTCTGATGCAAAGGTAATAAAAATAAGTGGAATTGCAAATTAGCGCAGCATATTATCCATGTAGCTGTCGCTCTTTTTGAATTTCAGAAGATCGGCAAGGGCCGATGCATTGGCGGCGATTCTGAAGCTGTACGACTTCCACTGACCCATAGGCACCCAGGATACGGCGATGTTGAAGCAGTGCAGGTCGTACGTCGCGCTGATCTGGGTGGTAGTGAAGCGCATGGCCATCAGGTCGAAGCCTGAGGTCGCCTGAATGCTCATTCGCGGAGTGAGTTTTATGTTGCCGCTAAGGTTCAAAGTCTGGGTAAATCGCTTGTTTTCCACCAGTTCCTGGGTTGTCGCCTGGTATGAGTAGCTCTTTGAATAGTTGAAAGAGTAGCTCACATTGAACGACCACGGCGCATTGGGATTCATATAATAGACGTAACCGCCGGGAATGTATTCTCCGGTGATAGGGTGGTAATAAATGCGCTCGTAGGAATTGGCGTCCGAATTGCCTCCTGCCGAACGGCCGTCGTTACCGTCGATCGCGCCCTTGCCATTCCTTGAAAAAGAGATTGAAACAGAGGCGTTTGTAAGCCTGGCGGGAATGCCGGTCTTGACAATGTTGAAGGTGTTGATCTTGCGCCCTCTTTCATCGATGGCGTAAGGATCGAAATTCATGTTTCCGCTGATATTGAACAGATTCAGCAGGTTTGTAGAGGCCGATATGCCGATGTTCTGCATGCGGAGCGAGTCGGCCAGGAAATTATAGCTGGTGTTGATGCTGAGCTGGTCCAGCAGTTTAACCTTCTTTGAGCCGGTGCCGGTAGTGTCGCGTACATCGCGCACCTTCGCTTCCAGATTGTTGCCGATGGAAATGGACATCGTTCCGCTCTTTCCGCGGCCGGGAGGCGATGAAGTGTTGTGGTGGCCCGATATGCTGTAGATATTGTACCATGTCTCGGCATGATAGCCGCCGCGTTTGTCATAATATGGCTCCAGCGTGCGCCAGCCGTTGAACGCGGTCCCTTTTTCCGGTGAGAAGTTCAAGGACATCGACGGCGTTATGACATGCCTGATTGCCTGCACTTTTCGGTGCTTGCCGAAGTTGAACATACCGTAAATGCGCGTTGACATCGACATGCTGCCTGAGTAGGTATGCGTGGCCCCGAAGCCATTGAATGCCGTTCCAGGGTCGGAGACAACTTTCTGGGCGATGACTTCGTTCCCTTCCTTGTCCGTGACTATAATGGGATTGCCGTCGCTGTCAACCTCCTGTTCCAAATATTGGGAGCCCTTGGAGAACATCCAGTTCATGCCGTAGTTCACGCTGGGAGTGACGTTGATATACTTGAACAAGGTGAAATTGGGAAGGCCGATCTGGAAGGTATGCGTCATACCGTTGGTGAGACGCTGAAGCGCCTTGACACCTAGGGAGTCGCCGAATTCTTTCACTCGGTAGCTGCGTCCGTTGGCATCGACCTCCGTGACATGGTTGCCGTCGGCGTCAAGGACGAAATCCTGCATGTCACGCATTTTGAAGTTGATGCGGTTTTGCAGGGCGGTGGAGTAACCGAAGGATATTTTCTCGTAGAACTTTTCTTTGCCGACGCGGTTTTTCTGCTTGAAAGGATAGAAACGCGTGACGGAGAAGGTGATGTTGGGAAGCGTGAACGAGTAGCTGGAGTCCCTTGAGTTTTGGTTGTGCAGGGCGTTCACGCTCAGGTTGAATTTTCCGTTCCAGTTATGGGAATAGGAGATGGACGAGTTTATCTGGTTCTGCTGTGCTTCCGTCACCGAATGTGCGTTATATCGGTTGTTGGAAGGGCTTGAAAAGTTTACGGAAGCGCTGAACGATGTTCCGGGGTGAGCTTTGGAATCCTGTGAGTGGGACCAGCGGAAACCGAAGTTCTGGGACTGGGTAAAGTCGGTGCTGCCTCTTTCGCCGCTTTGGTCGTTGGAGTAGGTGAGGGCCAGCGTACCGTTGAATTTGTAATTGACTTTGTACCGGGAGTTCAGATCAACCGCCCATGAACCCAGCGTATAATAGTCGCCGGTTATGGAAAGGTCGAAGTAATCGCCGAATACGAAGTACATACCCGCATCCCGCATATAGAAACCGCGGGCCTGCTCTTCGCCGAAGGTGGGCATCAGAAGACCTGTCGCGCGGGTTGGCTTTTTGGGCACGAAGCCGAAGGGCAGCACGAGCGGGGTGGGGACATCGGCAATTACAGGATATGCCGGGCCGAAGACGGTCTTCTGGGAAGGCTTTGTGATTACCTTGGCCATGCTGAGCTTCAGGTAATAGTGGGGATGCTCGAGGTCGCAGACTGTGTAAACGCCGTCACGCATATTGATGGACTTGTCCGGCATCATCTTGATTTTCTTGCCCTGCAGAATGCCGTCGGCCTCTTTCGTTATCATGTTGGTGATACGGGCCTTCTGGGTATTGAAGTTGTAGCGGAGTTGGTCCATTTTATATGTCTGGCCTCCTTCTGTCATTTCCGGTAGGCCGGTCATTTCTCCTGTGACCGGGTCTTTCTTGCCTCTGGCGAAGACGGTGTTGGCTGCCATGTCGTATTCTATATAGTCGGCCGTCAGTTTCATGTTCTGATACGATACCGTGGCGCCTCCATAGTAATAAATCATCCTTTTACCGCCGGAGAAATCAGTGATAATTGAGTCTTTGGCGGTACTGAAGGCGGGGCGGTCCAGTGAGCTTTTGTTCAGAAGGTCCAGGGAATCTTTTTGGGCTGCGGCCAGGGAATCGGCCCTCATTAGCGAGTCGGCCAATGATTGTTTTGAAGAGTCGATGACGGCAGCGGGGACTTGCAAGGAGTCTGGCAACTGACGGAGGCGGCGGGCAGACGAGACGGGAGCGAAAAGGCATCCCAGCAGTGCCGCCACGGTCAGATATTGTAAAAACTTCCTTGCCATTGGATAAATTTTGCTAAATTTGTGCAAAATATAACTTACAAAATTAGTCTTTATTCCACAAATTTCAAAACCGCATTTGCTATGAAGCCCATTTTCAGATGCATTCTTCCGCTATTTGCCGGTGTCTTGCTTGCAATACCCGTGCCCGTATCGGCACAATCCGGCCTCCAGCTGAAGACTGTGGTCATTGATCCAGGTCATGGTGGAAAAGATGCCGGCTGCGTAAGTCGGGACAAGAAAACCTACGAAAAGAACATTACCCTTGATATCGGCAAGCGTCTGGCTGGCAAGATTGCCATGGCTTATCCGGACCTGACAGTGAAGATGACCCGCACCGACGACAATTTCGTGGAACTCGAAAACCGCGCGGTCTTTGCCAATAAGGCCGGCGCCAACCTCTTCATTTCTATTCACGTGAATTCCGTCGAGAAGGGCACCACCGCCAACGGCTATTCGATTCACTGCCTTGGACAGTCCAAGAAGAAGGGCAACGATTTGTACTCCAAGAATCTGGACCTTGTCAAAAGGGAAAACGCCGTGATTAAGCTGGAAGATAATTATCAGACGACCTATCAAGGCTTCGACCCGGGCGACCCGCAGTCATACATTATATTTAATCTGATGCAGAACGCCCATCTGACAGGCAGCCTAACTTTTGCTGCCGATGTGGAGAAAGCCATGGGCGGCAGCCCGATAAGGCACAGCCGTGGCATTTCGCAGGATCCTTTCTGGGTGCTCTGGCGCACTGCAATGCCGTCGGTTCTAATAGAAGTTGGCTTCATCACCAATCCGGACGATCTGGCAACCATGCGCTCCGAAAAGGGGAGAGACGGCATAGCGGAGAACATCTTCCAGGCATTCAAAGTCTTCAAGGCAAGGTACGACGGCTCGATGCAAGTGGAATCGGCAAAAAAAGAAGAGCCGGAAAAAGCCGCTCCTGCAAATGTGAAGGCCGATGAAAAAAAAGCCGGTGAGGAGGAACAACCCCAAGTGAATAAGGCCGATGAGAAAGCGGCCGAAGACGGTCCCCTTTATGGAATCCAGATTCTTGCGACCGGAAAAGACATGGACCCCAAGGATCCTTTCTTCCACGGATATGAGGTGCTGTGCATAAAGTCGGGGAAATTGAACAAGTATATTGTTTGTGCAGGGGCTTCCTTGAAAAAAGTAAAGCAATCTTATTCCAAGGTCCAACAAATTTATAAGGATTCCTATTTAGTTAAAATAGAAAATAATTCAACGTCCCCTATTCGCTGATATTTTTGCATTTTACGGCCTCAAACGGCTGCTAAAATTAAAGTGTTCTAATTTTAATTTATTAAAAATTAGATAATTGTCTTATCGCTATTATAGGCCATAAACTTGATTTCAATATATTGAAAATCAGATATTTAGTAAAATAGCGAAAAATAATGTCGGTTTGATTATTATAATGATTAATTTTTTAAAAAACAAGAGCAATTCTGTTTTTTTATAAAAATTTTTTCCCCCAAATTTGCATTCCGATAACCTACAAACAGTACTATATTTCTTTTAAAATTCCGGCATGACAGACCAGGAAAGACATATTGCGGTGTGGAATAACTGTCTGCAGATCATTCAAAACAATATTGATCCGCAGCAGTTCACCACCTGGTTCAAGCTCATCCGGCCGGTATCGCTGGAAGGGGCGCGCCTCACAGTAGAGGTCCCGTCCGACTTCTTCCGCGAATACCTTGAAGAATATTATAAGGATTTGCTCCGGCTCACAATCAAGCGTGCCATTGGTGCAGATGCCCAGCTGTTCTATCTTGTAAGGCCCGTCCAAAACAGGGAAGGTATGGTTCTGCCAGCTGCCAAAAGTTCGTCGCCTACCAACAATCCTGTTTCGGTCCCTACTTATCAGCCCTCTGGCAGCCCCAGCCCGTTCGTATTCCCCGGTACAACTCGCGTAAAAATCAACCCGCGTCTTAATCCTGTATATTGCTTCGGCAATCTAGTGGAAGGCGAATGCAACAAACTGGGCGTCAATGCCGGCGAAAGCATCTCCCAGGCCCCCGGCAAAACTCCTTTCAATCCGCTTTTCCTATTCGGCGGTCCCGGACTCGGAAAAACCCACATTGCGCAAGCAATCGGCATTGACATTAAGGAAAGGTTCCAGGACAAGGTGGTCCTTTATGTGACCGGGCATGAATTCAAAACCCAGTACATGGATGCCGTAAAAGGCAACAGGATAGTAGATTTCATCGGCTTCTACCAGCGTATAGACGTCCTGATAGTGGATGATATACAGGATCTTATGGGACAGGGCTCGCAGAATACGTTCTTCAATGTATTCAACCACCTGCACCAGAATGGCAAGCAGCTCATCTTCACCAGTGACCGCGCGCCGGTTGACCTGCAGAATTTCGAAGAGCGCCTGCTGTCCCGTTTCAAATGGGGCCTCTCCGTGGAACTCAGCCGTCCGGACTACACAACCCGTCTGGAAATGCTCCGCAGCCGCGCTCAACGCGAAGGCGTACGTATCGGCGAGGATGTCCTTAGCTTCCTTGCATCGCGCATCAAAACCAACTTCAGGGAACTGGAAGGCACTCTCACATCGCTTGTCGCATACGCCACGCTCGGCCACAAAGACATAACAGTAGAACTGGCCGAAAGCGTAACCGGCAAGATCGTAGGGGAGCAGGAGACATCGGTAAGCATCGACACAATAGTCAGCACGGTCTGCGAGTATTTCAATATCACCCGTGACCAGATGCTCTCCAAGACGCGCAAGCGCCAGATTGTACAGGCAAGGCAGATAGCAATGTACGAATGCCGCAACCTTGTTCAAAACTGCTCTCTAAGCACCATAGGTGCAGAATTGGGAGGTAAAGACCATGCCACGGTGCTGCATGCCTGCAATACAGTTCAGGATCTTATGTCCACCGACAAACTCTTCCGTCAATGGGTGGACGACATCGAAAACATGGTCGTCGTAACAGTAGAATAAAAAACCGAGGCATTGAAACCTCGGTTTTTTTATGCGTTTTTCATTGCCGATATGGCATCTGAAGGTGATTCTGCTTTGAAAACGGAACTGCCTGCTACCAAAATTTCTGCACCGGCCGCTTTAACCGACCCGGCATTTGCCGGACCTATGCCTCCGTCAACTTCTATCGGAACGTTTGTGAGGCCACGCTTGTCAAGTTCTTTCCGTACGCATGATATACGCTCCAACGATTCCGGTATGAAGCGCTGACCGCCGAAGCCGGCAAATACGCTCATGATCAAGACAAAATCAAGCTCTTCCAGATATGGGAAGATAGCTTCGACCGGGCAGTCCGGGTTTATCACCAGGCCGGCTTTTACGCCAAGGTCCCTGATTTGCCTTAAGACAAGCCCGCTGTTTTCCCTCGCGGCCTCATAGTGAAAGCTTATCATCGACGCTCCTGCTTTTGCAAAGCGCTCGACATATTTTTCCGGATTGACTATCATAAGGTGAACGTCAAGCGGCTTGGCGGCTTTCTTGGCAATGGCTTCCACAACGGGGAATCCGAAGGAAATGTTGGGCACGAAACTGCCGTCCATTATGTCCAGATGGAACAAATCGGCATAGTTGTTTACCAGCTCGACGTCCTTGCTCAGGTGAAGGAAGTCGGCCGATAAAATTGAGGGGGCAATCTGTACCATCGCTATTTATAATTGAGGACGATGTAGTTCAGATGCTTGACAAATTTGTCCAGAGATGCGAGTTCCAGCTTTTCGCCCGGTGCATGTACGCCGCGAAGAGTGGGGCCGAAGGAAATCATGTCAAGATCCGGGAACTTCTCAAGGAAGAGGCCGCATTCCAGTCCTGCGTGGATGGCTTTGACCTCCGGTTCCTGATTGAAGAGCTTGCGGTATGCTTCTACGGACACATCCAGGATGTGCGAATTGAGGTTGGGTTTCCAGCCGGGGTATTCGCCATGGTGCTCTACGTTAAAGGAGCCCAGGAAGAATGCCGCCTCCACCTTTTCTGCCATCGCATGCAACTCTGAAACTACGGAACTGCGCTGACTGGTAATTACTTGCAGGGTGTCGTCTTTGATGTGCGCAGCGGCCAGGTTGGTGGAAGTCTCTACCAGGCCGGGGATATCGGCCGACATTTTCTCGACCCCGTGAGGGCAGGCGAGGAGAGTGGTGATAAGGTTTGCGGCGTCGCCCTCTTCGATTGGCTGAAGCTCACATTCGAAGGGGATGCAGCTTGCACGCACCGCCGGATCCGAGCTGGCGTACTCTTTTTCCAGCAATTGGCTGAAGGCTTGAACATCGGCCTGCATTTCTTCCGCTTCATCGGCAGGTACTGCGATGACGGCGTAAGCCTCACGGCAGATTGCGTTGGGCTTGTTGCCGCCGTCCAGAGTGAGGAGCTGGTAGTCGTATTGAAGCTCTGTGTAAAGGAAGCGGACGATGCACTGCAAGGCATTCGCCCTTTCCTTGTTTATATCGTCTCCGCTGTGGCCGCCGAGGGCGCCGCTTACGGTGATTTTCAAGACCTTATAGCCCTTTCTGAGCTTTTCCCGATGAAGGGTGAAGCTGGCGGTGGTGTCCATGCCGCCGGCGCAGCCGACAAACAGCTGGCCTTCGTCTTCCGAGTCCAGATTTATGAGGGTTTTGCCGTCGAAGAAGCCGGGCTCGAGGCCGAAAGCCCCGTCCATGCCGGTCTCTTCTGAAATCGTGAACAGGCATTCAAGCTTGCCCATAGGCTCGCTGCTGTCAAGCAAGGCGAGGCATGCGGCAATGCCGATGCCGTCGTCCGCACCGAGGGTGGTGTTTTTGGCTACCATCCAGCCGTCTTCAATCTCGTAGGGGATGGGCTGGGTGAGGAAGTCGAACTGAAAGTCTGCATTTTTTTCGCACACCATGTCCTGATGGGCTTGAAGGACCAGGGCGGGGACGTCCTCCTTTCCTTTTGAAGCCGGTTTTGAGATTAGAACGTTGCCTGTCTTGTCTGTTTTACAGGGCAGTCCACGTTTGGCTGCGAATTGCTGAAGATATTGAATCATAGGCTCTTCGTGGCCGGATTCGCGAGGGATGCGGGTTATTTCCTGAAAGAATTGAAGGACGGTTTTAGAATCCATGGCAGTTTCTTTTTTGATTTCGTAAATATAGCTATTATTCTGCAGTTTTCCTATGAAAAGTCGGCATTTCTGCGTAAATTCGCATCCAAATCTGAACTGATGAATTATATCACACTCAAACAAGCCGAGGATGTAGTATTCTTCGGAAAAGAACTGAAAATTGACCCTGCAGCAATGCAGGAAGTGGAACGTTGCTATAAATTCCTGGAGCAGTTCCATAAAGATAAAGTAATATACGGCATCAATACCGGTTTCGGGCCGATGGCTCAGTGGAGAGTCAGCGACGACAAGCTGAAAGAGCTGCAGTACAATATCATACGCAGCCATTCAACAGGAGCCGGCAAGCCCCTGGGCGATGCATCGGTAAAAGCTGCGATGGTGGCTCGCGTCGGCACTTTCCTTCAGGCAAAATCCGGCATCCATCCGGACGTGGTGAAACTGCTTGTGGAATTTATCAACCGCGGCATCCTTCCCTTCATTCCCCGTCACGGCAGCGTAGGCGCCAGCGGAGACCTTGTCCAGCTTGCCCACATCGCCCTTGCACTGATCGGCGAAGGGGAAGTTCATTATAAAGGAGAGTGGCGTCCTGCCGCCGATGTACTTGCCGAATGCGGCCTCAAACCCATGCAGATCCATATCCGCGAAGGCTTGTCGGCCACCAACGGGACTTCGGTCATGACAGGCGTGTCGATGGTGAACCAGTTCCAGGCAAAAAGACTGCTCGACTGGGCAACCCTGGCTGCCGTCTGGATGAACGAGATTGCCGGCTCGTACGACGATTTCATGGCCCAGCCTCTCAATGAATGCCGCCGCCAGAAAGGCCAGCAGGTGATAGTCCGCCGCATGCGTGAGCTCGCCGCATCGTCCAAGAGCTTCTCAAAGCGTGAGATCGAGCTCTACAACCCCGACAACAAGGCAACCTATTTCGAGAAAAAGGTCCAGGCCTATTACTCCCTGCGCTGCACTCCGCAGATTCTGGGGCCGATCTATGACACCCTTGCAGCATCGGCAGAAACGCTTGAAAATGAGCTTAATTCGGCCTGCGACAATCCGATAGTGGATCCCGATACGCAGTATGTCTATCATGGAGGCAACTTCCATGGCGACTATATCTCCCTCGAAGAGGACAAGGTCAAAATCGCCCTGGTGCGCTTGACCATGCTCACGGAGCGCCAGCTCAACTATCTCTTCCACGACCGCATCAACGGCATCCTGCCTCCTTTCCTTAACATGGGTACTCTCGGCCTCAATTATGGCATGCAGGCATGTCAATTCACGGCCACTTCCACTACGGCCGAAAGCCAGACGCTGGCAATGCCCAACTACGTCCACAGCATCCCCAACAACAACGACAACCAGGATATAGTGTCGATGGGCACGAATACGGCGCTCCTATGCCGCCAGGTTGTGGAGAATGCGTACCAGGTCATGGCCATCCATTATATCGCACTGGCGCAGGCGGTTGATTGTCTGGGTATCTATGACAAGCTGTGTGACACTTCCCGCAGGATATACGATGAAATCCGCACAATCCAGCCCACTATCAAGGAAGATACGCCTTTCTACAAGGAAATTGCCAAGGTAATCCGTTACCTGAAAGACAATGCCCTGCAACTGAAATAATTTTCTATGACAAAATGTCATAAGAGCCTTTGCTTATTGGCATTGGCTCTTTTTTTGATTAACTTTGCAAGACTGTTAATTCGAGATAAAATATGATAACTCACGATCTTCGGCTTATCGCCGATGCAATTATTGACAAGAAAGGAGAGAATGTGGTTTCGCTGGATCTGCGTCAGATTGACGGCGCCATTACAGATTTCTTCGTGGTCTGTGACGGATCCAATACCACCCAAGTATCGGCCATAGCGGATAATATAGCAAAGAAGATGAAGGAAGAAGGCCACGCCCTGTACCGCTCTCAGGGAGAAGGCAACAACTTCTGGATAATCCAGGACTATGGCAACATAGTGGTACATATTTTCCTCAAAGAATACAGGGATTTCTACCGCCTGGAAGACCTCTGGGCCGATGTCCCCAGAAAAGCCTACAAAGAGCGCAAGGCAAGCCCTAAAAATCAGCAGTAAATGGCAGCATCAGGCAAAGACCCGAAAGGGCGCAAAATAATAAGCTTCAATTTTTCCTGGCTTTATTTCATAATCCTCATCGGGATAGGATATCTGCTTTTCAACAATCAGCAGTCGGCAGCACCGGAAAAGATTGAATGGGACGAAGTCCAGCAGATGATAAAGGAAGGCGATGTCTCGGAAATCACCTTCATAAGAAACGACTTCAAAGGCGAGGTTAAAGTCCGTCCGGAGCGCCTGGCAAAATATGCCCAGAAGTTCCGCGGAGGCGTACCGCCCAAGCGCGCCCCTCACTTTTTCTTCTTGGTTTCGACAAAATTCGACCCGGAGCAAAGTTTCGCGGGCCTCAATGAACAACTCACGCCTGTCGAGCAGTTCAAAGTAGTAATAAAGAACGAAGACCATATCTGGATGGACATCTTTCAGATGATCTTCCCTCTGCTTCTGCTTGTTCTGTTCTGGGTTCTTATGTTCCGAGGCATGAATCGCGGAGCCGCCGGTCCCGGTGGCATGAATCCCTTCAACACCGGCAAAGCCAATCCCAGAGAGGCCGATAAGAACGAGCCGCAGGTAACATTTAAGGATGTGGCAGGTCTGTACGGTGCCAAAGAGGAAGTGATGGAAATTGTGGATTTCCTGAAACATCCCGAAAAGTACACCGCCCTCGGTGGCAAAATTCCCAAGGGCGCCCTTCTTGTAGGCCCTCCTGGTACAGGTAAAACCCTTCTGGCTAAAGCAGTTGCAGGGGAGGCTAACGTTCCCTTCTTCTCCATCTCAGGTTCCGACTTCGTAGAAATGTTCGTCGGCGTCGGTGCTTCAAGGGTCAGGGATCTGTTCCGCCAGGCCAAGGAGAAAGCCCCGTGCATAGTCTTCATAGACGAGATTGACGCCGTAGGCCGCGCACGTGCCAAAAACGGCGGATTCACATCAAACGACGAACGGGAAAACACCTTGAATCAGTTGCTTACGGAAATGGACGGCTTCGGCACAAATAGCGGCGTCATCGTTCTTGCCGCCACCAATAGGGCCGATATCCTGGATAAGGCGCTCATGCGTGCAGGCCGTTTCGACCGCCAGATTCACGTAGAACTGCCGGAGCTCAAAGAGCGTGAAGAAATCTTCAACGTCCATCTCCGGGGCATCAAACTCGGCGACGACTTCGACGTGGAATTCATGGCCAAGCACACGCCCGGTTTCTCCGGTGCCGATATCGCCAATGTCTGCAACGAGGCAGCCCTCACCGCCGCCCGCAGGAATCATCAGGCAGTGATGCAGCAGGACTTCCTGGACGCCGTTGACCGCATAATCGGCGGTCTGGAGAGAAAGGCCAACACTATCCGCACTAAGGCCGAACTCAGGACCACCGCCTATCATGAGGCAGGCCACGCCCTTGTAGGCTGGATGCTTCCTTATGCCGATCCGGTCTTTAAAGTCAGTATCATACCCCGTGGTCAGGCTCTTGGCATAACATGGAGCCTTCCGGAAGAAAGGAAGAACTGGTCCCGCAGCATGATGATGGACCACATGTGCCACCTCCTTGGCGGCCGTGTTGCGGAAGAAGTCCTGAACGGCGAACCCTCCACCGGCGCCCTGAACGACTTGGAACGCCTAACCAGGATGGCCTATTCCATGGTCCAGTACTATGGCATGAGCGACAAAGTCGGCGCCCTTTCCTTCTACGATTCCACCGGCTCACAGGGCTACAATCTCGTGAAGCCCTATTCGGAAAAAACGGCAGAGCTGATGGATGCAGAGGTGAAGGCCCTTGTGAAAGAAGTTCACGAGAAGACCCGCAAGGTGATAGAAGACAACAAGGAAGGTTTTATGCAGCTGGGTGCGCTTCTTTTGGAAAAAGAAGTTATCTTTGCAGAGGATATTGAAAAGATTCTCGGCCCCAAAGTAAAACCGGAGGCCGACGATCAGTTCCAGCAGTCATGAATACAACCGTAAAGCGCAGCATATTCGGAGTCCTTTTCCTGGCAGTAATGCTGGGAGGACTTCTTTTTAACGAATGGCTCTATGTAGTGCTGTTTGCCTTCATAACGGGCGTAATGCTGCATGAGTTTTACAAAATGACCCTGGGCCCCAGGTATAAGGATCTACAGTCATCGGCCATCTTTGTGGGCGTGCTCTTGTTCATCCTGGGCAATCAATATTTCTTCGGAGGGGAAAAGGGTTGGACTGTCGGCCTTGGCCTTGTCAGTATCCTCCTCCTTATGGTGCAATCCGTATTCAGAAAAGACCACACGGACTTTCTCAAGACTGCCTTCCTGTACGCCGGTCTTGTGTATATCGCCATTCCGCTTGCCTTCTCCAACGCCGTGGTCAGCCGCGGGGGAGAGTTCAGCGGTCTTCTCCTGGTGGCCTTTTTCTGCATCATCTGGGCTTCGGATGTGGGCGCTTACTGCTTTGGTATGCTCCTAGGCCAGAAGGTCTGGCCCGCCAAGCTCTGCCCTTCAATCTCTCCCAAGAAATCGTGGGCAGGATACATCGGAGGGCTCCTTATGGCACTTCTTGCAGGTGCCATCCTTTATTGGACCGGGCTCTTCACATTCCCGCTCTGGCACTGCCTTATCGTCGCTGTCCTTATGCATGTAATGGGCGTTTTCGGAGACCTCTTCGAATCCCTGTGGAAAAGGGCGGCCAGCGTAAAGGATTCAGGCACAATCCTTCCCGGACATGGCGGCCTAATGGACCGTTTCGACAGCGCCCTCTTCGCCTTCCCGGCAGCCTATGTTTACCTCCTTGTCTTTAATCTTGTCTAGAATATGAAAAAGTGGATTAAAATAGACAATGATTCCTACGGAACCATCCTCACCAGCTGGTGTATTTGCGCCGTACTCATTTTCCTCACGGCACGTTATGTGCCCTTCCTGTGGCTGAGCATACCGCTGTGCGCCTTCATGGTTGTTTTCATGGTTTTCATAACATGGTTCTTCCGCGTTCCAAACCGTGAAACCCCCTTTGAGGACAACAAGCAGCTGGTAACATCAGTGGCCGACGGCAAGGTGGTGATAGTGGAAAAAGTGTTCGAAAAGGAGTATCTGAAGAAAGACTGCATCCAGATATCGGTTTACATGGATTTCTTCGACGTCCACTGCAACTTCTGGCCGATAACGGGCGAAGTTACCTATTATAAATATCATCCGGGAAAGTACCTGCTTGCCTTCCATCCCAAGTCTTCGGAACTTAACGAACATTCATCGACCTGCATGAAAAACGAGCATGGCGAGGTGTTCTTCAAGCAAATTGCCGGTACATTTGCCCGTCGCATAGTCTGCTACTCGGAGCCCGGTAAAATAGAATACAGGGGCGATCAATGCGGCGTCATTAAATTCGGCTCCCGCATCGACCTCTTTGTCCCTGTGGATGCCGATGTAAAAGTGAAAGTAGGAGATAAGGTAAAAGCCGTAGAATCGGTTCTGGCCATTCTCCCCGAATAAAATAAGGATCGCTTAAGCGCGATCCTTTTCTATTAGTTCCACAAGCCTGTCCACTGCTTCATTCTCCGAAATGTGTCGTAGGACGGGCTCTTTTTTGCGGTACAAAGTGACTTTGCCGGCACCTTCGCCTACATAGCCGTAGTCGGCATCGGCCATTTCGCCGGGGCCGTTTACTATGCAGCCCATGACTGCTATTACTACGTCCTTGAAATGGGAAGTGCGTTCCTTTACCTTGTTGAAGGTGTTTTCCAGGTCATACATGGTTCTGCCGCAGCCCGGGCAGGCAATGTATTCGGGCTTATAGAATCTGCGGCGGCAGGCTTGCAGTATCTCGTCTTTAAGATACTGATCGGCCAGAGGGATGTCATCCACCTCGTGATTCAGAAGGGGAGCGCCGTAGTCGCAGGAGGCTTTCAGGACAGCCTCTTCGCGCTCTTTCAGTACCGGCGCCGCGGCGGATGAATAACGCGCCGCAAGATACTGTGCTACAGGAATTTCCTTGGCCGGATCCTCAGTAAGTGACACGCGGATGGTATTGCCGATCCCTTCCTCGAGAAGGGTGGAAATGGCTACGCAGGACTTGATGCGCCCGCTGTCTCCGTTCCCGGCTTCCGTTACACCAACATGAAGAGGGAAGACCTCGCCGTTCTCCAGCATCATACGTGCAAGCTCGCGGTAGGCTTCGACCATGACAACGGTGTTCGAGGCTTTTAGCGACACCACGACATTATAAAAATGAGCGTCCAGGCACATCTGGACCCATTCCATAGCCGCCAGAGCCATAGCCTTGGGAGTGTTGCCGTATTTCTCCACAATGTATTTGCCAAGCGAGCCATGATTCAGGCCGATTCTGATGGCCCTGTCGTATTTTTTGCACTCTTCCAGGAATTGGGCAAACAGCAGACGTGCCTTGGCGTGATCTGGATGGAAGTTGCCGGGGTTGATGCGGATTTTTTCCACAACAGGGACAACTGCCATGGCAATCTCTGCGCTGAAGTGGATATCGGCCACCAGAGGCACTTGTATGCCGTGTTCTTCCCTAAGGCGGCGGTGTATTTCCTTAAGCGCTGGTACGTCGGACATGGAAGGAACGGTGATGCGGATAAGCTGGGCCCCGGCTTTTGCAAGCCTGACGCATTGGGCGGTGGTTGCATCAATGTCGGCAGTATGTGTGTTGCACATCGTCTGCACTACTATCGGATGTCCGCTGCCGATAAGGACATCGTTTCCTACATGTATGGTTCTGGTTTTTAACTCTTTACTCATTTTGCTGCTCTTCAATCATTTTGCGCGCCAGTTTCTTCAGCTGGGCGCGGGTGTGGCCGTAACGGGGAGTGAGCTGGTAGTAAAGCCCGAACGTTACGCCTCCGTCAAGAGGATAGCCGAATCGATAATAATAGGGGCTTGCGTAATCGGGATTCCAGAATGATTCCCATCCCCATTTCAACTGTACGTTTAGATGGAATTCGAAAGGACTGAGCATCACGGCCATGCCTACGCCGCCCTGGACGCCGTAGGTAAAGCGCCTGTCATAGTCCCTGAACTGATTGACATACTGCTGGTAGGTTTCATAAGCCGCGTATGCATCGTCCAGGACCCTTGAGATGTTCATCCTGTAACCGCCGTACAAGCCGACTTTTGCCATCAGCTTGAAATGCTCGCCCATGTCAAAGTGAAAATGCGTCAGGAAGAATGCTTCCGGCACATTCATCATCACTTTATATGCGCCTGATTCGGTGGACCTGGTGCCGGTTTCCCTGTTGGTGCGGAATTCGTAGCCTTCGTAATTCTGCTGGGCGCCAAACTCGACGCCCATATTGGGAAAGATGCCGAACATGGTGTAGTACCGGATCAGGGAAAAGCCAAAGAGGGGATACTGAATCTGGAATCTGGTGGCACGGGAAGGGTTGAAATAGCCATATTGGGCCGATGCCCCGCCATAAACGCCGACGAGCCAATAATCATTAGGTGCGGTGACCTTGATTTCCAGGCTGTCCAGATACTCGTTGGTTACTGTGTCCGGAAGGGAGAAGAACTCTTCTTCCAGGTTCACCTGAGCCCGGACGGACAGCGACAGCAGAAGCAGCGCCAGAACTATGATTATACGGCGCATCATTTGAACATTTCCTCCATATCAATCTGCCATACCATCTCCGACCTTTCCAGGACGGTGATCAGGAACTTGTCGTCCAGCTTGAAAAAGCGCACCTTTTCCGGCTGCTTGTGTTCCAAAAGCACGCCTGTGTCAACCATATTGTTGCGGTTGATGTCTTCGGTCATTCGAATGCAGTAATTGCCGTTTTTGAGGTAGGGGAACACAAGGTCACCATCCTTGTCAACAATCAGGCTTCTTATAACCTTGTCCCGTTTTTCGGTCAGCAGGTCAACTATGTATTTATTCTTTACTCCGCTCAGCTGCAGGGTAATGGTACTTAGTTTTTCATCTGTCGGCAGAGTCACCTTCAGTTCCGTACTGTCGTTGTAATAGCCGTTGACATCGCGGAAAAGCCGATGGGGGATTTTCAGGAAATAGTCATATCCTACCTGGAACGGTTCGGTTGGCATTACCGTGAAATGCCTAAGGTTGGTTGAATCCCGGGTAACGGTCACATTGCCTTTAGCCTCCTGCTGACGGGGATTTACGCTCCTGAATTTAAGCGAATCCCAGCCGTCCTGTATCAGAGGATATTTGAACTCGATATCAAAGCCATACTGTTCCACCGTTGTCGGATCCACCTTGGCTGTCATGACTGCTATCGTGTCCTCGTGCTTGCGGTCACGCAGGTTGGTCTGCTTTTTCATCAGCTCCGCACGCGCCTCTTTCGAAAGGGCCAGTTTTACCAGCTCTTCGGTAGGCTTCAGCACACCTGTGGTGTCGGTTTTGTCATATTTTATGACCAGCTGAAGCGTATCGGGCATTTTGCGCTGGTCGTTAACCCAAAGCTCCAGGGAATCTTTCTGCAAGTTGAACTGGGAGATTAGTTTTTCCCTCGGCAGGCCTTTGATGCGCATGTCATGGATTGCTGCATCGGGTGCCATGAACGTCAGATAAGCGGTACGCGGCCCGACGCGTTCCTTTTTTACGATCATTTGCTTTGACGGGCGCTCACGGAATACGCTCAGCTCTATTTGCGCCTTTCTGGCAAGGCACAGCGCCGTGTCCTTCATGTCGAATTTCTTGAATTCGTAGAGGGAATCGTTGTATTGGATGCTTGGCCGTAGCAATGTGTCCAGGAAGGCTATGCGCTCGTTGTCAGGGTCGTACAGGTTGTTGTTGTTTTCGTCTTTTATGGCGTAAACGCGGTAAATAGTATCCTGAATATTGCGTATGCTGAAAAAGCCCCAGTCGTCGGTCTTGGCTGCCGCTACGGGGCGGCGGAGGAATACGGCGGAGTCCGTCTGGTCTTTATACAGCATGACCGTGGCGCCTTTCATGGGCATGAGGGTGTTGCAGTCCTGCACAAGTCCGGTAACACACATCGAGTCTATCTGGCTTCCCGTAGAGAAGACCAGGGTGTATCCGGTGAACATGTTGCCTTCGTTATTGTCGGCAATGGCTCCCGTAAGGTCGAGGGTATATGTCGTATTGGAGTCAAGATCGCTTTCGAAGGTGACTTCGACGGATTTTCCATGGATAGAGGCTTTGGGCTTCTTCTCCAGCGGAGGGGAGAGGTAAACACCGTTGGCGTCCTTGATTTTGACGTATTCGTTGAATGTAAACACCAGCTTGGTGCGGTGTACGGGCACATTCACGGTACCGGGCAGCGGGGAAACCCTTACCAGGACGGGAGGGATGGTATCCTTGTCTCCGCCGGATGGGGGCGTAGTTGTATTGGCGCATCCCGACGGAAGAAAGAGCGATGTCAGGATGATTGCTGCCGGTATCAGGGGAATGAGGGATTTAAATCTCATAGTTCGCTTCTGTTGACATTTTCAATGCCCTCGATGGAGGAGAGTTTCTTGATCATCTTGTCAAGAATATCGCGGGAACTTACATACAGGTCGATGTAGCCTTCGAAAACTCCGCCTTCTGCCGATAGGGTAAGACGGCGCATATTCACGCCCATCACAAGGGAAACGTAGCGGGAAATCTCGTTGAGCATGCCCACGCGGTCGATTCCTTTGAGAGTGATGCGCACGAGGAAGGAGTTGTCTTCGGCCTGCTCGAGCCACTTGGGAACCACCACCCAGTCACCGTGCGTGGCGGCGATGCTTTCAGCCACGGAGCAGGTCTTTTTGTGGACGGTGATATTGCCGTCGGGCGCTTTAAAGCCGATTACAGGGTCTCCCGGAATGGGATTGCAGCATGTGGCAATGACAAAATGAGGGGCCGACGGATCGGAACTGCCGATGATAAAGGTCTCGCTCTGAGACTTCGGCGAGGGGCGCTGCTCCCGGCGGAGCACTTTTCTTAGCCAGGAAAGGCGGCTTCCGGACGACTTGCTCAGGATATCGTCCAGATTACCGAGGCTGATGTTGCCTATGCCGATGCCGTTGAAAAGCTCGTCCCTTGAGCTTACTCCGTATGCAACTTCCAGACGCTGAAGCGTTTCCTCATCAATCTTGTAACCCAGGGCCGATGCTGCGTTCTCCAAAGTCTTGCGGCCGAAGTCGATGGTTTGCTTGCGCTCGGTCTTGAAGTAATCGGTGACGATGGTTCTGGCGCGGTGGGTGACCAGGAACTTAAGCCACTCGGGCTGGGGTTTTCCGTCTTCTGCCGTTATGATTTCCACCTTGTCGCCGGTTTTAAGGACGTGCCCCAGTTTTACCAGACGCTGGTTTACCTTTGCCGCAATGGCCTTGTTGCCGACTTCCGTATGGATAAGATACGCGAAATCAAGCGCCGTGGCTCCCTTCTGGATACGCCTTTGATCACCTGCAGGGGTGAAGAGGTATATGTCGGTGGTAACAAGATCGTTGTGAATGATATCCAGCAGTTCCAGGGCGTTGACGTCGGGGTTGGTGAGTATTTCCTGGATGCGGTTGAGCCAGGCGTCCATTTCATAATCGCCTTCTCCCATGACGCCGCTCTTTTTGTAAATCCAGTGCGCTGCAATGCCCTTTTCGGCAATGTCATCCATCCTGCGGGTGCGTATCTGGACTTCCACCCATACGCCGGCTTCACTCAGAAGAGTGCAGTGGAGTGCTTCGTAACCATTTGATTTGGGGTGTTTTACCCAGTCTCTCAGACGCTCTGGCATATAGCGGTATATGCTTGTAATGATGGAGAAGATGTGATAGCACTGGTCGCGCTCGCTTTCGGCCGAATTCGGATCGGCCTCGAAAATTATGCGCAGGGCGTAGAGGTCGTAAACTTCGTCGAAGGAGATATTCTTCTCCTGCATTTTCCGCCATGCGGAATAAGGGGTTTTGACGCGCTTTTTGATCTCGAAGCGGAAGCCTTGCTTGGTGAGCACTTCCTCGATAGGGCGGACGAAATCGGCCATTTCTTTGCCTTTTTCCGCTACGCAGTTGTCTATCTTGGACTTGATGCTGTTATATGCCTCCGGTTCTTTATATTGCAGCCAGATGTTCTCCAGTTCGCTCTTTATGCCGTAAAGGCCGAGGCGGTGGGCCAGCGGAATGAAGATGAACATCGTCTCCGAGAGAATCTTGTCCCGCTTATGCTCCGGCATGTGTTCGATGGTGCGGCAGTTGTGAAGGCGGTCGGCCAGTTTTATCAGGACTACGCGGACATCGTCATTGAGGGTGAGGAGGATGCGCTTGAAATTTTCGGCCTGAAGGCTTTGCTGGGCGAGGTCCTTGCCGTATGCTTTTTGCTCCGTGTCGAGCACGTTCTTGATCTTGGTGAGTCCATCGACCAAGGTGGCAATCTTATTGCCGAAACGCTCCCGGATGTCTTCCACCGTGTAGTCGGTGTCCTCGACGACATCGTGCAGAAGCGCTGCCGATATGGACTTATATCCCAGGCCGATGTCGTCAACAACTATCTGCGCCACTGCGATGGGATGGAGCATGTATGGCTCGCCGCTGCGGCGACGGACGTTGCGATGCGCGTCATTTGCAAAATCGAAGGCGCGCTGCACTACTTCAAGTTCGGCTTCACTCGCACAACGCTTCCTTGCCGATTCCTTAAGGACGGCGTAGTCTTTGGCGATGAGCTCATAATCGGCCTCTGTGAACTGCGAGAAACTCATATTTTCTTCATACTCTTTTTGAAGCGTTCCTTTCTGGAAAGGACAGCTTCCTCGTTCATCTGATCCAGTTTTTCTATAGTTATTCTTTGCTTATCCACATTTTGGAAAGCGTATGATAGTTCTGCGCCCCACAGGATGATCGTCCATCCCAAATTCAGCCATATCATGAACAGGGGAACGGCCGCCAGGGCTCCATAGACGGCACTTTGCTTGCCCACCATCACCTGTGTCTCCAAATACAGGTACTGCACTCCGGTGAATACAAGGCCGGAAATCAGCGCCGCTTTCAGTGCATGCCGATATAAGACTTTGGTGCCCGGAATGTACTTGTACATGACGCTTATTACCAGTATAGTGGCTCCGGCAAACATAAGCCATGTTGCGAAAGACTTTATATGCTCCGTGATTGAAAGCTCCTGAGGGAACAGCAGATCAAGCACATGCGAATACAAAACGGTGCCGGAGAAGAATATGATTACGACAAACGGCGCCAGGATGGTAATGCCCAGAATGACGCCTATCATCTTAAAGAAATTGCTTTCCTTTTCTACCTGCCAGACATTGTTGAATACCTGGCGCACGGTAATCATCAGGGAAATGACAATCCACACGAAGGATGCCATCGAAATAAAGCCGAAGAGCCCGCTTTCCGCCGTCGAGACTATATTGTCGGCCGATTTCATGAGAACTTTTGTGATTGGCTCGTCGCCAAGGTTGGTCATGAGGATTTCGGTGAACATCTCCCTGAGGCCGAGTCCGTCGGTAAGGTAAAAGCCGATGGCGATGGCAGGAACTACCGATAGCAGGCTGCGATAGGCGAGTGCGGTAACCTGATAACCGATTTTCTGCTCCGTGAAGGTGTTCACCATAAGGATTACGGTCTTGGCATCCCTGACGAGCCTGCCCATCCAGCGGGAGAAATCCTTTTCGTTCAAAAGCCAGATATCGTGCATCAGAAAGCGCACGATGCGGGTGATCCAGATGGACAACCATCGGATAATGACGCTGGCTTTATGAACTAATGCCTTGAACATCTTTCTAAAACAGTGTCGGTTCCGGGTCTATGGCCTGCAAAGGCGAAGGGGAGGAGGAGGCTTCGTGCGTGCCTATAAGCTCCCTGAATTGCGCTTCGTCTATTATGCTTATGCCCAGTTCGCCGGCTTTTTTGATTTTTTCGGGCCCCGGTTTGCTGCCGGCTAGCAAGTAGTCGGTCTTTCCGCTTACCGAGCCGCTGTTGCGGCCGCCGTTGGCTTCAATGAGGGCCTTCATTTCGTCGCGTGAAATTGAGAAGTTGCCGCTGATGACGATGACCTTGTCGGCAAGAGGGCCGGCGACAGGGGCCGATGATGCTTCCGTGCTCATGCGCAGTCCGGCGGCCTTGAGGGCTTCGACCTCCGTCAGATTGTCGGCGTCCTTGAAGAAGGCCAGGACGCTGTCGGCAATTACTTCGCCGACTTCCGGGACTGTGAGAAGTTGCTCGCGCGTTGCTTCTTTTACGGCGTCGATGTTGCCGAAGTGGCGGGCGATATCCCTTGCGGTGGTTTCCCCGACGAAACGGATTCCGAGTGCGAAGAGAACCCTCTCGAAAGGCACTTGGCGCGATGCGTTAACTGAATCCAGGAAGCGGCGGGAGGCTTTTTCCTTCCATCCTTCCAGGCTCATCAGCTGTATCTGGTGCAGCGAGTAAAGATCCGAAGGTTTCGATGCCAGATGAAGACTGTAAAGCTGGTCTATGGTGGCTTCTCCGCAGAGGATGTTCATGGCTTTGCGGGAAACAAAGTGTTCCATGCGCCCTTTGATTTGGGTGGGACATCCCTTTGCGTTGGGGCAAAACCATTTGGCTTCGCCTTTTGCTCTTATGAGGGGGGTGCCGCAGTCGGGACATACTGTGGGGAAAATGGGAATCTGAGCGCCGGGGGAGCGTTTGGACTCTTCCACGCTTGTTATTTTCGGGATGATTTCGCCGCCTTTTTCCACATACACCCAGTCTCCTTCGTGCAGGTCCAGCATTCTCATTTGGTCCTCGTTCACAAGGGTGGCGCGTTTGACCATGGTGCCGCTAAGAAAAACAGGCTCCAGATTGGCTACGGGAGTGACGGCACCGGTGCGGCCTACCTGATAGTCTATTGAGAGAACGGGGGTGCAGGCCTGCTCCGCCTTGTATTTGAAAGCGACGGCCCAGCGGGGACTTTTGGCAGTGAATCCAAGCTCCTGCTGGATGGCCATTTCATTGATTTTTATGACGATGCCGTCGGTCGGGTAGGGCAGTTCCTTGCGTGCACTGTCCCAGTGGCCGATGAATTCTTCGATTTCTTCGATATTGTGGCAGATTGCCCTCTTGTCCGAAACGGGCAGTCCCCAGCCGGCTGCCGCTTTGAGGGCATCGTCATGGGTGGGATAATCGACCTGCCCTGTGGGGATGTGGTAGAGGGTGCAGATGAGCCCGCGTCGGCCCACTTCTTGGGGATCCTGAAGCTTGAGAGAACCGCTGGCGGCGTTTCTTGGATTGGCGAAAAGGGGCTCTTCCTGTATTTCGCGTTCCCTGTTAAGCCTGTCGAAGGACTCGTAGGGCATCAGGATTTCTCCCCTTATCTCGAATTCATCGGGATAGCCATAGCCTTTAAGCTCTTTTGGGATGCTTGGAATGTGCCTTGCATTTTCCGTGACATCGTCGCCTTTTACGCCATCTCCGCGGGTAAGGGCTCGCAGTAATTTTCCATGCCGATAGGTGAGGCAGATGGCGGTTCCGTCGAACTTAAGCTCGCAGCAATATGTGAAGGGACGGTCGATGGCTTTGGACGCTCTCTGGGCGAACTCTTCCACTTCCTGGATGCTGTAGGTATTGCCCAGGGAGAGCATGGGATATTTGTGTGGATACTTGGCGAAGCCGCTTTCTCTTTCTTCAAGGTCGGAACCTACCCGACGGGTAGGGGAGTCCGGAGTGGCGTATTCCGGAAAATCGGCCTCCAGGGCTTCCAATTCGTGCATTAGCTGGTCGTATTCGTAGTCGCTCATTGTGGGAGCGTTATCTACATAATACTTGCGGCTGTTTTCCCAGAGGATCGCCTTTAACTGTTCTATTCGCTGTTTCGCTTTTGTGTAGTCCATACTTTACCCGCGCGCATGTGCGTGCATAAAATACAAATATAGCGATTTCTTGTGAAGCCTACAAAAATATTTTTTCTAATGCAGATGGGACAGGGGTGGGTATAAAAAAAAGAGAGTCGGCCTGTCGCAGGCGGACGCTCTTACTAACCACATAATTAATAACACTAAAACTAATAACCAATAGAACGATTCCATCAAGAGAACCTTGCTTCCTCATTCCGGGTACAAAGGTACGGCAAATTTTTGAATTTGCAAATTTTTTATAAAGTTTTTTTACAAAATATTTTAAGAAATAAAATAACCGACTGAAAATCAGCCGGTTAAAGATTAGTAAAAAATTTGTCTTTCAAAAACAATCGTTTGAATCTGGCTATTTCTGAAGCTTAATTCGCAGATTCTTAATCATATCGCGGGTCATGGAGTCCAAATCGTAAGTTGGCTTCCAGTCCCATTCTTCGCGGGCGCAACTGTCGTCCATGCTGTCCGGCCAGGAATTGGCGATTGCCTGACGTACAGGGTCCACTTCATAGCGTACTTTCAGATCGGGAATATACTCGCGTATTTTTGCAAAGAGCTGTTCCGGCTCAAAGCTCATGGATGCTATGTTGAAGGAATTGCGGTGTTTCAGGCGGGAAGGATCGGCATTCAGAAGGTCTATTGCGGCTTGCAGGGCGTCGGGCATATACATCATGTCCATGAAAGTGCCGGGGCCGATGGGGCATACGAATTCTTCACCTTTGACTGCGGAATAGTAAACTTCCACCGCATAGTCCGTTGTGCCGCCGCCGGGGAGGGTTGTGTAAGAAATAAGGCCGGGGAAACGTACCGAACGGGTATCTACACCGTATTTATGGAAATAGTAGTCGCTTAAAAGCTCCGTGGCTACTTTTGTAACTCCGTACATGGAACGGGGGCGCTGGATTGTGTCCTGCGGCGTTCCCACATGCGGCGTTTCGGGGCCGAATGAGCCGATGGAGGAAGGGGTGAACACGGCGCAGCTCTTCTCCCTTGCGATTTCTAGGATATTCAGCAGACCGTTCATCTGGATATCCCAGGCCAGAAGGGGCTTGCGTTCCGCCACTGCGGACAGCAAGGCTGCAAGATTGTATATTGTGTCGATTTTGTAACGGGTCACTATTTCCGAGAGGCCGGCTGCATCGCGCACGTCTGCGATAGCCGAGGGGCCGCTTTCCAGCAGTTCTCCTTTAGGTTCCGCACCGGGGATATAGCCGGCTACCACTGTGCTGCCAGGCACTTCCCGGCGTAGTTTCATTGTAAGTTCCGAGCCAATTTGGCCCGTTGAACCTATGACAAGAATGTTTTTCATTATATTATATGACGGTTATCAGTTACGGCGTACAAATTTATGCTTTTTTCATAGATTTTCAAGATAAAATGTGTAAATTTGAAACACTAAATACAATAACCATGTACGGAAAATTTCAACAACATCTTCAGACAGAGCTTAAAGCAATCGAAGAAGCCGGGCTCTACAAAAAAGAAAGAAACATAGCATCGGCCCAAGGAGCGGAAATAACCCTCCAGGACGGCAGCAAGGCACTGAATTTCTGCGCCAACAACTATCTCGGCCTGGCCGACAGCCCGCGCCTTATCAAAGCGGCGGAAAAAGCGATGCAGGAGCGCGGCTACGGCATGTCTTCGGTACGCTTCATCTGCGGCACCCAGGACATCCACAAAGAGCTCGAAAAAGCGATATCGGACTATTTCCACACGGAAGACACCATCCTTTACGCAGCCTGCTTCGATGCAAACGGCGGCGTGTTTGAGCCTCTTCTCACAGCCGAAGATGCAATAATCTCCGACTCCCTGAACCATGCCTCGATCATCGACGGCGTACGCCTCTGCAAAGCTCAGCGTTTCCGCTATCAAAATGCCGACATGGCAGATCTGGAAGCCCAGCTGCAGGCAGCCCAGTCCTGCCGTTTCCGCATCATAGTCACAGACGGCGTCTTCTCCATGGACGGCAACGTAGCCCCTATGGACAAGATCTGCGACCTCGCAGAAAAATATGACGCCCTTGTAATGGTGGACGAAAGCCACAGCGCAGGCGTAGTAGGTGCCACAGGCCACGGCGTAGCAGAAAAATTCAACTGCTACGGCCGCATCGACATTTTCACCGGCACCCTCGGCAAGGCCTTCGGCGGCGCCGTTGGCGGTTTCACAACAGGCAGAAAGGAAATCATCGACATGCTCCGTCAGCGCAGCCGTCCTTACCTGTTCTCCAATTCAATTCCGCCCATGATTGCAGGCGCAGGCATCGAGATGTTCAAGATGCTTAAAGAAAGCAACGCCCTGCACGACAAACTCCAAGCCAACGTCGAATACTTCCGTGAGAAGATGCTCGCCGCAGGTTTTGACATCAAACCCACGCAGAGTGCAATTTGCGCCGTGATGCTTTACGATGCCAAACTCTCCCAGGATTTCGCCGCAAAAATGGCCCGCGAAGGAATCTTCGTAACCGGCTTCTACTACCCGGTAGTGCCTAAAGGTCAGGCACGTATCCGCGTTCAGCTGTCGGCCGCCCATGAAAAAGCCCATCTGGACAAAGCCATCGAAGCTTTCATCAAAGTTGGCAAAGAATTAGGCGTGCTCAAATAATCCACTCAAAAGGAATGCAAATAAATTTTGCAGTTTTGGAAAAAGCTGCTAACTTTGCATTCCGCTTCGGTACTATGGCCGAGTGGTTAGGCACAGGTCTGCAAAACCTGCTACAGCGGTTCGATTCCGCTTGGTACCTCAAAAAAAAGTCAGAGTCATACGGCTCTGGCTTTTTTTATTTCCACTGTCCTAAACGGGCCATTTTGTGACACGTTTAGTGCAAAAACGGCCTAATTTGAAGTAAACGTGCCGTCATCTGTACCGTTTAGTGCACTTACCGGCCGGCTGTGGAGAGAGTCGGTCTGGTGGCGCAGGGCATCCAGCTCTGCTGCAAGCATGTCTATTCTGGCTTGAAGGGCGGCTACCTGGGCGGTGTTTTCAGCCAGTTCCATGTCCGTTCTGTTGTAAACTTCGTCAATCAGGTTGTTCATGTCCTGCTGGCTCAGGCCTACGGAATGTTCTATAAGCGTCAGTGATTTTTCCTTGATGTTGTAGGACTTTGCCAGGGCGTGATAGGCATTCCTCAGGCTGTCGGTAAGGGGTTCTCCTGCAATTGAGATGGTGGCGCTTTTACCGTCTATGTCGTAATCATAAACATAGGATCTGGGGCCCACCAGGCGATTGTTTTCCACGAAGTTTGTGACATTGCGTTCGTAATTGTTTTCGCCGATTAGAACCACCGCGCTCCAGATGCTCGGGATCAATATGACAGCAAGAATTGCACTTATCATCTTGCGGCGTTTGGTGGATACCTCGTGAGAGATGCCGCTAACTGTCTTAAAGCGTAAATACTTGACCATCAAATAGGTGGCAAGTGCTATAAATACGCTGTTGATAAGGAACAGATACAGGGCGCCAAGGAGATAATGCATATTCCAATGCGCAAGACCGAAACCGGCCGTACACAGCGGCGGCATAAGGGCAGTGGCGATGGCTACGCCGGAAAGCACGGTGCCGCGTTCCTTACGGCAATTCTCCAGGATGCCGGCCAGCCCGCCGAACAGGGCAATGAGCACGTCGTAAATGGTGGGGGAGGTGCGGGCCTCCAGCTCCGTAGGGTTCACGAGCGACAGCGGCGACACCATAAAGAACAGGGTGGATGCGGCCAGGGAAATAAGAACCATCACCAGAAGGTTCTTGAAGGCCGATTTCAGAAGGTCCGTGTCGTTGGTTCCCATGGCCAGGCCGATGCCGATTATCGGCCCCATCAGCGGCGAAATGAGCATGGCGCCAATGATGACGGCTGTAGAATTCACGTTGAGGCCTACTGATGCGATGATTGTCGAAAACGCCAGAATCCAGGCGTTGGGGCCGCGGAACCAGATGCCGTTCTTGATGCGCTGGGCGGCATCGTCGGTGTCCACCTGGTCGTATATGTAGGTGTATTTTCTAAGTGTCTGCCTGACACTGTTCCAGGAAAGGTCCATAATCGGTAAGAATACTGTTCATCCGCAAAGTAAGCAAAAATTCCAGATGCCACCAAATTTTTGTATATTTGTGAACTATATGAAAACAATTATGGAAGAAATCGCAAAAGGTATCATCTACATAGGTACGGAAGACAAGGAGCAGGACCTTTTCGAAAGTCAATACAAACTGGAAGAAGGCATGTCCTACAATTCCTACCTCATCAAAGATAACAAGACGGCAATACTGGACACTTCAGACGCCCGCACTGGCCGCCAGTGGCTCTCCAACCTGGAAGAATCCCTGCAAGGCACAACTCCGGACTATCTGATTGTCCACCACATGGAGCCGGATCATTCGGCGCTTATCGGCTCTGTGGCCGAAAAATATCCCGATATCACCATCGTTGCAAGCGCCAAGGCCATTCAGCTTTTGGGACAGTTCCAGCCGGGAAAAACTTTCCGCACAATGGCAGTAAAAGAGGGCGACACGCTCGAGCTTGGCTCGCACAGCCTCAGTTTCATCGCCGCCCCTATGGTCCATTGGCCGGAAGTCCTTTTCAGCTATGAAAGCCTTACAGGCACCCTCTTCTCGGCCGATGCCTTCGGCAAATTCGGCGCTCTTAGCCTCTGCGGCTTTTATGGCGACGAAGACAAGGACTGGGCCTGCGAAGCGCGCAGGTACTATTTCAACATCTGCGGCAAATATGGCGCACAGGTTACCGCCGTCCTCAAGAAGGTGGCTCAGAAAAGCGTCTCGGTGATAGCCCCTCTCCATGGTCCCGTCTTAAGGAAAAACCTGGAATACTATCTCGACCTTTATACCACTTGGAGCAGCTATGGCGTTGAAACTCCGGGCGTTTTCGTGGCCTATGCCTCAATTCACGGCGGCACGGCGGAGGCAGCCCTAAAACTTGCCGATATGCTCAAGTCAAAAGGCTGCCCCAAGGTAGCTGTGTCAGATCTGACCCGCGATGACAGGGCCGAAGCAGTGGAAGATGCCTTCCGCTACGGCACCCTCGTCCTGGCGGCCTCTTCTTATGACGCCGGTCTTTTCACTCCCGCATACGATTTCCTGCACAGCCTTCAAATGAAAGGATGGCAGAAGCGCAAAGTCGCCCTGATCGAAAACGGTTCCTGGGCACCGTCGGCAGGCAGGGTGATGAAGGAAATGATCGGCCAGATGAAAGAAATCACGCAAATCGGAGAGCTTGTCACCATTCGCAGCCGCATGCGCGAAGAGGATATCCCCGCCCTGGAAGCTCTTGCCGATGCGATCATTCAAGCACAGTAAAAGATGATAATCAGAAGCAAAGCGCCTCTAAGGCTGGGACTGGCCGGCGGCGGCAGCGACGTTTCCCCCTACAGCGATTTGTACGGAGGCAACGTCCTTAACGCAACCATAAACCTCAGCGCCTATTGCACCATCCAGCCGTTGCAACTGCCTGTTCTGCGCGTAAATGCGGCCGATGCAGGCATAATGACCGAAGTCCCCCTGGGAACTGGGCCTTCGAGCAGCGGCGCCCTTCTGATTGATGGAGTTCTGAGGCGTGTTATCAATGATTTCGGCCCTCTGCCTTCTCCGGGCTTTTCCATCACTACCTACAATGACGCTCCGGCGGGTTCCGGCCTCGGCACCTCTTCCACCATGGTTGTGTGCATCCTCAAATGCTTCGCTGAATGGATGGGCATTCCCCTTGGCGACTACGAGCTTGCCCGCCTGGCATACGAGATAGAGAGAAAAGACCTTGGACTGGCCGGCGGCAAGCAGGACCAGTATGCGGCAGCGTTCGGCGGCTTCAATTTCATGGAGTTTCTCCCCAGCGACATGGTCATCGTCAACCCCCTCAGGGTAAAAGACTGGATAGTGGCGGAGCTGGAAGCCTCCATGCTCCTGTATTTCACGGGCCGCAGCCGCTTCGGCGCGGACATTATCGCCCAGCAGCAGGAAGCTACAAGGTCCGGATCGGCCAAAGCAGTAGAGGCCATGCACCGCATCAAGCAAAGCGCCATTGATATGAAGCTTGCCCTGTTGCAAGGCGACATGAGCTCATTTGCCCGCATCCTTGGCAGCGCGTGGGAAGACAAGAAAAAGATGGCCGATGCCATTACCAATCCCATGATTCAAGAAGCCTTTGACGTGGCGATGGCCGCGGGCGCTATCTCCGGAAAAGTTTCCGGCGCGGGCGGGGGAGGCTTCATGATGCTTATGGTAGCTCCTGAAAAGAGAATGGCCGTAATGGAGGCCATGCAGTCCCTTCCCGGAAAAGTAGTGCCCTTCCAGTTCACCGATAAAGGCGCAGTCGCATGGAAGTTATAGTCCTCGCCGGAGGCCTTGGAACGCGGCTCCGTTCAGTAGTAAATGATATCCCAAAGTGCATGGCTCCAATAGGTGGAAGGCCGTTTCTGGGCTATCTGCTGGATTGGCTGCAGATGTATCCGGTGAAGCATGTCGTGTTTTCCATCGGCTTTCTGGGCGAGCAGGTAAAAGAATACGTGGAAGCCGGAAAATGGTCTTTCACCTACGATTTTGCAATTGAAACTCAGCCTCTTGGCACCGGCGGCGGAATCCGTCTGGCCTTGACGTACTGCAAGGAAGAAGTAGTCCACGTAGTAAACGGCGACACCTTCTTCCCCGTAAATCTGGCCGATATGCCAAGCAGCGCCCCTATCACAGTAGCCCTTAAGCCTATGCGGCAATTCAGCCGGTATGGAGCCGTAGAGCTGGAGGGCACGCGAATAAAGGCATTTAGGGAAAAGCAGTATTGCGAAGAAGGGCTGATTAACGGTGGCATCTACGCCATCAGACCTGCCGACATAAGTCTCGACATCCTTCCGCAGCGCTTCTCCTTTGAAAGCGAAGTCCTGGAACCGGGAGCGGCAATAGGTGCCATAAACGGCTGGGAAACAGATTCTTATTTCATAGATATCGGCATACCGGAAGATTATTCCAGGGCAGGAGGGGAGCTTCCTCTATGGTTCAGGGTGCAGAAAGCTTCTTCAGCGGCGATAGCATCCAAGGCTCAGGTACTTTTTCTAGACCGCGATGGCGTAATAAACCGTTTGCTCCCAGGCGATTATGTAAAAAAGTGGGACGAGTTCCACTTTATCCCGGGAATCAAAGAAGCCCTGGCCATATGGAATAAGCGCTTCAAATCAATTGTGTTGGTTACCAATCAGCGCGGTGTTGGCAAGGGATTGATGTCCGATGCGGATTTGTCCCGTATTCACGCCCGCATGATGACCGAGATTATGGATGCCGGCGGGCGTATAGACCTTATTCTCACATGCACGGCACTATCGGACGAGGATCCCAGACGTAAGCCCAATGTCGGAATGTTTCTGGAAGCCTGTCAGTTGCTGCCCGGTCTTAAGCCGGAAGATTGCATAATGATAGGCGACACCCCTTCGGATGCCGCCTTTGCCGTAAACTGCGGAATGCAGTTTATTCTTCTTTAGAAGCCGAGGCCCATTATAAGGCCGATGGTAAGCGTCTGGAACTGAGGACCGTAACCATCTTTGAATACCGGCTTCGGACGATATTTGGCGTAAATGCCCAAGCCGCCGTAACCAATTGCCGCATGTACGTTGTATGTGAATTGGTTGGTGGTAATCTTATTGGAGTAGTGGGTGCCGCCTTTCATCTCATCGATGCTGTCGGTGCCTTTTTTGCCCTTGAACTGCACGCAGCCGGGGATGTTAAGTTCTGCCGATGCGCCGATGTTGAAGTATGCACGGCCCATCATCTGGGTAAAATTGAAGGGGAATTCGAAGGTGCAGACAGAAAGGATGGAGCGTCTGACTTCCGTTATACCCATGGTGGTTTTAGGCTGGATGGATACTCTGTTTCCATTAGGAGAGGGAACGGTCTCGATATCTGAGTAGGGATTGAACATGTAGTCGCTGTTCAGGTGGTACCAGTTCCACTCTACGTCTGCTCCTATTGAGAAACTACCGCTGGAATAAGGATGGCAGGACAGTTCGATGATGTTGAAGCCGAATTGCTGGCTTTTGAAGAAGCTGGAGTTGTCCTTCAGCAGGTCGGGCGCATTGAAAGTGAGGTTGAAGCCGAAGTGAAGGTAACTGACGGGCTGCAGGGAGAAGGGGCTGTCGCCCAGTTCTATTGCGAAGTCCGTATCTGCAATTCTGGAGCCAATGCCCTGGCCGAAAGCGTTGCCGGCAAGAGCCAGGCAAAGAAGGATTGAGAATAATTTTTTCATCGATTTTGTTTTTTTGCTGGGCAAATATAATAAATAATAATCTAAAAATGCTACTCGTCGCCTTCCGGAAGCGGTTTTTTAGGGTTTTTTGGCACCCCGAGTTTAAGCAGTTGCCTTGCCGATGTAAGAATTGAGTTCCCGCTTTCTCCAATTTTGAGGGACACTTTGTCGTATTCTTCTACGGCAGCGTGCAGCTTGTCGCCCATAGCGGCATGGGCTTTGGCAAAGTCATACACCCTGTCCACCATTGTAGCGGCGGCCTTGATTATTTTCTCCTGGTTGCGCGCCTGGTCGTAGTTGGTCCAGGCTATGCGGATCATCCTCAGGAAGGGCATCAGCGTCTCTTCCGTAGTCAGCAGCACTCCTTGCCGATAAGCTTCATTGAAGATATTCGGGGCAAGAGTTTTGGCAAGCTGCAGGGCGCTGTAGTTGGGAATGAACATGATTACGTAGTCGAGCGTTTTGTAGCCTTCGCGGATATAGTCCTGATAGCGTTTCCCTGCAAGGCTTTTGATCTGGGCGCGGATAGCGGCCAGATTCCGCTGCGCAGCGTCTTCCTTTTCTGCCGGATCTTCTTTGGAAAACCAGTCCGAGAGGGCCTCCATTGATGTTTTTGCATCTACTATGACTTCCGTCTTGTCGGGGTAATGGAGGATATAGTCGGGCCTCATTCGCTTGCCGCTGTCTTCGTTCAGCACTATGCTGCCCATCCGGTCGCGCAAGGTTTCTTCCCTGTCAAAGTCGCGCCCTTCTTCCATGCCTTCGGCAACAAGCATATTGTATAGGATGGTTTCTCCCCAGATGCCTGTCATCTTGTTCTGGCCTTTGAGTGCCTGCGCAAGATTATCGGCCTTAGAGCCGATGGAGGCTGTCTGGTCCTGAAGGTGCTTTACGGCCTGCTCCATGGCTGTTTTAAGGGAGGCCGTGCCTTCGGCCTGGCTGCGTTTTTGCCCTTCGAAGCTTTCCTGCATGGCTTTGAGATCCTTGCCCAAAGGCCCCGCCAGCGCTTTGAAAGTTTCCTCCGCCTTGGCCGTCAGAGCTTCCTCGCGCTGTTTCAACAGTTTTTCAGTTTCCGCCGACATCTGGCTGCGCACCACCTCCAGCTGATTCGCAAAGTTGTCTTTCTGAACCTCCAGCATCTTGCGGGAGGCGTCAAGTTCGGCCTGGGCGCGGATGAGCTGGTTTTCGTACTCATTGCATGCCTTGATCTGTTTGCCGCGCATAATCAGGTAAGTAATGACAACGGCAATGCCAATCAAAACTACAATAATTATAATGACCGTAAGGATGTAGGCTTTAGAAATTGCTTCCATGACTTTTTACTATGCTTTGGGCGCAGACGTAGCCCGTACTCCAGGCTGCCTGCAGGTTAAAACCGCCGGTAATGGCGTCTATATCAAGAACTTCTCCGGCAAAATAAAGGCCGGGATACCGTTTGCTTTCGAGGGTGGAAAGATTAATCTGCGACAGTGCAACCCCGCCTGCTGTCACGAACTCATCCCTGAACTTGCTTTTCCCGCTCATCGGATATACATCGCAAGAAAGGGTTGCCGTGAGCTTGTTCAGGCTCTTTGAGCCAAGCTCCGCCCAGCGGGCATCGGCCTTTATTCCTGCCCTTAGCAGGAGGTGGTTCCACAGGCGGGAAGGAAGCTTTCCGTGAGTTGTGGAAATCTGTTTGCCCGGATTTTGCCGACCTGTTTCAAGCAGCATTTCCCGAATCTCGCTTTCATTGCTTTGAAGCCAGTTGATTGCGACGTTGGCCTTGTATCCGCTTTCTGCGAGGTGGCGTGCGGCATAGGAGGACAGCTTCAGCGTTGCAGGTCCGCTGAGACCCCAGTCTGTGATAAGTAGGGGACCGTCGGCCTTGAAAGAGGTTCCGGGAAGGCTAAGACTTGCGGGGACCACTAGGCCCATCAGGGCACGCAGGCCGCTGTCCGGCACTGTAAAAGTGAAAAGGGAGGGGACAGGCGGCACAGTTTCAAGCTGAAGAGGATCCAGGAAGGGAAGGCCTTTCGGAGCGCCGCCGCTTGTTATTACCACATAGTCGAAGGATTCGCCGTTGACAAGATAGCCGGAGGCAGTATGTTCGATGGCCCTTACAGGCGTGCCCAGCCTTAGCTGCGCTCCGGCCATGGCCTTTTGCAGGCAGCGTACTATATCCATCGCATTCTGCGAGGCCGGAAACCAGCAGTGGTCGTCTTGCAAAACCAGGGGAACGCCTCGGCTTTGGAACCACTCCAGCGTATCCTCCACAGAGAAGCTTTTAAGGGCGCGCTTTATCACTTGCTCGCCCCTTGGATAAGCTTCTTTAAGTGAGGTGATTCCCTCAAAGGAGTTGGTGAGATTGCACCTGCCGCCGCCGGTGATGGCAAGCTTTGACATCGGCTTAGGGGCCGATTCAAAAACGCATACGGGCAGCTCCGGCGCCAGCTTTCTAAGATTTGCAGCGCAGAAACAACCGGAGGCCCCGGCTCCTATTATGGCAACTCCTTTCATCAGTTGCAAAGATAATACGAATCAACGTATTTTGTATTTCCTCAGCTCTTTTTGCAATGCTGCGTGGCCCGGGCAGACGCTCTCGAGAAGGGCGTGGAACTTGGGGCCGTGGTTCATCTGCTTCAGGTGGCAAAGCTCATGAAGCATAACGTAATCCTGCAAATCCTCGGGCAAGGTCACAAGCCTCAGATTTAAATTGATATTGCCTCTGACAGAGCAGCTTCCCCAGTTGCTGCGGTTGTTTTTAATAAACACCTGCCTGTATTGGAAGCCGTGCTTGTCGGCAAGTTCGCTAAGCCTTGGCGGCAACTGTGCCTTTGCCTTGGCGCGCAGCATCTCGATATCCTGCGAGGGCGTCTCTTCCTGGACCTTCACTTTAGCCAAAGTTGCCAGAATCCACTCCCTCCTGCTTTCCAGGAAGGCAAGGCCGGTACGTACCGGAACAAGCCAGGGGACGGTGAGGGATACTTCCTTCCGCCTGTTTACCCTAAGGCTGATGCGGCGCGCGCGGGGATTCCGGCGGATCACCACAGGGCCGACGACAGGGTCGATATACTGTTTCTCAGTCACCGGGAGCCTGCTTGATATACACATCCCTTTGCGGGAATGGAATCTCTATGCCGTTCGCGTTGAAGGCGTTGTATATGGCCTCCTTGGCCTGTGCGGCGAAGGAATAGTGCACTTCCACGGCTGCGTAAAGCAGCACCTGGATGTCTATTGAATTGTCGCCGAAGTTACGCAGCCTGATGGCGATGCCTTTTTTCATATCCACCAGATCGCGGCCGTATTTATCCTGGCCGAGAAGCGGCTCCAGGGCCTCGCGGATTACCTGACGGGCCTTCTCCACGTCGGTGCCGTATTTCACGCCTACAGTGAAGTTAATCATCTCGTACTGATGATTTCGCGTCAGGTTCTTGAAGTTCTGGTTGAACAGGGCGGTGTTGGTGAAGGCGATTATGGATCCGTCTTCGGATGCTACCTGCGTGCTCTGATAGCTCAGGCTTTCCACCTTGCCGCGGATTCCGTCGCACTCGATTGTGTCGCCGACCCTTACGCGTCCGCCCATGAGCTGCACGCCGTAGAAGAAGTTGTTAAGGACATCCTTCATGGCGAAGCCGATACCGGTGGCAAGGCCCGTGGAAACAATCGTGAGCGCCGTGGCCGGAATCTTGAGCATGACAAAGATTATAAGGATATACAGGAACCAGCCCACGAGGGTGATGATATTGTCGGCCAGATTGTAGTTGATGTCGCTTTCCTTGAACATTGCCGGATCGGCCATCTTCTTGATTGTGGCGCGGGTTCTCCAAACTCTGTAGAAGGCTTTCGCAGCGTATATGAGATAGCGGAACAGGAAGAACAGGCTGATTACCAGGAAGGCCTTGAAAAGGGACAGATGCACCACGCCTTCCACATTGATAAGCGGCTTGAAGAAGATGTCGGAAGACACATTGGTGAGGTTGAACACCTTGCAGGCAAGCGTCACGGAAAGCGGCAGGGACCAGATTCCCATCACCGGCAGCAGCACAGTCATCAGGAAATCGTAGGCCCAGGTGACTTCAATGAACGAGCTTTTTCCCGAAGGAAGAGGCATGCCTGCATGTTTCTTCTTATAGTTGAACTGCCTGCGCGTGAGCGTTTTGTCGTTGTATCGGCGCATAATTATAGTCACTGCCGATACTGCCTGCAGCAGCATAAGCTGGAAGAACCACCATACCAGTACCAGCAGGGCCATCATTACAAGCCCCGTCCAGCTTAAAACCGTGCTGGCCGCCATCACCACAAACGAAACCCAAAGGAGCGTACGGTCTTCCTGAGGAAGCTTGCGCAGCTTGAGGATGTTCATGACAAGCTGCCACACGGTGAAGAGTAGGATTGCCAACGGGAAGAACAGGTTCATGGCGCTGTTCGGAATGAAGATGATGCGCATGAACACAACCACGAACGCCACGATGAGGGTGGGGAGGTAGGCGGACAGGGCGATATGGGACTCTTCTCTGTCAAGCCTTATGAGCATGCTGAGGAAAATGGTGCCAAGGAGGGCCCCGAATTCCGCAAGCGTACTGGATGCCAGAGCATAGAAATTATTGCCCGACTGGCTTTCCACAAGCAGGAATGCAACCAGGATGAATATGCCGGCCAGAGTGATGATGAGGCCCTTATGCTCCTGGAAATACTGGCTTCTGAAATATGGAATCCATCGCATGGTAAGCCTTACAATAAGATTTGCAAGGCCGATGGCAAGGAGCAGAAAAAAGATAAGCGCGATACTGTAAATCCATACGGCCGGGCCTTTCCAGGAGCTGGCGTATTCGTCTTCATGTGTGACGCTGGGGACGCTGTATTTGCGGGTGAGGTCGCGTTTTGCTCGCTGCCAGTAGCGGGGAAAGGCTTTCAGAATCCTGGCGTAGTTCTGCTGTCCTTCAAGGAACATGCTCTGCTGGACCGCCTGGTACCGGCTTTGGGCATAGTCGTAGGCGTCTTTGAGAACTTTATCGGTTTCTGTGTAATACTGGCTGTCGTCTTCTATCTTTTTGATTTGCTGGTAGTAGTGATCTACCATGAATTCCGCCAAGGTAAGGCAGCTGTCCCTGATAACAGTGGACAGGGAATCCATTACAAAGCCCTCTTTTACTGCGAAAGAAGGCATGGCCGTGAGCGTGTCTATACTTACGTCAATAGAGTCCATGACGGTAACAGCCTGCGGCACGGTTGACGGGTCAATCCTTACCGGAGGCATGTTGCGGAGCGTCTGGGCAAGCTTGCTGTAGCGCTCCAGCTCCACGGTCATGTTCTGGATAATCTCGTCGAAGGGGATGCGGTTTTTCTTGAAGTTTTCGTACTGCCGCGTTGCCTGATGGAGGGCGTAGGTGAGGTCGAAGGTGTAGTTCTGCGGCTGCGAATAGAGCATGAGGGAGAGCTCGTTGCTCTGTTCTACGAGACTTACAAGCTGCTGGTGCTGGGACTCGATCCTGCGCTGTGACAGATTGTTGATCTGTGTGACGCCGTTGTAGTCTTCCCTAAGTTCACCGAGAAGGACCTTGAGGGTTTGGGTAAGGTTTTCTTCTTTGAAAACGGCAACTGCGGGGATGGCCAGAAGGGCCAGCAGTGCTGCCAGTATCCATTTTTTATTTTTCATAATTTGCCTTGTTCGCCCAGATGGCTGTCTTTGAATCCCAGGAAATAAAGCACTCCGTCAAGGCCGATGGAAGACAGGCTTTGCCCTGCGCTTTCCTTGACGCGCGGCTTTGCGTGGAAGGCTATGCCAAGGCCGGCTTCGTTGAGCATTGGGAGGTCGTTAGCTCCGTCGCCGACTGCGATAGTCTGGGCGATGTTCACTTTTTCGGTCATGGCGATTAGCTTGAGAAGATCGGCCTTTCTTCTGCCGTCAACAATCTCGCCTACGTATCGGCCTGTCAGTTTGCCGTCTTCGCCTACTTCCAGTTCGTTGGCGTAAACATAGTCGATGCCGAAGCGGCGCTGAAGATACTCGCCAAAGAAGGTGAAACCGCCGGAGAGGATGGCAATCTTGTAGCCGCAGGTTTTCAGGACACTCATCAGCCTGTCGGCCCCTTCCGTCATTGGAAGATGCTCTGCAATATCTTGCATTACAGATACATCCAGGCCTTTAAGTAAAGCAACCCTTTCGGTGAAGCTTTCCTTGAAATCTATCTCGCCTCTCATTGCGCGGGCGGTGATGGCGGCTACCTGATCGTACACTCCGTGGCGGCGGGCAAGCTCGTCTATGCACTCCGCCTGGATGAGGGTGGAGTCCATATCGAAGCATATCAGACGGCGCATCCTGCGGTACATGTCGTCCTTTTGGAAGGAGAAGTCCATCCCGCTTTCCGCCGACAGGCCCATCAGCTCGCGCTGCAGGCTCTGGCGGTCATCGGCCGACAGGAAACCGCGGACCGAGAATTCGACGCAGGCGCGGACGTTGCGCTCCGGATGCATGATGCTCATACGGCCCGTAAGGCGCTTTATTGCGTCGATGTTAAGGCCGTGACGGCTTATGACATCGGCCGCTGAGCGGATCTGCTCTGCGCTGAGGCTGCGGCCTATCATAGTGAGAATGTAGCGGTTTTTGCCTTGGCGGCCTGCCCAGGCCTCGTAATCGTCGTCTGTAACCGGCTCGAAGCCAATCGTCACGCCGAGCTCCGTTGCCTTGAACAGCAGTTCTTTCATGACTTGGCCCGACGAGGAACTGTCGATGCGGATAAGGATGCCCAGGGACAGGGTACTGTGTATATCGGCCTGGCCGATGTCAAGGATTTGAGCGTCGTATTTGGCAAGGATTGCCATGATGGAGGCGGTGAGCCCTATGCGGTCTTTTCCGGATATGCGGATAAGAATTTGTTCTTTCGTATTTTCCATAGACTACAAAGATACGAAAATGTTACGGATAATCCGGAATTTTACGTAAATTTGCGAATTGATTTTGCGTATATGACGCTGCTGATAATATACCTGCTGCTTACAATGGGCATTTCTTTCCTATGCTCATTGCTGGAGTCCGTTCTGATGTCAACGCCTATTTCCTTCATCACGATGAAAGAAGAAGAAGGAGACAGGAACGCCGCCCTTTTCATGAAATTCAAGCAGGATCCGGACCGCCCCCTGAGCGCCATCCTCTCGCTGAATACCATCGCCAACACTCTTGGCGCGGCGGCCGTCGGCCATCAGGCCACTCTGCTCACGGGCGATCATTGGTTCGGCATCATCAGCGCAGTGATGACCATCCTCATCCTGGTCTTCTCGGAAATAGTTCCCAAAACCATCGGCACATCGCATTGGAAAAACCTTCTGTGGCTGTCCAAAGTGATGCAGTTCCTGGTTTACCTCCTGTATCCTGTTGTCTGGATTATCGACAAGCTCCACAATTCAATTTCGGACGAAGATCCCGACACAGGCATCTCCCGCGAGGAAGTGAGCGCAATGGCCAACATTGGAGAGGAAGAAGGCGTCCTTGACAACAGTGAAAACAAAGTCATTCAGAATATTATAAAGCTGGACGATATCAAGGCCTACGAGGTGATGACCCCGCGCGTGGTCGCCGCCATCGCCCCGGAATCGATGACTCTCAAGCAGTTCTATAAGCAGGAAGAACTGTCGCACAATTCAAGGATACCGGTATATGCGGAATCACAGGAATTCATCACCGGCTACATAATGCGAAACGACGTCCTGGAAAATCTGGCGGAAGACAAGTTCGACATGCGCCTTAAATCCATAAAGCGCAAAATCGCCGCTTTCCATGAAGAGACGTCGGTCAGCGATGTGTGGGAAAGCCTCCTCAAGACTAAGGACCAGATTGCACTGATTATCGACGACTACGGCTGCTTCCAGGGCATAATAACTCTCGAAGACATCATCGAAACCATACTGGGCATGGAAATAATCGACGAGAACGACACAATCACCGACATGCAGCAGTACGCCCGGGAGCGTTGGCTGAAGCGCAAGAACCAGTACAAACAAATAGTCCTTCCGGAAGAGGAAGAAGACCAGTAGTTCAGGCGCCATGGAACAGAAACCGGATTTTGCCCAAGTACTGGAAGTCGCCTCCGAGGCGGGACATATCCTGCTTGAAAACGGCGCCGAAATTTCCCGCGTAGAAGATATTATGAACCGGATCGCCACCCACTACGGAGTGAGCTCCGGCAATTTCTTCGTCCTTTCCAACGGCATTTTCACTTCCGGCAAAGCGGAAAAGCTCTCCAAAGCCGGCGGACAGGCCTCTACATACGCAAATGTCGCGTTTATCCCCATCCGCGGCACTCAACTGTCTCGTGTCACCGCAGTTAACAGGCTCAGCTACGATATATCGGCCGGTCGCTGCACGCTGGACCAGGCGCGGGAGAGGCTGGAGCAGATTAAAAAAATGCCCCAGAAATCGTTCTGGGAGCAAATGCTGGCAACAACCCTAAGTGCAGGCGCCTTCTCAGCGGTATTCGGCGGCAGTTTCCTTGACTGCGCGGCGGCCGCCATCGCCGGTTTGGTCCTGTTCTTCTACATTCAGTTCGTAAGTGCACGATATCTGTCCAAGATTGTCGGCGGCATCAGTAACGCCCTTGTGGCTTCAATGGCTTCCATTGTATGCTGGCGGCTGGGCATGGGGGACAGTCTGAGCGACATTATCGTCGGCGCAATCATGCCGCTGATTCCCGGCGTTCCTTTTACCAACGGAGTGAGGGACCTTGCCAATTCCGATTACCTTGCGGGCCTCACCAGGCTCACGGATGCCATGCTGGGCTTTTTCTGCATAGCAATGGGCGTTTCGCTTGGCTTCATGATTGACGGCGCATTCTTCGGCGGCGTTATCCAGTTGTCGGGCGTCACGGCCAGCCCTCAGACATACGGTTTTGTCTGGCAGGCGCTTGCGGCCTTCATCGGTACATGGGGCTTTACCGTGCTGTATGGAGTCAACCGTGAGCAGTATCTTCTGGCCGGGCTCATCGGCACCGCAGGGTGGCTTGTTTACCTCTCGGCCTTCCGTTTCGGGCATTTGTCGGCCCCGATTTCATCTATGGCTGCGGCACTTGTCGTGAGCCTGCTTTCGCGCTTTGCGGCCGTTCCAAGCCGTTGTCCTGCGCAGATTTTCATTATCTGCGGCATCTTTACGCTGGTGCCCGGTGCAGGAATCTTCTGGTTCTCGTATTATCTCACGGCGAGCCGCTTCATCCTTTCGCTGCAGACCGGCTTCATGGCCATCAAAGTTGCCATAGCAATCGTGCTGGGCATCATTCTGGCGATGGAACTTCCGCAGCGTATGTTCTCACGATATAAAGGCAGAACGCACTGATGGTACTTCTTCTTGGTGCAACCGGCCTGCTGGGGCAGAATGTACTGCGCCTGCTTCTTGAAAGGGGCATTCCCGTGCGTGCGTTAGTGCGTTCGCATCTTGTTGCCGAGGGTGTTGAGATAATTCAGGGCAATATCCTCGATAAGGCCTGTCTTCTCAAAGCAGCGGCCGGATGTGACGCAATTATCAACTGCGCAGGCTCCACCGACATGCGCATCCCTTCGCTTGAAGGATTCCGCCCCATGAACCGGGACCTCCCAATTCTTCTCACCAATGTCCTTCTGGAGGCCGATGTCCCAGTTCTTATCCACCTAAGCACTGCAAACACTGTTGATCCCGGCACTCCTGAAAAGTATAGCGATGAGTCGGCTCCGATAGGAGCTCCGTTTGACAAGTCGCCTTATGCTCTGAGCAAGCTGGAAGGGGAGAGGGCCTTGACGGAGTTCGCATCGGCACATCCTGAGAAGAGGATTGTGATACTGAATCCCGGCTTTCTGCTGGGGCCCTTCGGAGGGAAGAAGCTGTCGTCGGGGACGCTCATGCTTGCCGCCTGGAGAAAGCCGCTTATGATTGTTCCCAGCGGCGGTAAAAGCTTTTTGAACGTAAAGGATGCGGCCACGGCCGTCGTCAACGCCCTCGAAAAAGGGGAGGGCCGATATCTCCTTACCGGGAAGTATCTGTCGCTGAAGGATTTCTATAAGCTGCAGGCCAAGGTCATGGGCTACAGACAAGGGATAATTGTATTGCCCGATTTTGTCGTTAAAGCAACAGGTTTCTTAGGTGATATCTTCAAGAAGCTTGGCCTTAACGTATCATTCTATTCGCACAATTTGAACCAGTTGCTGGCCCAGGAATGGTACGACTGCAGTCGTGCCCGCAAAGAACTGGACTATCCACAGTCGCCTTTGGAAGATGCTGTCCGTGAGTTTTTTGACTGGTATCTTAATCGGCAATAAAGCGCTGCAGGGCTTCGTAAACCCTTTGGACCGGGAAGCCGACTACATTGAAATATGAGCCTTCGATGCGGGTAATGCCTATATGGCCTATCCATTCTTGGATGGCGTATGCACCGGCCTTGTCGTAGGGCTTGTAAGTGTCTATGTAGTAGTTGATTTCCTCATCGGTGAGATCTTTGAACCAGACGCTGGTTCTTACCTCGAAGCTTTCTTGCCTGTTGCAGTCCCTTATTGTGACTGCGGTTGTGACGTGATGCTCCCTGCCGGACAAGTCCCTTAGCATCCTTACGGCATCTTCCCGGTCACGTGGCTTTCCCAGAATTTCGCCCGGGCGATCTTTTGTTGCAGGCAGGATTACCATCGTGTCGGCGGTGATTAGGATTTCGTTTTTGCCGAGGGGGCGGTGGAAACCTTGCGATTTGCCTTCGGACATTAAGCGGGGCACACTGTCATAGGGTACTTCCGGGCCGAAGCTTTCCTGAAAGTTATTCTGCGTATCTACCTCGAAATCAATGTCGAGGCCTTTCAGTAGTTCCCTCCTTCTTGGAGAGCTGCTGCCAAGGATGATGTGTTTTCCGCGAAGATCCATCGGCCTAGAATTTTGCTTTGTATTGCTGCGGGTCAAATTCCCACTTTCCTTGGATGCGGAGGGTCTTTTCTATTGCTTCCCTAAGGCAGCCTTTGCCGCCGTTCGCTTCTGTCATCCAGTCTGCTGCAGCCGCGGCATCCGGACTTGCATCGGCAGGGCAGACGCCGCAGCCGCTCATTTTCAGAAGATCGATGTCCGGGGTGTCGTCGCCGAAATACATGACTTCTTCCGCCTTCAGTTTATATTTTTCCAGAAACAGGGCGAACTGTTCCCGTTTGTTCCTGCAATGCAGGTACACATCGTCGGGATTTATGCCGCTTGTGACCATTCTTTTCCGGATACTTTCCGAGCTGCCGCCGGTAATGACTGCGATGGGATAGCCGTGCATTACCGCCATCCTTATGGCAAATCCGTCTTTGGCATCGTAAACGCGAAGGAGGTCCCCGTCGCTGGTGCAGAGGATGCTTCCGTCCGTCGCTACTCCGTCAATATCAAATGCAAAGGCCTTAATATTCTTTAAACTGTTTCTGAGACTCATCGGATATTATTTTTGCATTAACTTGCGGCTGCAAATTTAGCAAAATAATCCGTATATTTGTGGAGATGATTACACTTGAACAATTGCTTTCCGCGCGCGATGCACGGGCTGCGCGACAGAAGGAACTGCTTGCCGCTTATCCCGGCTGTACGCTGTTGTGCTTTACAGTGCAACTGCCTGGGGCCGTAAAAAGGAACGCCGAGTCGCTCATTATCGGCGGCGCCGGCCTTGCAGCCTTGCTCGACCGATTTGGCAGCGTACTCAAGCATGTCCAGGTGAAGGATCTCGAAACAGGGTACGAAGCCTATATCCTTGTTCCGCTTCCGCAGAAACTGGTCAAGGAAATTAGCTGTGAGCTTGAGGAAACGCATCCCCTTGGCCGGCTGATGGATATCGACGTGATAGGAATGGACGGGATTCCGGTTGGCAGGGAAGCAATCGGCAAGGGGCCGCGCAAGTGCCTTCTGTGCTCCAACGAGGTCCGCTTTTGCATGCGTGCCCGCACGCACAGTGTCCAGGAACTGGAAGCAAAGGTGAACGAGATAGTCGAATCTTATGTGAAAAAAGGAAATTCCTAAGATTTGCTAACAAATCATCGCTTATCCTTGGGAAATAACTAATAAATTGTTACCTTCGCAATGTGATTCCCTTACAGGCGGAACCGGGAGTATTGGAAAGCCTGTTGGATGATGCAAAGCTACAAGAATTACCAAATACAAGAAGCTCCTTTAGGCTCTTCTTTCTTCCACCGCGAAGTGGAGCATTTCCTCTCGGAGAACGGTCTCCGTCTGGAAAATCTTGACGCATATTATACCATAAGAAACGACGACGGCACAATCCTAGCCGGAGCAGGAGTGTCGGCCGATGTCGTCAAATGCGTGGCAGTAGCGGAAGGCCATCGTTCCGAAGGGTTGTTGGCACCTCTCATCTCTCATATAATCAGCGAAAAAGAGGAAACCAACCTCAAGGTTTTCACAAAGCCGGAATACCGCACATTATTTGAAAGTCTTGGCTTTAAGCTTTTGGCCCAGGCCCCCGAGGCAATCCTTCTGGAAAAGGGCAGGGGACTGGAACAATACTGCAGCTACCTGTCGTCTTTCCGCCGCCCCGGCTCCACTGGCGTCGTAATCATGAACGCCAACCCTTTCACCCTGGGACACAGATACTTGCTTGAACAGGCAAGCTCAAAGGTGGATAATTTATTCGTAATTGCAGTAAGCGAAGAAGCGTCACGTTTCCCTTATCGGGAGCGTCTCGAGATGCTGCGAAAAGCTGCACCCCAAGGCGTTACGGTGCTTGAAGGATCGGCATACCAGATATCGTCGGCCACCTTCCCCACGTACTTCCTCAAAGATTTGTCCCAGGCTTCCAATACCCAGATGCTTCTGGACCTCGACCTTTTTGGCCGATGGATAGCGCCCGCACTTGGAGCGTCAGTGCGCTTTGTGGGCTCCGAGCCTTCGGATGCATTGACTGCGCAGTACAATGCCCTGATGAAAGAGGTTCTGCCCATCGAAGTTGTGGAGATTCAGCGTTTGGAAGATGCCGAAGGCCCGGTTTCAGCATCACGCGTGCGTGAGCTTCTGTCGGCAGGCAAATTCAAGGAGGCAAAGGCGCTTACTCCGGAAAGCACCTGGCCATACTTACTGGCCGATCTTGCCACGAACGCCCTCCAGGCAGAGCTTGATACCCCCGGCAAACCCGGCCTTGTCGGCCCCGATTCCTGTGGCGCCCACAAGGACATGGATTATAAGCTTATGCAGAGGGGTATATCGGCACTCAGACCTTATTGGTCTTTGATGGCTGTTGCTCCTACTGCCGATGCCCTTGTTGCGGCCGGTCTTGAGGCCGAAAAAGCAATGCTCGAGGCCACAGGTGGAGTAAATACGCATAAAGGCGCCATCTTTGCCCTTGGATTGGCTCTCAACTGCGTTGTAGCGCAAGGCGCTGACAATGAGAAAGATATGCAAAATGGCCTATGTCAAATTGCACAGGCCGTTTCGCTTAACTATCAGAGGGACAATAACTTGCGTTCAACGCCCGGCGCAAAGGCCGAGGCCGAGTATGGCATAAAAGGCGCCCGCGGCATGGCCCTTGACGGTTACAGAAAGCTTTTCACCGACTGGCTTCCATTCTACCGTACTGTCAGTAACGAAGAGGGCTTTTCTTCCGCGTCGCTTCGCGCCCCTATCCGGGCAAATGCTCCGGAAAAACCCCTCCCATCTCCGCTTGTCCTGACGCTGCTCAGAATAATGTCCACCCTGGACGATACTTGCGTTATCCACAGGGTTGGGATAGAACGGGCTGCCAAGGTAAAGCAGGAAGCAGCACAGCTACTTGACAATTACTCTGAAGAAAACTTGGAACGCATGTGTGCACAGTATGCTGCGGAGGGCATTTCCCCCGGAGGCGCTGCCGACATGCTTTCACTGACACTCTTACTAAACACAATAATTAACTGAAAGCTATTATGGTTGAATTAATTGCTCACGGTGTTTATCTGATTGACGGCAAAACCGTTGCCGATACTTCTTCCGTAGCCCCTGATGAGGCGCGTGAAAACACCATTGCTTACCAGATTCTCCGTAAACACGATGTTGACGGGAGCAAAGGAAATAAGCTGCGCATCCGTTTCGATGCCATGGTTTCCCACGACATCACCTATGTAGGTATCATCCAGACGGCAAGGGCAAGCGGCCTCGAGACTTTCCCGCTGCCTTATGCCATGACCAACTGCCACAACTCCCTGTGCGCAGTCGGCGGTACAATCAACGAAGACGACCACGTCTTCGGCCTTAGCGCGGCCAAGAAATACGGTGGCATTTATGTGCCTGCGAACCAGGCGGTTATCCACCAGTATGCACGCGAGGCCCTCACTGCCTGCGGCAATATGATTCTGGGCTCCGACTCCCATACACGTTATGGCTCCCTCGGAAATATGGGCGTTGGCGAAGGCGGCGGCGAGCTTGTGAAGCAGCTCCTCAAAAACACCTGGGACATCAACGCTCCGGAAGTGGTCCTGGTATGGCTGGAGGGCAAGCCCCGCAAGGGAATCGGCCCGCACGATGTGGCTATTTCGCTGGTGAAGGCTGTATTTGAAAGCGGCTTTGTGAAGAACAAAGTGCTTGAATTTGCCGGCCCCGGCGTCAAGGACCTTCCCATCGACTTCCGCAACGGAATCGACGTCATGACCACCGAAACCACCTGTCTGTCATCCATTTGGATTACCGACGAGAAGGTCAAGGAGTACTTCGAGATGCATAACAGGCCTCAGGCTTACAAGGAACTCAAGCCCGGCCATGTGGCTTATTACGATTCAATGGTAAGAATCGACCTTTCCTCCCAGGAGAGCATGATTGCTCTCCCTTACCATCCTTCTAATGCAGTGAGCATCCACGAGCTGCAGGAGAATCCCGAAAAGGTGCTTAAGGCTATCGAAGAAGACACCAAGAAACGCTTCGGCGACAAAGTGCATCCCGACCTCCTCTCCAAGATTCGCGGCGGCAAAGTATATGCCGATCAGGGCATAATCGCAGGCTGCTCCGGCGGTACTTACGACAACCTCTCCGAGGCTGCCGCCATCCTCAGGGGCAAGTCCATCGGCAACGATTACTTTACGATGAGCGCTTATCCGCAGAGCACTCCGGTATATCTTGCAACGACGCGCAACCATATTGCAGAAGAGCTGCTTGAGGCAGGCGTAGTGATTAAGCCGGCATTCTGCGGTCCTTGCTTCGGCGCAGGCGACGTGCCGTCCAACAACGGCTTTTCTATCCGCCATACAACCCGCAATTTCCCCAACCGCGAAGGCTCCAAGCCCGGTCAGGGACAGATTTCGATGGTTGCCCTTATGGACGCCCGGTCCATCGCGGCAACTGCAGCCAACGGCGGCGTCATCACAGCAGCCACCGACATAGATTACACTGACGACCACAAGCCTTACAGCTTCGACGGCCGCATCTACGAAAAGCGCATCTACAACGGCTTCGGCAAGGCCGACCTCAGCGTGGAACTTCGCTATGGCCCCAACATCAAGGACTGGCCAAGGATGTTCCCCATGCAGGAAAACATGCTCCTCGAACTGGCCGCTGTAATCCACGACCCTGTGACTACCACCGACGAGCTCATCCCTTCAGGCGAAACTTCAAGTTATCGCTCCAATCCTCTGAAGCTCAGCGAATTTGCACTAAGCCGCCGCGTGCCTGAGTATGTCGGCCGCAGCAAGCGCATCCAGGCCGACGACCTTGCCCGCAGGGATGGAAAGCTTACCGAAGACCTGAAGAAAGCCCTCGCTGTTGCAGGGACATCGGCAGAAAGCACATCCTTCGGTTCCTGCGTGTTTGCCAACAAACCCGGCGACGGCAGCGCCCGTGAGCAGGCCGCATCCTGCCAGAAGGTACTTGGCGGCGACGCAAATATCTGCTACGAATATGCCACCAAGCGCTATCGCTCCAACTGTATCAACTGGGGTATTGTTCCGTTTACTATCGGCCCGGATACTCCTTTTGAATACGAAGCCGGCGATTATGTCTTTGTGCCCGGCATCCGCGCCGCCATCCTCGATGGCAAGGAGCAGGTGGAAGCCCGCGTAATCACACGTGACGGTCGCTCCACGCCCATCCGCCTGTATTTCAAGAATTTGACAGAAGACGAGCGCCAAATCCTTGCCGATGGCTGCCTGATGAATTACTATAAGAACAGGAAATAGATGGCCGATCAAGTCGGCCATGACGTCATGCCCGGCTACGACCGGGCATCTGAAAAGAGATTACTATTTTATAAATATCATGGAAAAAATTAAAATGACCACTCCGCTCGTCGAAATGGACGGCGATGAAATGACACGAATCTTGTGGAAAATGATCAAGGATGAACTCATCCTTCCCTTTGTTGACCTCAAGACAGAATACTATGACCTGGGCCTGCCTTACCGAGACAAGACTTCCGATCAGGTAACCATCGACTCCGCTAATGCAACCAAGCGCCTTGGCGTTGCCGTAAAATGCGCAACTATTACCCCTAACGTGCAGCGCATGAGCGAGTATAACCTCCACCAGATGTGGAAGAGCCCCAACGGCACCATCCGTGCCATGCTGGACGGCACTGTGTTCCGCACACCTATCACTATCCCTTCCATACATCCGGCCGTTAAATTCTGGAAGAAACCCATCACCATCGCCCGTCACGCATACGGCGACGTTTATCGCGATGTCGAAATCCAGACTACCGAACCCGGTGTTGCCAAACTCGTCTTTGAAGGAGTTTCCGGCCAGCGCATTGAAGAAGTGATTCACGAATTTGCCGGTCCCGGCGTTATCGAAGGCATGCACAATACTGACGCCTCTATCCGCAGCTTTGCCCATTCCTGCTTCAAATATGCCCTCGATGTGAAGGAGAACCTTTGGTTCGCCACCAAGGACACCATCTCCAAGAAGTATGACGGCCGATTCAAAGCCATCTTCGAAGAGGTTTATGAGGCCGAATACAAGGAAGCCTTCGAGAAAGCCGGCATAGAGTATTTCTACACCCTTATCGACGATGCCGTGGCACGTGTCATGCGTTCTGAAGGCGGTTTCATCTGGGCCTGCAAGAACTACGACGGCGACGTGATGAGCGACATGGTTTCCACAGCCTTTGGCTCCCTGGCTATGATGACTTCCGTCCTGGTCAGCCCCGACGGCAAATACGAGTACGAAGCCGCTCACGGCACAGTTACACGCCACTATTACAAGTATTTGAAGGGCGAAGAGACGTCCACCAACCCTATGGCAACTATTTTCGCATGGAGCGGCGCTTTCCGCAAGAGGGGAGAGCTGGACAACCTGCCGGAACTTGTGAACTACGCCAACCAGCTTGAGCAGGCCTGCTTCGACACCCTTAACGAAGGCCTCGAAACCAAAGACCTCCTTAACCTGAACGCCAACATTTCTCCTAAGGGCCTGACCTCCCTCCAGTTCCTCCAAGAAATCCGCAAACGCCTTGAAGTGCGCCTTGGCGCCTAGCCACCCGTCATGCCCGGCTCCGACCGGGCATCTTTTTTGTCATGCCTGGCCCCGACCAGGCATCTTTTTTTGTCATGCCCGACCTGATCGGGCATCTTTATTCCGTCATGCCCGACCTGATCGGGCATCTTATCTTCTTACTCCTTTTGGAACTCTTCATGCTTTTGCATACATTTGCGAAAAAGTGCTTTTATGAAGAAGGGAGGATACATCTATTTTATGACCAACTGGTCAAATTCTGTTTTATACATCGGAGTTACAAACAGTCTGACAAGACGAAGCGGAGAACATGGTGAGGGCAACGGGTCACTCTTTACATCAAAGTACAATTGTAACAAACTCGTTTATTACGAGTCTTTCCAGGACATAGAACAAGCCATTGCAAGGGAGAAGCAGTTGAAACACTTTAAAAGGGAGTGGAAGAACCAGCTTGTAAATCAGTTTAATCCGGAATGGAAGGATTTGGCGGAGGATTTGGTTTTGGACCCGGATATTTGAAGATTGCCGATCAGGTCGGCAATGACGGGATGTCGCACAAGATTGCCGATCAGGTCGGCAATGACGGGATGTCGCACAAGATTGCCGATCAAGTCGGCAATGACGGGAAAAGATGCCCGATTAGGTCGGGCAATGACGGAAAAAGATGGACTCACCTGCAATCCTCCGTGCCTGAGCAGTAAAGGCGAATAATTCTAACGCCTCTTGCGGGTTTTGTTTTTGTTTCTTATCTTTGCAAAAAGAGTTGCTATGCCAGAGCTATTCAGACAATGTGCGTGGGACATAACGGAGATGCTAAGTCCATTTGGGTATAACCGTCTTATAATCAATCATATAACAGAATCTTGTCGCGGGCTTCACATGGAGCGCCGCGACTTTTCGTTTGCATATCAATTCAATCAAAATCAAATAGGCGTATGGAATTAAAGAAAAAAGAAATGTACCTTCCTCCCGAAGTGGATATCTCCGAGATGAAGGCCGAAGGCGTGATCTGTGGCAGCCTCACAGACCCTGGAGACTACAACAATGGCGGAGATCCGTTTGCAAGCGGTCTAGTAGACCTTGGCGATTACAACAATGGTGGAGATCCGTTCGTATTTTAAACATTTAAACAATGGAGGACAAGACAATGAAGAAAATATTTGGATTTGCAGCCCTGCTGCTTACTCTTGCAGCCTGCAACAAAAATGAAACGGACATTACGCCCGTAGAGGAGTTATCTGACAGTAAAAAAGAAGGCATCATCATCACCGCCACATTGGCTCCAAAGACGGCTGATACCAAGGCCGTGGCCAACAACGGAGACAACAAGATTACCGTAACTTGGGCCGAAAACGAACACATCGCCATCCTCTATGAGGTGAGTGGCACCAAGTATGTGGCCGATGCAACCATCATATCTGTTGACGCCAACGGTGCTGCCACCATCGAATTCACTGTAGAAAGTGGAACAGCCGACTATACCGCCTGCACGCTGGTTTATCCCGCCAAGCTCTCGGATGGTACAACGACAGTGTATAATGACGAGCTCTCCGGCGTAAAAGATGCCGCCACGCTGCTCTCTGCCCAGGACGGCACGCTGAATGCCAACCTTGACATCCGCGTGGGCGCCGGCACCATCCAGACCACCACGCCCAGCCTGGACGTTACCATACAGCCCGTAGCGCAGTACAGCATCTTCAAGTTCACGGCTCAAGACCTCTCTGGAACAGGCATTACCCCCTCGGAATTTAAGGTCAGCGACAGCGAGGACAACGTGATTGCTACCGTCAGCCCTTCAGCCTCGGCTTTTTACGTAGCCCTGCCCGCACTCGCAGTCGGCACTTACTGGTTCAGCGCCACTGCTGATAGCAAGCCCTATATCGCAAGTGCCAGGGTTACCTCTGCCACCTCGGCGGGCACCTACTATCAGAGCACGGTGAAGATGGCCACATTGGGCGACGTGATGGCAAATAATGGCAAGTTCTACGCCAATGCTGCTGCCGCCACAACCGCCGGCACCAAAGCCCTTGCCATGATTGCCTACGTGGGCAGCGAGACGGGCATTTCCTCCTTGAAGCACGGCCTGGCCATCGGCCTGAAAGACGAGGACAACTATGGGGATTTCACAATGGAACATAATTGGGCCGAATCTGTTTGTTCTAAAAAAAATGATCCAGAATATAATGAATATTACATTGCCGCCGGCCATTGGTATTTGCCCAGCAAAAATCAGTGGGATGCTATGTTTAATTCCTATGGCGGAAGCTACGGCAACCTTAATACGGCTATCACTGCCGCCGGAGGCGAAGCCTTGTCTGAGGGCTTTCCCTACTGGACTTCGACAGAGGAATATGTAAACTCAGCCTATAGCATAACCCTCGACCCAGGCACAGGCGACTACTACTACGTTATAAAAGCACCTCTGACGGAAACTAATTATGTTCGCGCGGTCCTCGTTTTTTAAACCTGCAGCGATGGACCTTTTTGCTGCCGCGGCAGCTCTTCCTACAAAAGCGGTCTTCGGGCCGCTTTTGCTTTTCTTCAGCTCCGAGTAATATGGGCACAGACACTTCACGAATTCGACTCTATCAGCACGGGGGCGGGCATGACAGAATAAAGATGCCCGGTCGGAGCCGGGCATGACGGATCAAGTCGGGCATGACGGGTCAAGTCGGGCGTGACAGAATAAAGATGCCCGGTCGGGGCCGGGCATGACGGATCAAGTCGGCAATGACGGAAGAAGATGCCCGATCAGGTCGGGCATGACGGATTAGCCCAGAGGGTAGAACAGGGGTTCGTAGCGGCTGTTCCAGCTGCTGTCGTAGTGCATGCGCACTGTGCGGGCGCTGGCGAAGGCGTTGAAATTTGCCCAGGCTTCCAGAAAGAGAGCGGCGAAGTCCGTGCGACCATGCAGCTGCAGGGCAAAAAGCGTGTAAACTGCTGTGATATAGACGCAGGCGCGTTCGCGGTCGTCGGCCTGGGGCGTGCTTGGCGTCACAAGCGTGAGCCGTTGGCTTTGGGCGAAGGCAAGGTCGGCTATTACGTCGGCCAGAAGGGCCTCTTCTGACGGTTTATAAAGTTGGATGCAATAGCGCTCTCCGGCATGTTTTTGGGCCGATGCTTCCTTGTCCAGAACAGCCAGGGGATTTGGGAGACTGCTCTCGAAATATTGGGCGGGATTGGCTTCCCCTTTAAGGAATTGGAGAGCCAGGACGCAGTAGTCCCTTACGCTGGCTTCGATGACCATCGTGAAGGGGGCATTGGGGTCAATGCGGGCTAATATTTCTTGTGCCTTGGTCATTAGTGATGTCAAATATACAAAAAAAACATTAATTTTGTGCAAATAAGATTGCCGATCGGGTCGGCAATGACGAATAGATGCCCGATCAGGTCGGGCATGACGAACGGAGTTATGAAAATTGTATTTTTAGACGCCATAACAATGGGCGATGCTTCCCTGGAGGAGATGGCCGCCCTTGGAGAACTGTCCTGCTATCCCAGTTCAACAGCAGAGGAGGCAAGGGAAAGAGTAAAAGATGCCGATGTCGCCTGCCTTAACAAAGTCATTGTAGATCAGGCGTTTCTTGACGCTGCGCCAAAGCTTCGCCTGATATGCGAGGCCGGCACGGGCATCAACAATATCGACGTGAACCTGTGCGAGGAACGTGGAGTCATCGTCCGCAATGTCGCGGCCTATTCTACAGACTCCGTGGCCCAGACGGCGTGGATGCATATACTCAACCTCGCGGGCCGCGCTTTCCACTATCAGGAATTCGTCCGCAGCGGTGCATACAGCCATAATCCCGTTCACGTAGATTATGCGCATCCTTTCACGGAACTCGCAGGCAAGGTCCTCGGCGTCGTGGGAATGGGCGCAATCGGCCAGAAGGTAGCCGCCATAGGCAAGGCTTTTGGCATGGAGGTCATCTATTATTCCACCTCCGGTACAGGGCACTGCAAGGACTATCCGAGCGTAGATTTGGAAGAGCTCCTGAAAAGGGCCGATGTCATCACCATCCACGCCCCGTACAATCAGCGCACTGCAGGATTGATTGGCTATCAGGAACTTGCCAAAATGAAAACCTCTGCAATCCTTGTAAATACAGGACGCGGAGGAATAGCAGTTGAAGAGGATCTGGCCAAGGCCCTGGACGAAGGGCTCATAGCTGGCGCCGCTTTGGATGTTTATGTAAAAGAGCCGCTTCCGGCCGACAGTCCGCTAATGCATCTGCAGCATCCGGAAAGGCTTCTTCTGTCACCGCATATCGCGTGGTATTCCCGTGAAGCCCGAGCCCGTCTGGCACACGAAATGGCCCAAAACATAGCCAAAGGCTGGTAACTGATTATTTAGTGCGGATTCTTGCCAGTCCGCTTTTGCTTTTTACGATTTCGGAGCACTCAAGCGCCCTGGCGTCGATGTCGCCTGCACCATTGACGTCGAAGCTGGCCTTTCCGGCTTTTCCGGAGAGCTCGATGTCGCCGGCGCCGTTAACGGAAACATTCAGCTGATCAACCTGCAGGGCCGATGCCTCGATGTCGCCTGCACCGTTAAGCTCAAAGTTAAGAGAAGGAACCGTAATTCCGCTGAATTCGAAATCGCCGGCGCCGTTCACCGTTATGGAAAGGGGATCGGCCGCAGAATAACCGGATTTGATATCCACATCGGCAGCGCCGTTGACGGTGAGATTCTTGAGAAGGGGGAGAGTGATGTAAATGTCGAATTCTTCGGCCTTTATGTTTACGTGCTCAATGGTTTCCAGAATAAGTATGCCGTCTTCCACTTTGTAGTCGAGGTGCTGGAAAACTTCTTCATTTGCTTTGACGGCCACTTTGAACTGCGTTCCCTGGCTTATTTCCATGTCGGCTGCGCCGTTTACGGTAATTGCGTTAAAGTCCGCCAGATCAAGTGTTTTCTGAACAACGGGACCCTTGCAGATAACTCTCTTGCCGTTACCTACATTTACGCCATTTAGGTTGAAGTTGCAAGCAACCAAGGTAAGTGCTGCCAGAATGAGTGCGAAAGTCTTTTTCATATCAGTTGAATATTGAAGAGTTTAATCCGAGAAGTTGCAGGCGGTGCTTGATGGCCGGGACGTCCTTTGCGAGGAAATCGGCCTTCTGTGCCTGGAGAATTTTATCGCGTGCGTCGGCCGATACAAAATAGCCTATGCCACGTTTATTGTAGATTACGCCGTCGGCAGTGAGTTTTTCGTAAACTCGCATTACCGTATTGGGGTTTACGCCTATCTGCGCGCCGTACTCACGGACAGAGGGGATGCGGTCTTCTGCCTTGAGCCTGCAGGCGAGGATGTCGTCAGAAATAGCATCGACGATCTGAAGGTATATGGGTTTGTCTGAGCGGAAGTCCATGGAACTAATGTTTTAGGGTTTTCAATCTCCAGAAGACACCTCCGGCAAGGCATGCTGCAATTGCCCATGCGATAATGGTTGCAGTTGTCATGATATGACGGAAGTACTGTTCGGCTGCGGCAGGATCGTCAAAGCTTATGGCATTAGAGCCGATAGGCATGAAACTGACCACGAGAGGAGCTATAAAACTCAGCCCGAGTATGATGCCGAATGCGCCCAGAATCTTGTACTTACGGAAGGTAATGCCGCAAAGAAGGAAATAGAGGAGTTCGATGCACTCCGCCGCTATACCGATTCCGGTGAAGGCACCGATGCTCCATGTTGTCATGTAGTCGTTATTGACGCTCACCAGATTCTCGTTGATATCTTTTATGATATTCTGGAAGCTCGATATGATGGATTTGTCAACTGTCGGATCGGCAAGGGTTATGACACTGTCGACAAGCAGGGAGGACCCTAGGAATGCGCAGGGGATTACAATCAGCGTCATGATCAGCATGGAGGCCCATTTCTCGAAGGTGGAAGCCGGATTCATGAGCCAGGCGCTGCCTTTTCTGCGATCCGTCAGATAGCCGTAGATGCGGGTGACATACAGCGTAAGCGCAAAGCCGGCCAAACCGAAGACAAACAGGCGGGCGTTCAGGGAAGGGCCCTGCCAATCACCCTTGCTGAGAATAAGGTGGAAAGTATTGTACAAAAAATAGAATATCAACCCCATGAGGCCGATTCCCACAGCCGCTTTCACATGGGCGCGCCACATTTGCGTGAAGTCGTATTTGAAATAATTCCAGAAACGCTGGAAATTGAACACTTCGTTTTTCATAGGGCTATTGGAATAAAGCTTTTACAATATCTTTGTGGGCATGTACGGCATTGAACAAGGCTTCCATGTTTACTTTGGATTCCTCGCCGCTGGTGTTGGGATAAACCTGGATTGCTCCGCCGGGAGTTCTCTCGAGGTACAGCGCCTCGGGGTGTATTTCACTGCCATAGTCGAAGTACAGCTTTTCGCTGATTGTCTGCAGGCTTGCGCAGAGAAGGACGTCTTCCTTGTCAAGAATAATTATAGGGTCGATAATCTCTTCAAGATCACGCACCTGGTGGGTTGAAATGACCACAGCGGCGTCTTCGGCCGTGTATTTTGTGATGGCGCTGCGGAACTGTGACTTGGAGGGGATGTCAAGGCCGTTGGTGGGCTCGTCCATGAAATAATGGCGGGCGTTGCATGCCAGGGCAAAGGATATCCAGGTTTTCTTGAGCTGACCTGCGCTCATGCGGTCCATCCATTGAAAGGGATCGATTTCGAAATCCTTCAGGGCGTTAAGGTATTTCACATGGTCGTACTTTTTCCAGAGACGCCCGGTCTCGCGGCCGAAGGCATCGGCCTTCGAATGCATGGGGGCAACCTCGTCGGGGAGGTAGAACTGCTCTTCCAGAAGGGAAGGCTGACGGTCGTAGGGAGCACGGCCATCTGTTTCGATGGTGCCGCTGAGCGGTTTCTTTAGGCCGCAGAGAAGGGTGAGCAAGGTTGTTTTGCCGACTCCGTTCTCTCCGAGCAGGCCATAGATGTTGCCACCCTTGATGTCCATGCTGATGTTTTTCAGAACCGGCTTGGAGCCGTAGCTGAAAGAGAGATTTTTAATACTTATCATAACTTTGCGAGTGTGTTAGTTTAATAGTACACCGCAAAGGTAGAAAGAATATTTTTATTTGCAAATTATTTTTGAAGATTTTTCCACTGCCCGGGCGTTTTGCCGGTAACGGTCTTGAACTGTCTGGAAAAATTGCTGCGATCGGAAATGCCTACGCGCTTGCATATAACGGAAAAGGGCGTCTGCGGTTCTTCCAGAATTTGCCTTTTGGCGTCTTCTATTCTAAGAGATGTCCGCCAGGAACGGAAGTCTTGATTCTTATGATGAAAATAGCGGGAAAGAGCCCCTGGAGTGATGCCGATACGCTCCGCAACCTGCTCCTGGTTTGTGTCCGGCATCCTGTAGCCCTTGCCATGCACCCATTTTTGGATAAGCGCTTCTGTATGTGCGAAATCTTCTGGTGATGGCACGGAAGAGAAAGGGGCCTGTCCTTTCTTTTGGAACAGGCCCCGGAGAGTTTCTTTGAAAGTTTTGTTACCAGCCCAGGACATAGGCGAAAATAAGCGGGGCCACGATGGTGGCGTCCGATTCAACTATGAATCTGGGAGTATCGGGTGCAAGCTTGCCCCAGGTGATTTTTTCGTTGGGAACTGCGCCGGAATAGGAACCGTAGGAGGTTGTGGAATCCGAGATCTGGCAGAAATATGCCCAGAGGGGAGTGCCTTCCCAGCCGAGGTCCTGCTCCATCATGGGAACGCAGCAGATGGGGAAGTCGCCTGCTGTGCCGCCGCCGATCTGGAAGAAGCCTACGCCGGGGGCGTTCTTCTTGTACCAATCGACCAGGAACATCATGACTTCTACGCCCTGGATTACCATGTGAGGGTCGTATTCTCCTCTGATTACGTGGGCGGTGAAAATGTTGCCGGTTGTGCAGTCTTCCCATGCGGGGCAGATGATGGGGATGTTCTTTTCGCAGGCTGCTACGACCCAGCTGTCTTTGGGGTCGATTTCATAGTACTGCTTGAGAACGCCGCTGCGGATCATCTGATAAATGAACTCATAGGGGAGATATCTCTTGCCTTCTGCTTTGGCTTTGTCCCAAACTTCCACCAGGTGTTTTTCCAGACGGCGGAAAGCTTCTTCTTCGGGGATGCAGGTGTCGGTTACCCTGTTGTAGTGGTTGTCCAGCAGCTCTTGTTCCTGCTGAGGGGTGAGGTCACGATAGCCGGGGACACGGTAATAGTGGCTGTGGGCCACCAGGTTCATGATGTCTTCTTCCAGGTTGTTGGCGCTGCAGCAGACAAAGGAGATTTTGTCCTGGCGGATCATTTCTGCCAGGGAGAGGCCGAGTTCTGCCGTGCTCATGGCGCCTGCCATGGCCAGGAACATCTTGCCACCTTTGTTCAGGAGGTCTTCATAGGCTTTTGCAGCATCTACCAGTGCTGCGGAATTGAAATGACGGTAGTGGTGAGTAATGAATTGAGAGATAGGTCCCTTTTCCATTTTGTTAAAAAGCGGCCGCGGGGCGAAGCCAGTCTGTGACTTCCAACCTCACGCGGATTGTCTGCAAAATTAGAAAATAATTGCTAAATTTGCAACCTATAGATAATAAGTAAAGATTTAGGAAAATGCATCTGTTCCCCAGTCTGGAAAAAGTGTACACCCAGGACCGCCTGTCGGCCAGGGACGCTCAGCGTCTGGCAGAATTCATAGCCTTCGGCCCAATCGTATTCCAGGTGAGCAGGCTCATGCTGAAAACCGGAATTCTGGAGCAGTTGCGCTCTCGTCCCCAAAGTTTGCAGGAACTCGCGAAAGAAGCATGCCTCAGTGAATACGCGGCCAAAGTCCTTCTCGAAGCGTCGCTCTCGATCGGCACTGTAATTATCGACAAGGATGACAAGTTTCATCTTAGCAAAACAGGCTGGTTTCTGCTTACGGACCCGGCGACAAAGGTGAACGTCGATTTTAACCACGACGTCAATTACGAAGGCTTTTTCCGCCTGGAAGAGTCTCTTAAGGAAGGGCGCCCTGCCGGCCTGGAGCACTTCGGCCCTTGGCCTACTCTGTACGAAGGGCTTTCCTCCTTGCCCAAGCAGGTGCAGGACAGCTGGTTCGCCTTCGATCATTTCTATTCGGACCACTCTTTTGACGAGGCCCTGCCCATAGTCTTCGCCGCTCATCCCCGCAAAATAATGGACGTAGGCGGCAATACAGGCCGATTCGCCCAGCGCTGCGTAGCGTACGACAAAGATGTGGAAGTAACCATCGTGGATCTTCCCCAGCAGCTCGAACTCATGCGCAAAGCCACTGCCGACGATCCCGAGGCAGTCCGCATCCATGGCCATGCGGCCGATATGCTCAACCCATCGGCAGAATTCCCGGCCGACCTGCAGCCCGACGTAATCTGGATGAGCCAGTTCCTTGACTGCTTCTCGGAGCCTCAGATTCTATCGATCCTGCAGCGCGCGGCAAAGGTGATGGGGAAGGAGTCGCGCCTGCTCATAATGGAAACCTTCTGGGACCGTCAGAAGTACGAGCCCGCGGCCTTCTGCCTCACAATGACAAGCGTCTATTTCACTGTGATGGCAAACGGCAATTCCAAAATGTACCATTCCGACGATATGGCCCGCCTGGTCAAGGAAGCCGGTCTGGAAGTAGAAAGTATAAAAGATGGCCTTGGACAAGGCCACAGCATAATGATTTGTAAAAAGATATGACAATAGACCAAATTCGAGAAAAAGTAGTTTCCTTCCTGGTGGAAGAACTGGAGATAGACGAATCCAAGATTGCCGGCGACGCCCTCCTCAAAGAGGATATGGGCATCGATTCCCTGGAAATAGTGGATGTGGTGGTACTGGTTGACGAGGAGTTCGGTTTCAAGATGAAGCCCGAAGACTTCAAATCCCTCAAGACCCTGGATCAGTTCTGCGCCTTTATTCAGGAGAAGATTGGCTGACGAGGCTCATAAAGCGTGGCGTGGCTCTACGGACGGCACACCCTGGATGCAGCGAAGCCTGCTCACAGTGGTGCGCGTACTGCCGTTGTGGCTTACCTACGGCATCATGGCCAGCGCCATTCCCGTATATTTCTTGCTGGACGGCAGAGGCCGCAAGGCGTCCTACAGCTTTTTCCGCAGAAGAATCGGCTATGGGCCTGTTCGCAGCATGCTGCACGTCTTCCGCAACATGTACAACATGGGCAAGGTAGTGGTGGACCGTTTTGCCGCCTATTCCGGCAAACGCTTCGGCATGGTTTCCAAAGACCTTGACAAGTATTACAAGCTAGCCAATGCCGACGGTGCCTTCATAATGCTGGGCTCGCACGTTGGCAACTTCGAGATGGTTGGCTATATGCTCCAGTCTCCAAAGCCCACAAAGGCTCTTGTTTATGCAGGGGAAACGGCCACAATCATGCAAAACCGCGGCAAGC
>JAFUVU010000049.1 GCA_017477465.1 Bacteroidales bacterium
ATGCTTACATGCTTGACCGATTTATTTCCATTTCCGGGAAATCCCCGAAACTGCGAAAAAATGACACTGATTTCAAAGAACTATTATTCCTGGGCGTCCGTGACGCCGCTTGAACTTTTATAAAATTAACGTACTATTGTGAAAAAGCTTTTATTTGCATTGACGGCTGTCCTGGCGTTGGCTGCATGCCAAAATAAGCAGGACCAGGTTATAGCTGACCATGGTCCGGAACAGACCGTTACCTGTGACAAGAGTGCACTCATGGGCTCCATTGTCAACTTCTCCGTGAATCTCAAAGGGGACATCTCCCTTTCCACCCTGAATGTATCCCTCCTTTTTGACGAAACTGTTGTGGCCGATACCACCATCCGCACCAAGACACAAGGAACTTACGAGGGCTACCTCAGGGTCCCTTTCGCAAAGAACGTCCCGGACGGTACGGCAACCCTTCGCGTCACGTCCCAGAACATCCAGTACGGCAGCACTACAGAAGAAATTGGCGTAGCTGTTTCCCGCCCGGATTTTGATCATCTTACCCTGATTGCCGGCGACAGGCAGTACAGGATGTCAAAGACAACAAAGAACATCTATGAAACGGAAGAAGTGCTCAGCGGAAAAGTTGACGCCGTCATAGTTACCGATGCTATCGATGCTGCGGGCCGTACCATCACCTTCGGTTTCAGCGAGTCCCTTGGGATTAATCCCGCAGCAACCGGCACAATCCCGTTCTCAAGCTATAAGAGCACTTACGCGGTTTCTTTCAATACTTTCACCTGGGAAGGACACCCGTTCTCGGAAATCCTCATCAACGGAACCGAGGCAAGCGTGGGCGCCAACAATACCGTCAGTGCCGAAATCAGCATTGCCAAAGGTGATGCTATTACCCTGAGTGATGCTCCGTTTGATGTCTCCGAAATGGATCTGGACCCCGACTTCTTCACTGAAGACGGCAAATTCGCTGCCCAAAGCGGCCTTTACAAGTTTACGCTGTTCCTCGACGACAGATATTTCCTTGTGGAGCGTATGGCAAGTCCAGACAAATATGCCGACATTCAAAACGGCGCCATCTGGATGATTGGCGCAGCCAAGCACTATGGCAAGCCAACAGCCCAGTCTGCGAACTGGGATACCAAAACCGGGCCGCTGTGTTTTGCAGAAGTATCCCCGGGCATCTTCCAGTTAACCCAGGAGGCCGGCCGTCAGATGAGCAGCCTTACAGAACTTGATGTCAAGATCTTCCACCAGCACGGCTGGGGAAATGAATTCGGTAGCGTCGCAAGCGGAACATCCTTTGCTTCTGTCGAGAGCAATATTATCACGGTGAACAGCAGCGACGGCAATATCCACCTTGCGGCTGGTCGGCAGCTTGAAAAAGGCGGCATCTACCGCTTTACGGTTGACATCTCCAATGGCATAGACGCGGCAGTTCTCAAGTTTGAGAAAATTAGTCATAACGAAATCACCGTCAACGGCGCCGGCGCCGAACTCACAAGTTCAGACACCTACGAAGCCATACCTGAACTTACGCAGAACGAAGCTGTTACCATAACTGGCATCAAGAGTATCGACTCCTATTGGAAAGATCCCGATTTCTTCACTGCAGACGGCAAGTTTGCTGCTGTGAGCGGCCGATACAGGGTGACTATTGACATGGCTTTAAAGGTGGTTCGTGCCTTCCGGGTCAAGGCAGATGGCACGAATCCCAATCTGGAAGAGGGAGGTCTATACCTCCAGGGCTGGGGTGTCGCCCCATGCTACATTGGCGACGGACAAGTGGGGTGGCCTAAAAACAGCATTGGCGGCTACCAGATGGCGCAGGTCGCTCCCGGCGTATTTCAGATGACAGGCCTTGCCGTGGAGGAGAAAGATAAAACCATCGGCGGGCGCTTCCGCTATGATTATATATCGGCAAAGTACTTTTTCCAGTACGGTGCGGGCGGAGAGACTTCAATGGATGTCATAATCACCGGCACGGCCGCAGACAAGATAACCCAGGTGAAAGAGGGCGTTGACAAGGGCAATATCTTCCTTCAGGAAAACCTGGAGAAAGGCGCCACATACCGCCTCACGGTGGATTTCTCGGGCGTAACCGTTACTGGAAATTCCATCGACGGAAAGGAGACCGTAAGGTTTGACAAACTTTGAGCTTTCCAAGACGTGTAAATAGGTATAGTAACCGTTTCTTTTAAATAGCTTATTACTAATGTTTTATGCAATTTACTCCCGGTTAAAACGCCGGGAGTAAATTGCATAAAATGCTAATAATCAGGTGCTTGGCGAAAACAGGCGCTTGCGGGATCGCGTTACGCGTGTTTCTGCGTTTTCTTGTAACGCGGACCACCTGTTGCCCGGCCCTCTCATCGAGCATTCCCATTTTTTCATTTGTAAATGCTAATATAATATATCTTAAAAGCAAATAACTGTCAAAAACATAATATATTTTATTTTATCATTAATTATCTGTCTTTGCTTGATAAGGAAAGGATCTATTATTTTTTTGCTATCTTCGCCTGTTACTATTGCAAGCATCTATGTCCGGTAAAGTTTTGATTTTCTCGGCTCCTTCCGGAAGCGGAAAGAGCACCATTGTGAATCATATTCTGGGCCTGCACCCGGAGATTGAGTTTTCTGTGTCGGCCACTTCGCGCCCGCCGCGCGGGGCGGAGCAGGACGGGGTGGAGTACCTCTTCTACAGTGCCGATGTTTTCCGCGCCCTGGTGGCGGATGGGAAATTCGTCGAATACGAAGAAGTTTACGAGGACCGCTTCTACGGTACCCTCAAGAGCGAGGTGAACCGCATCTGGGCCAAAGGACATGTGATTGTTTTCGATGTGGACGTCAAGGGCGGCGTCTCGCTCAAGAAGTACTTCGGGGATGCGGCCCTCTCCGTCTTTATCCAGGCTCCTTCTGTGGAGGAGCTCCGCCGTCGGCTCATTGCCCGCGCTACGGACACACCCGAAGCCATTGCCGAGCGGGTAGCCAAAGCCGCCGAGGAAATGACCTACGCCCCCAAGTTCGACCGCGTCCTCGTCAATGACAAGCTGGACGTCGCCTTCGCGGAAGCCGAGGCGCTGGTGGACAGTTTCCTGCAGGCATGAACATCGCAGTCTATAGCGGCAGTTTCAACCCGCTGCACAAGGGCCACGAGGCTATCATCCGTTTTCTGACGGAGAAGGCCGGATTTGACCTTGTATATCTGGTGGTTACGCCCCAGAATCCCTTCAAGGATGCCCATACCCTGCCCACCGGGGAAGGGCGGTACCAGGCGGCGTTGGACGCCATCGGCCGACATCCGGAGCTGAAAGTGAAGGCGCAGGACATCGAACTTCACATGACGCCGCCCCAGTACACCATCCGTACCCTGGATGCGCTTAAGGAGCGTGAGCCGCAGAACGAATTCACGCTTGTAATCGGCGCCGACAACCTGGCTAATTTTGCAGGTTGGCGTTATCATGAGCGCATCCTTCTGGAATATGGCGTAGTGGTCTTTCCACGGAAAGGCTATCACCGCGGACACGCCAGGGCAAGGCTTCTGAAAGAAAACCCGGGCTACAGAATCACCCTTCTTAAAGCCCCGCTTGTAACCATCTCATCCACAGAGATTCGCGAGGGTGTCAAAGCGGGGAAGGATATGTCGGCCTGGCTGATGTAGCTACTCCCCGAGACAGAGATTTGCTCCGCCTGCGAGGGTGGCGTGGTCGATGAACAGTGACGACGCCTTTCCCTTGCGAATAACCACATCCTTGCCGGAAGGTAGATGCAGCGTCGCTTTGTCAAAGAGCGGAGCTCCCACCGCGTACTGTGCACCCGCAGGACATACAGGATAGAAACCCAGGGCCGAGAAAATGTACCAGGCGCTGGTCTGGCCGTTGTCTTCATCGCCGCAGTATCCGTCCGGAGTAGCGCTGTAGAGCTTGTCCATTACTTCCCTGACTCTGAGGGCCGCCTTTTCATGGGCGCCGCACCAATCATAGAGGTAAATCATGTGCTGAGCCGGCTGATTGCCGTGGGCGTAATTGCCCATGTTCATTATCTGCATCTCCCGGATTTCGTGAATCGTGAAGCCGTAATAGCTGTCGTCGAAGACGGGCGGCATCTCAAAAACATTGTCCAGAGCCTTCTCAAAGGCCTTCGTCCCGCCCATCAGCTCAATCAGGCCTTCCACGTCGTGGAACACGCTCCAGCTATACTGCAGGGCGTTTCCTTCGGTGAAGTCGCCGCCCCACTTGCAGGGGTTGAAGTCTTCGGGGAAGCTGCCATCGGCCCGCCTTCCGGACATGAGGCCTGCGGCGGGGTTGAAAAGATTCCTGTAATTCTGCGAAGCCTGCCGATAAGCTTCCAGCTCCTCCTCCGGCTTGCCGAGGGCCTTGCCCAGCCGCCAGATGCACCAGTCGTTGTAGGAGTATTCAAGGGTGCGGGCGGCGCTTTCGTTGATTCCCACGTCGCAGGGGACATAGCCGAGGGAGTCGTAGTACTCCCAGCCCAGACGGCCGCTGGCAGTGCCTTTGCGATAATGGTGGGCGTCATAGACGAGGGCATCCCAGAGGGTCTCGTAATCGGCCGGAATGCCTTTGAAATAGGCCTCCGCCACCACTGAGGCCGAATTGTTGCCCACCATGCAGTCCCTGTGCCCGGGGCTGGCCCATTCGGGGAGCATGCCGCTCTCGCGGTAGTGGTTTACGTATCCTTCCATCATTTTGGCGGCCTGGTCGGGATACACCAGGTCCAGCAGACCGAAGAGGCAGCGGAAGGTGTCCCAGAGGCCGGTGTCGGTGAAGAGGTAGCCCTCGTGAACCTTGCCGTCGTGGGGGCTGTAGTGGACGCGCTTTCCGTCGGCCGTAAGCTCCGAAAAGTCCCTCGGGAAAAGGAGGCTGCGGTATAGGCAGCTGTAGAAGGTCCGGAGCTGGTCAATGCTGCCGCCGGAGACCTCGATTCGGCCAAGGACCTCATTCCAGCGGGCTTTTCCTTCTGCGCAGATGCGCTCAAAGTCCCTGTCGCCAAGCTCCCCGAGATTAGTCTGCGCCTGCTCAATGCCGATGAAAGACGACGCCACGCTCAGCGACACTTTCTGCCCTCTCGAGGTAGGGAAGCCGACGATGGCGTATCGGCCTTCGCGGATCTCTGAAAAGCTGAAGGGCGTGTCGCTTTCGATGACGAAGTAGTTGGCGAAGTTGTCGGCCACTCCGCCGGAATTATTGGACACTTTGCCTTCAATCCTGTTATTGCCGATGGCGCTTATCTCCCCGCCGTAGGCATCCACCACAAGGTAGGAGCACTCCCGCTCGGGGTAGGTAATCCTGAAGGCGGCTGCCCTTTCGGTGGGGGAGAGTTCCACCGTGGCGTCATGGTCGGCCAGATAGACGCTGTAATAGTACGGCGTGGCTGTTTCGGCCTTGTGGGAGAACCAGCTGGCGCGCCCGTCCTCGTCGCATACAGGGCCGACTGTCACCGGCATTATGGAGAAGCAGCCGTAGTCGTTCATCCAAGGACTGGGCTGATGCGTCTGCTTGAAGCCGCGGATTTTGTCATCGGTGTAAACGTATGCCCATCCGTCGCCCATTTTCCCGGTCTGAGGCGTCCAGAAATGCGTCCCCCAGGGCATTGCAATGGCAGGATAAGTGTTCCCCGTCGACAGCGAATGCTTGGACAGAGTCCCCACCAAAGTATTGACATAGGACACAGGAGGCTCGCCTATTGTTTCCGGCGCCTTGGCGCAAGCAGAAAGCACCAAAGCCGCAGCGAGAATATATTTTAAAGTAGTCTTCATGATCTAAATTGATGCGCCGGGAATGAATGTCGGCAGTAATTTGATTTGTGAATGATTGTCGCTTCGTCCCGACAGCTTGTCCATGAGAATTTTGACGGCAAGGGTGGACATGTCGGCGGTGGGTTGTCCTACCCGGGCGATGGACGGGGTGAGATAGTCCATATACATGTTGTCGTCGAAGGAGAGAAGCGCGATGTCGAAAGGAATGTCCAGCCCCGATTCTTTAATGGCCTTGAGGGCTCCCAGCATGATGGTGTTGCTGAGGGCAAAAATAGCCTTGGGCGGCGCGGGACTGTTGAGAAGGAGCTTGGTTTCCAGATAACCGTTCTGGATTGTGAAGTCGTTGCCGACGACCTTGCAGTTCTCCTCCAGGCCGTTTTTCTGCATGGCTTCCCTGTATCCGTGTATTCTTTCCTTATTAGGCATAGAAGAGGCGGCGCCCTGGATGCATGCAATCTCCCGATATCCTGCCGAAATCAGCTTGACGGTAGCCAGAAAAGCCCCCTGGAAGTTATTGGTGGTGACATAGGGCAGGGTAGTGTTCTCATAGTAGCGGTCAATAAGGACGATAGGCACTTTATGCCCCAATCTTTCCAAGGCCGATGCATCGATGCCGCTTGGCGCCGCTATGATGCCCTCCACCTGTCTGGAGATTAACGATTCCACTCCTTCTATAAGGGTATTGTCGTTCTCCATTGTGTCTATAACTATGGTTGTATAGGACTGTTCCCTTAGTTTGGTGACTATGACGCTGGCCATCTCTGCAAAGAAAGGATTGGAGATGGAGGGAATAAGAAGTCCTATGATGCCGGATCCGGAGTTGCGCAAATTTTGTGCAGAGGCGTTCGGGATGTACATGCAGCGGTGCGCTTCTTCCAAAACCTTGTCTCTTGTAGAGTCGCTGATTCTGTATTTTTCGGCGTCTCCGCGCAGTACACGCGAGACTGTGGTGGCCGATACGCCAATACGGGCGGCTATGGATGAGAGGGTTTCCTTTTTCATTGAGGATGGTTGTGATTAGCGACTACAAAATTAAAAAATCGCGCAAAATATTCCAAAAATTTTGAAAAAAACCGCTTGTGCGACCAAAAAATTTCGTTAAAAAACTATTTTCTTTGCATAAAGGACTGGAGGATTTGCCTATGAAAAAGACTGTATTACTGCTATTTTCTGTTGCGGCACTGCTCTGTGCCTGCAAACAGGCGCCTTCCAAGGAGGAGGTCGCCGCTGTTATCTTCGAAACCGATATGGGCAACGACGTGGATGACGCCCTCGCTGCCGATATGCTCTTCAAGTATGCCGCCCAGGGGAAGATCCGGCTGCTGGGAATGGGCCTTAACAAGGACTGGGAAGACTCCAGGGAGTATCTGGACATCCTGAACACCTGGTATGGCTGCCCGGACTTGCCGGTAGGCGTAGTCCACGGCGGCGCTTCCTATGCCGATGACGAAAACTGTTACGCCTCCCGGGTATGCAGGCTCAAGGATGCCGACGGGAAGCCGCTGTTTCCACGTTCCAAGGCAGAATATGCTTCTCTTCCCGATGCCGTGGAATTATACAGGAAGCTGTTGTCGGAGAGTACCGATGGCACGGTGGACATTGTTTCGGTGGGCTTTTCCACCAACCTTTCCCGCCTTCTTGCCTCTGAGCCCGACGATGTCAGCCCTCTGAGCGGAAAGAAGCTGATTGAAGGGAAAGTCCGCCGTCTGGTAGTGATGGGAGGAAATTTCGACGGAAGGAAACTTACGGAATTCAATATAGTAAAAGACATCCCGTCGGCCAAAAACGTGCTTGAGAATTGGCCTACGGAAGTGGTGATCACTCCATTCGAACTTGGTGAGAGAATCCTTTTCCCCGGGTCGGCCATCGAGGAGACTGCCACTCCGACTCCGGTGACGGAAGGATACAAAGCCTTCCAGGCGATGCCTTATGACAGGCCCACCTGGGATTTGACCGCCGTCCTATACGCCGTGGAAGGCCCCGGATGGTTCACCCTGAGCCCCACGGGCAGGGTAGAAGTGACACAGGACGGCGGGACAATCTTTTCGGAAGACCCTGACGGGAAGTGCAAATATTTGATGGTGAGCGACCTGCAGGCCGATTCCATCGGCAAACGATTAACCGAACTATTCAAAGAAACTTATGTGCGCTAAACCAAAAATCCTGGTGATTGGCAGCAGCAATACCGACATGACTGTTGTCAGCGACCACCTCCCCGCATCCGGTGAGACTGTGATGGGGGGAATATTCTGCATGGGACCCGGCGGAAAAGGCGCCAACCAGGCCGTCTGCGCCAGTCGCCTAGGGGCCGATGTCACCTTTGTATGTAAGGTGGGGAACGACCTTTTCGGCGACAATGCCGTTGCAGGCTACAAGTCGGAAGGAGTTGACGTCAGCCATATCCTTCGCTCGGAAAAGCCTACCGGATCGGCCCTTATTCTCGTGGACAAGAAAGGCGAAAACGTCATATCAGTGGCCCCGGGTGCCAATTTCGACTTTACGCTGGAGGATATCGACCGTCTGGAAGATGTAATCAAAGGGGCCGATTATCTGCTTTTGCAGCTTGAAATTCCGATTCCCTGCGTTGCAAGGGCGGCGGAAATCGCCCACGACGCCGGAGTGTTCGTGATTCTGAATCCGGCTCCGGCCTGCGCTCTCGAGCCTGAACTGTTCAAGAATGTGTCCCTTCTTATCCCCAATAAGACCGAGCTGGAGATTCTCTCCGGCAAAGACCCTTCCCTTAATCTGTCGGATGCAGTTGCCGAGGTCATGAAAAAAGGCGTTGACAACGTAATCGTGACCCTTGGGGCCGATGGCGCCTTAGTCTGCAGCCATGGCTCATTCTCATCTGTTCCCGCCTGCAAGGTAGTGGCCGTGGATACGACTGCGGCCGGCGACACCTTCTGCGGCGGAGTCTGCGTCGGCCTCAGCGAAGGACTCTCCCTTGAAGATGCGGCGCGATTTGCCACCAAGGCATCGGCCCTTACCGTGCAGAAGGTGGGCGCTCAGAATTCCCTCCCTTTTAGAAACGAAATAATCTGACAGCCTTATGTTTATAGTTAAAAGTTATCTTTTGGCAGTAGCGCTCTGCTTTATTACCATGCTTTGTTGGGGTTCCTGGGGGAACACCCAAAAACTGGCGGCACGAAGCTGGAGATACGAACTGTTCTATTGGGACTATGTCATCGGGATGGTTCTGTTCTCACTGATCATTGCGTTTACGATGGGCAGTTTCGGCTCCGAAGGACGTCCTTTCCTGGAAGATATATCGCAGGCATCGGCCGGGAGCATAGGCTGGATTCTGCTTGGAGCGCTGGTCTTCAACGTTTCCAATATCCTTCTCTCCGCTTCCACTTCCATTGCCGGCATGTCGGTGGCATTCCCGCTGGGAGTGGGACTTGCCCTTGTTGTGGGTGTCCTCAACAATATCATTTTCCATCCTAAAGGGACGGAGAATATTCCGCTTCTTTTCATGGGCGTTGCGCTTGTCGTAGCCGCCATCATCTGTAATGGCATAGCCTCCGGGAAAGTGTCCAACGAGCAGAAGGACCCGGCCCAGAACCGCAAGGGCATTCTGCTGGCAGTGGCCGCCGGCCTTATAATGTCATTCTTCTCGGCCCTGGTGTACAACGGGGTTGATCTGGACAATTTCGCTGCTCCGGCCCCCGGGAAATGCACGCCTTATACGGCTATCGTGGTATTCAGTATCGGCGTATTCCTTTCCAATTTTGTTGTGAATACCCTGGTGATGAAGCATCCATTTGTGGGTGAACCTGTTACCTATGGGCAGTATTTCCACGGAGGGGATGCGAAGACCCACCTGGTGGGTATGCTGGGCGGCGCCATCTGGTGCCTGGGTACAGCCCTGAATTACATATCGGCCGGGATGGCCGGCGCATCGGTGAGTTATGCCCTTGGACAGGGTGCTCCCATGATTGCTGCCATCTGGGGCGTCTTTATATGGAAGGAGTTCAAGGGCGCCAAAAAGAGCGTTTATGGGCTTCTTGCCGCCATGTTCTGCCTGTTTGTGGCGGGACTCGCGCTGATCATCATTTCCGGAAACTAATCATCAGAATAATATGAAAAAACGCTTTGCATTAGTAATCATCGCCGCTGTGCTGGGGTGGCTGTCCGCCGGAGCACAGACGCGCGCGGTCAAGGGTACCGTCTCGGATGAAAGGGGCGAGCGGCTGGTAGGAGTTAGCGTCATCGAGAAGGGCACCGGCAATGGCGCATTGACAGGTTCGGACGGTCGATTTTCCATCACCGTCGGCCGCGATGCCGTTCTTCAGATTTCCTGCCTGGGCTTTGAGTCTCAGGAAGTTCAGACTGGCAGGAATACCAATCTCTTCATTACTCTGAAAGAGGATTTCAAACTGCTGGACGAGGTGGTAGTGGTAGGTTTCGCCACCCAGAAGAAAGTGAATCTGACGGGGTCGGTATCCACGGTGGATTCCAAGGCTCTGGAGTCCATCCCGGTCCAAAACGCGGTCCAGGCCCTGCAGGGGCAGGTCCCCGGCCTTCTGATCACCCAGAATAACGGTCAGCTCAACACCGCCCCTTCCATCAATGTCCGCGGTCTTACCACCATCGGCGAAGGTTCCTCCGGACAGGTGTTGGTGCTGATTGACGGAGTTGAGGGAGACCTCAGCACCATCAATCCCCAGGATATAGACAACATCTCTGTCCTGAAGGATGCGGCGGCGTCTTCAATCTATGGCTCCCGCGCACCTTTCGGCGTAGTTCTGGTAACCACCAAGAAAGGCCGGAGCGGAGATGCCAGGGTGAACTACAATAACAGCATCCGCTTCTCCACTCCTCTGAACATGCCTCACGAGGCCGATTCCTACTCCTGGGCCATCTTCTTCAACGATGCCTCCAATAACGCAGGTTGGGGCGATGTTAAGGACGCCGCTCTGGTACAGCGTATCCTGGATTACCAGAATGGAGTTATTTCCTACAATACCATCCCCGAAGGTACGTTCTGGAGCACCGGTTACAGCCAGGCCAACGACAATCTGGACTATTACGACGTCTTTTACAAGAAGGTTACTTTCTCACATGAGCACAACCTTAGCGTGAGCGGTGGAACGGATAAGATAAATTATTATATTTCAGGTAATTTCCTGAATGACGGCGGTAAGATGAACTGGGGAGGCGACGGACTCAACCGCTACAATGTCTTTGCCAAGCTGGAGGCGCAGGTGAAACCCTGGATGAAGATGAATTTCAGCAGTCGCTTCACCCGCTCCGACTATCATCAGCCTTCCCACATGATAGACAATTTCTTCCAGGAGATCGGCCGTCAGAGCTGGCCTGTGAGTCCGCTCTACGACCCCAACGGCATCCTGTTCAACGACCATGTGCTCAATATGGTGAACGGTGGCAAGACCACAAACCAAAACACTGTCTCTACCAATCAGTTCGGGATAGAGATCGAACCGGTCAAAGGCTGGAAGATTATCGGCGATGCCAGTTACCGCTATAATCATTCCATGGACCATGTAGCCTGGACGCCATACTGGCAGACAGCCGTGGACGGGGAGTCCCAGGGGACTCTGTGGTACCAGAACGACATTTCCGAGAAGTCCTGGAAGAGTGATTACGCCAATGTGAACCTGCACACCGACTATGAACACCTGTTTGGAAAGCACTATCTTAAGCTGATGGCCGGCTTCCAGTGGGAAGATTACCACAGCCGCGACGTTTATGCCAAGAAATACGGCATCATGCTTTACGATGTGGCAACGCTTAACACGGCCAACGGTCTCAGCCAAAAAGGTGAGGAAATTACGCCGGAAGTGAGTGGCGGCTATGCCAGTTGGTCCACAGCCGGCTTCTTCGGCCGTATAAATTACAATTATGCCGAAAAATACCTCCTGGAAGCCAACTTGCGCTATGATGGAACTTCCCGCTTCCGCAGCGGGCGTCGTTGGGGTCTTTTCCCCTCCTTCTCCATTGGCTGGAATATAGCGAAGGAGGATTTCTTCCAAAGGGCGGTTCCGTGGGTCAACACATTGAAGCTCAGGGCTTCCTACGGTTCCCTTGGTAACCAGAACACCAATTCTTACTATCCCACCTACAGCACGATGCCATATGCAAATAACGAGGGTACATGGCTGATAGGCGGCACGCAGCCCAATATCTCCTGGGCGCCGGGGCTCATCAGCACCAGCCTTACCTGGGAAACGGTTGAATCCTACAACGCAGGTATCGATTTCGTTGCACTTGACGGGCGTCTGAGCGCAACCTTCGATATTTTCGAGCGCAATACGCTCAACATGGTCGGCCCGGCCGACGAACTCCCTGTTATCCTGGGTACTTCCGTTCCCAAGACCAACAACACCAACCTGCGTACGCGGGGCTTTGAGCTGGAACTGGGCTGGAAAGACCGGATAGGGAAGGACTTCAATTACAGTATCCGCGCCCTGCTTTCCGACGCTAAAGGCGTGATTACCAAGTACTCCAATCCTTCCGGCAGCATTTGGAGCAGCTATGAAGGGATGGAATGGGGCTCCTTCTGGGGCTACGAGACCATCGGCATAGCCAAGACGCAGGAAGAGATGGACGAGCATCTGGCCTCGCTGCCGGACGGCGGCCAAAGTGCCATCGGCTCCAACTGGAAAGCCGGCGACATCATGTACAAGGATCTGAACGGAGACGGAAAGATCGACTCCGGACAGGGAACTTTGAACGATCACGGCGACCTTAAGATCATCGGCAACACTACGCCCCGCTTCAGCTATGGTATTGACCTGGCTTTCAATTGGAAGGGCGTCGATTTTCGGATGTTCTGGCAGGGTGTGGGATCCCGTCAGTACTGCCAGACCAGCCGATATTTCTTCGGAGCCACTTCCGATGTGTGGCAATCCATGGCGCTCACCCAGCACATGGACTATTTCCGTGACGATCCCGACCATCCGCTGGGCCTGAACCTGGATTCCTATTATCCCCGCCCGGTTTGGGGTACGGACAAGAACCGTTTAAACCAGACCCGGTGGACGCAAGACGCCAGCTACCTGAGGCTCAAGAACTTGCAGATTGGCTATACGCTTCCCATGAGCTTTACAAGCCGCTTTGGCGTGGATAATCTGAGGGTGTTTGTCTCAGGAGAGAATCTTCTCACCATCACCAAGATGTCAAGCATCTTCGACCCCGAGACCATTGACGGCAACTCCCTGGGCAACTGCTATCCTCTTTCCCGGACCTATTCCTTCGGCGTCAGTGTAAGTTTCTAAAACAGTTGCAGTTATGAAAAAGATATTCTATTTCCTGACCCTTACGGTCCTCGTTGTAAGCTCCTGCGACGGTTTTTTGAACAGGGAACCGGAATCGGACCTTACTCCCGAACAGTATATGACAACCGAGGCCAATGTGGCATCCTATGCCACTGACCTTTACAATCTGCTCCCGGTACACGGAGCCTATGGCTATGGTACTTTCGAGAGCGACAAGCACACCGACAATATGGCTTACTACCAGCCCAGCGACATCTATGCACCGGGCTACTGGAAAGTGAGCCAGACAGGAGGCGACTACAGCTTCTCCAGCATTTACCGCTGCAACTGGTTCTTTGACAATGTCCTGCCCCTTCTGCAAGATGGAAAGATTACCGGCAGCGAGAGCAATATCAACCACTATATCGGCGAAGTTTACTTCTTCAGGGCCCTGTGCTATTTCAATAAACTGCAGGCTTTGGGCGATTTCCCCATCGTGACCAAGTGCCTGGACAATGAATTGGAGACCCTGGTCGCCGCCAGTAAGCGTGAACCACGGAATGAGGTGGCGCGCTTCATCCTCTCCGATCTGGAAAAGGCGGTGGAACTGATGAAGGATACACCTCCCGTGGGCGGAAAGAATCGGCTCAACAAGGATTGCGCCCGCCTTATCATGTCCAGGGTGGCTCTTTATGAAGGTACCTGGCTCAAGTATTTCAAAGGCACGGCCTTTGTCCCCGGCGGTCCCGACTGGCCAGGTGAGAAAACCCACCCCGGCTACCAGTACCCCTCCGGCAGCATCGATGCCGAAATTGACTTCTTCCTTGGCATAGCAATGGAGCAGGCGGCTCTTGTGGCCGACAAGTATGCCTTGGTAAACAATACCGGCACTTATCAGCAGAAAGAAGAGGACACCGTAAATCCCTATTACGACATGTTCTCGGCCATCGACATGAGCGCCTATTCGGAGGTTATGCTCTTCAAGAGCTATAACTGGGACATGAATGTGGTTCATTCCGTAAGCGCCTATGCATCAAAGGCCGACAACGGCAACGGCATCACCAAGGGTATGATCGACGCCTTCCTTATGCGCAGCGGTCTTCCCATTTATGCCGATGGCAGCGGCTATTCCGGCGACAAGGATCTTCACAAGATAACTAAGGACCGCGACACCCGTTTACAGGTGTTCCTGAAGCAGGAAGGCGACCGCAATTTCTTCGGTGAGGCCGGAGAAGAGGGCCGCACCATCGAGCCCTGGCCGGACATCACCTGCGGCACCCCCAACAACCGCTATGTTACCGGCTACGTCATCCGCAAGGGGATGAGCCACGACGGCAGCATGGCTACTTTCCACGACTTCTCAGGCTGCCTGGTGTACAGGGCTACGGAAGCCTACCTGAACTATATCGAAGCCTCTTATGAGAAAAACGGAGCCGTAGATGACAAGGCCGACGGTTACTGGCGGGCCATTCGCGAAAGGGCCGGCGTGGACCCGGACTATGGGAAGACCATCGCCGCCACCAGGATGAACCTTGAGGCCGAAGGCGACTGGGGCGCCTATTCGGGAGGCCGTCTTGTAGATCCTACGCTGTACAATATCCGCCGCGAGCGCCGCTGCGAACTCCTTGCAGAGGGCTTCCGCGGAATGGACCTCCACCGCTGGCGTTCCATGGATCAGATGATTACCGTTCCTTTCCATGTGCTCGGCATCAATCTCTGGGAGAACGTGAACCTTGCCGATATCGAGGCTTCCTCCAGCGTAGCCTTCCAGGAGAACTCCAATGTGTCTTCCAAGAGTTTCAACAAGTATTTCGCGCCGTACCATATATCGGCCAACAACAACTGCTACAATGGCTACCGGTGGAAGATGGCCCATTATCTGAGCCCCATCGCCGTGCAGCACTTCCTCATAACGGGCGATTCCGACGTCCCCGCTTCTCCGCTTTATCAGAATCCTTACTGGTCCACAAAGGCCGGAGACGGCGCCCAGCTGTAGAACCTTCAAATCTGCATCAACGATGAAACACAAGATAATCCTTCTGATTTCCTTCCTGGGCGCAATGCTCTGCGCCTGCCAAAAGGAGTCTCCCGTGATCACTATCCAGGAGGAACTGATCGTGGAAAGCGTCGGCGAAACCGTGAACATTCCGGTGCAATGCAATGCCGACACGAAGGCCGTCATCACTTACGACGACCCTTCCCAGGCCGACTGGATTCTGCTGCTTCCCCGAATCCTGTATAAGGACGGTGTCCTTACTTTCTTCATCTCTGCATACGACGCCGTCCTTGCTGACAGGACAGCTACCCTCACCCTGACGGCGGGGGAGAGCACCGCCACCATGAAAATCATCCAGCGGGCCAAGGACGGCATTTCCATCTCCCGCAAGTTCTACAATGCTCCTGACGGCGGAGGAAGCCTGACGGTTGTAGTAGGCGCCAATACCGACTGGACCGCCTCGGTGGTCAAAGGCGGCGACTGGGTAAGTGTCACCCAGGGTTCCGGCTCCCAGGGAGAGAACCCTATGTCGCTGACCATCAGTCCCGTCTCCGGCATCGGCGAGTTTGACATGAGAGTCGCTACGGTAAGGGTGGCCACCGATGCCAAAACTGAGGAACTGAAGATATATCAGGGCTTCGGCACCATTATCGGCGGTCTCCGCTGGGCCGACAGGAACGTGGGCGAGTTCGGACAGTTCAGCTCATCTCCCGACGATGTGGGCTGCATGTACCAGTTTGATTCTCCCACCGCCTGGCCTGGAACCGGCGACGGTGCGCCTTCGGGCTACCAGGGCGGCTGGACCGATTGCGGCCACAGCTCCTGGGAGGCCGAAAAAGACCCCTCTCCGGAAGGATGGCGTCTTCCTACGATGGAAGAATTCGAGGCCCTCTGCGGCTGGGATGTGGGTGAGAAGAAGTATATATGGCTGGATCCTTCCCAGTCCGGGTTCTCCGTTCCCGGCGCTGTAGTCGGCCTAAGTCAGGCCGATTTGGAGGGCGCCACCTCCGCCGACCTTAAGGGCGGTATCTTTATCCCGCAATCCGGTTACCGTGCAGGCGGTTCGGGTTCCGGCGAACTGATTGACAAGGAGCGGGCGGCTGTACAGACAAATACCACGCCCAACGAAAACTGGGACCGCTACGTCTATTGCCTGGGCGCAGGCGGCAACTGGGGCAAGTCCTGGGGCGACTGGGAAATCAAAGCCTGCGTCAGGTCTGCCTTCCCCATCCGCTGTGTGGCTTCTATACCTGAATAGACATGACTATGAGAAAAAACATATTTTTAATGGCTTTTTTGGCTTTCCTCCTGTCCTGTTCCTGCTCTGAGGAGAAAACAGGGCCGATTAAGCCCGGAGGAAAGCCGGAAGAGCCAGAAACGCCTGTGGAAGAGGTGCTTCCGCAAATTGAAGTGAGCAGGATTGCGAAAACTTCCGAAGGAAAAGTTTATCTGGAAGTGGATGGAAAGCCGTTCCCTCTCTTTGGCGCCCAAATCCGGGTAGATGTGTTCAAGAACTGTGACAAGCTGACGGATGCCCAGATAGAGCCCTACTTCCAGAAAGCGGCACAGCTTAACCTCAACTGTGTGCAGGTTCCCATTACCTGGAAAGGGATGGAGCCTTCGGAAGGAAAGTACGACTTTGCCTGGATGGATATGATTCTGGAATATGCCGTAAAGTACGGACTGAAGGTGGAACTGCTGTGGTTCAGCACCAACATGATAGGGGACAGCTATACCTGGTTTGTCCCTGGTTACCCGCTTAAGAATCTGGATACCAGACTTTTGAGAAAAGGAACGCTGGAGTATGACTATCTTCACAACTTGTACGGATACACTTACAATGCGGTATTCAACCATCCTGACATCCTGAAGGCGGAAACGGCAGCCGTTACGGCCCTTTTCAATCATATCCGCAACTGGGATGCGGCTCACGGAGAGACCCATCCGGTGATAACCTGCCAGCTGCATAACGAGATTGACGGCCTGGTCCGCTGGAGGATTACGGACGAGAAACTGAATATCTGCAAAAGGGACGGCACAAAGCTCAGCGAGGCCGAGGCCTGGGAAATGTCCCTGGATGCCGTCGATGCCGTGGGCAAAGCTGTCAAGAACAGTCCTTACAAGGTTGTGACCCGCGTGAATTATACCTCCTGCACTTCTCCGGGCGTCTTTCCTCAATGCACCCAGGCGAAAGGCTCCGACGCCTTTTACCGGGATGGCGTTGACATTGTGAGCGTAGATCCTTACATGAGTGATGTGAATTCCATCGCCTCTGTCGTGAAAGCCTTCGCCGCCCTGGAAGGAAACTATCCTCTGATTGCCGAAAACAGAGGTGGTTATGACACCACTCCCAGTTTGATTCTGGCTGCGGCGGCCCTTGGTGCCGGGTACGATATCTACGACCTTGCCACCAGTAAGTTCATCCATGACAACAACGGCGTCCCGTGGGGCGAAGAGGGCGTGCTGAATTACGACCTGATGGACAGGCCCTATACCGCAAAAGTGCGCTCCATCTTGAAAGGACTTACGGAAGCTGCCGAGGATGTAGCCCTCACCTCCAAAGAGAACTTTGTGGCTTTTAACGTGAACAAGGACTATCCCGACAAATCCAGAACGCTTATCGTGAATACGACAGGGGCTTCTCTTACCATTAATTCTTCCAGCGGGGCGCTGGGCTTCGTCCTGGACAGGGGCGACAGCATCGTGATGTATTTCACCGCGCCTGCGACGGTAGTCATAGAAAACGGAGACGTCGAGGGCGGCAAGAAGACTCTCTCTCTGGAAGGGGAGAAACTGACCCGTGTCGGATTCACTTCATCCAAACCGCTGACAAGTACAACGGCTTCGTGCATAGGCTCTAATTGAAGATTGTAAATTTATAAGTATATGAAAAAAGTATTAGCTGCGGCCGCAATGATATTGGCTGTTTCTTGCGTGCCGAAAGAAAGCGGAGAAGGCGGACCGGCCGTGCTGCTGGACAGTCCTGTCCTGACGAGCAGCGTTTCTACCGTGGGGATATCCTCCTATTCGGACGAGATATGCCTTAGCTACTCCTGGAATGATGTCGCTCCTGAGGGGACGTACCCTTCTTATTCCATTGAACTGACAAAGGCTTCCGACTCGAGTTTCGCATCGGCAGTTGAAGTAAGCTGCGAGGGTAACGGGAAAAAGTTTTCTTCCAATCAGTTTGCGGCAATCGCTTCTGAACTCGGTGAAGACATCGCCACAGGGTTCGACCTGATGGCCAGGGTGGCGGCTTCCGTTAAGGGATACGAGACATCCTATTCCAATTCTGTGACAGTGCATATCGGCCAGACTCAATATGAAGTGAATCAGCTGTTTATCGCCGGGGCTGCCCTTGAGGGCGAACCTTCAGAAATGACCAAGGAGGACGGTGTTTTCACCTGGACCGGGCATCTGGCGAAGAACGCAGACTTCCTTTTCCCTTGCCAGGCGGATGCCCAGTGGCCCGCCATCGTGCGCAACAACCTGGCCGATGAATACTGGACTGCCAAACTGGGCTATTCGGTGGCGGACGAGTATGGCTTCCAGGTAACGACGCCGGGCGTTTATACCATCACCATCGACGCCTCCGATTCCAACGCCGTCACTATCGAGACGGTGCTGGTAGAGGCCGACCTCCAGCTGGAAGTCACCGAATTGTATATCGCCGGTGAAGCGGTCGGAGAAGCTGCAGGCGAGGCTTTTGCCGCCGATGGAAAAGTCTTTACATGGGAAGGGCACCTGGACAAGGACAAAGAGTTCTTCTTCCCGCTGCAGGGCGGAGAATCCTGGCCTGCGCTGATGGCTACCGAAGACGGCCTGACGGCTGTCTATGTGGCATCCGAGGAGGAGAAGACAGGCTTTACGCTCTCTCCGGGCGGTGTTTACAGAATCTCCGTGAATACTGAAGATGTCGACAATATGGAACTTACCATCACCTTGCTGGAAGAGGACGTGGTCCTGACGCGTCTGTTCCCCGTCGGCGGTTTTGACTGGGGATGGAACAAGGATGCCGCAGAAGAGATGACCACGGAAGACGGCGTCATCTATACCTGGCGGGGCACCATCTGGGGAGGGGCCGACTTCAAGTTCCTTTGCCAGAAGGATGCCTGGAACCCAGGCTATACCCGTGATGGCGATGCGGAGGATTACTGGACGCTGGTGTACAATGACGGTTCTCTGCCCGACACACAGTTCCAGGTTTCCGAAACCGGCACCTACATCATCACCATCAATCTGGAGACCCTGAAAATCAAGGTCCGCAAGGCCGAAGATTCGCCCACCCTTTACCTGATCGGCGCCGGCTTCGACTGGGGCTGGTCCCTTGCCGACGCCCAGGCAATGACCACCGAAGACGGTATAACCTACACCTGGACAGGCAATATGTGGGGCAACGCCGACTTCAAAATCCTCTGCCAGAGGGATGCCTGGGCTCCCGGATACAACAGGGATGCATCGGCCGAAGACTACTGGACCATGGTATATCGCGCCACAGAGGCCGATCCGGATGTCCAGTTCCAGGTTGCCGAGAATGGCGAGCATACCATTACGGTGAATATCGAGACCATGAAGATGACCGTGACCAAGCCGGAGCCTAAGCCCGAATATCCCAAGATATATCCTGTCGGCGGCATAGAAGACTGGGGATGGGATTTGAACAAGATCCAGCCCATGGAAACCGAAGACGGCATCACCTACACCATAGTGGTAAAGATATGGAACGACGCCAATTTCAAGTTCCTCTGCCAAAACGACGCCTGGGCCCCAGGCTACACCCGTGATTCCGATGCCGAAGACTACTTCACGGTAGTTTACAACGATGGCTCCCTCCCGGACACTCAGTTCAATTTGCAGTCCCAGGATATGGAAACTGGTAATTACAAAATTACACTGAACACCGAGACAAAGAAACTGACGTTTGAATTGCAATAAGCTCTTTTCCTGAGAATCATCGCATTACTTAAGGCCCCCGAAAGCAACCTATCCGTCTTTCGGGGGCCTTTTATGTGCCTTCTCAGGTGCGCTTTTGGCCTTTTCCGCACCTCGCAGCTATTATCTGCCGCCTCTCAGGTGCGGAAAACGCGAAAACCGCACCTCTCTGTCATTTCGACCGGAGCGAAGCGGAGTGGAGAAATCTCTTTGTTCATGTGCGAGTTGGCGGCACCTCGCTCAGTATTTTATAAGCATTTGCGAGATGTATTTGCGGTATTCGATGGGCGTCATGCCTTTTTTCTTGCGGAAGATGCGTATGAAGTTTGACTTGTTGTTGAAGCCGCAGTCGTAGCAGATTTCGGCGGCGCTTTGGGTTGTATCGGCCAAAAGCGTGCAGGCCTTGGCGATGCGCTGGTTGTTGACGTAGTTGATGTAGGACATGCCTGTGCGCTTTTTGAAAAAGTGCGAGAAGGCCGAATCGGACATGTTTACGAGGGCAGCCACTTCTGCCAGGCTCAGCTCCTTGTCCAGATTTTTGTCGATGTATTCGCACACGCGCGTTATGCGCCGGCTCTTTACCGTGGCGCCCAGCTCCTGCTCGTATAGATTGGTAACCAGCCGTTTGCGGTTGGCATTCGCCATGATGCTTAGTATATTCAGGAAAGTTGTGACCGACTGGAAGCCCTGCATGCGCGTAAGGGCTATGATCTGTTCCTTTATGGCCGAATGCTCCGGCCCTTCGAAGCTGAGTCCGTACACCGAATCCTGCATGAGCTGCTTGATAGGGAGGAAAACCCGCTTGGACATGATGGGGTAGTTCATTATCTCACCGGAAAACTGTATGGTAATGACATGGTTGGTCTGGGCCGATGATTTCCACGCGTGGGGAAGCGACGGCCCTACCATCACCAAATCCGATTCTCCGAACTCCTCCTCGGAGTCTCCCACTACGCGGGTTCCGGTGCAATTCATTACGAGGTTTATTTCGAACTCCGGATGATAGTGGACGGGATAGTCGAATTTTGCATTCGGGTGGTTCAGTATGATGAAAAGGTCATCCTTATGGATAGGAACAATTTCCTGTTGCATTTCACTCATGTTGCCTGGTTTTCCGCAAACATAACTAAAGATATTTGATTTTGAAATATAAAATTCAAAAAAGTACACTTTTTAAGCGGAAATATAAAAAAATATACGGCTGTGAAGTTATATATTTGCAACAGTGAAACTTAACCAATAGAGCCATGGGTTCCATTTCTATAGGCTGGATAGACATTTCCATCGTTGTACTGTACCTGATATTCATTATCTGGTGGGGGCTTAGGCACGGCAAAAGTTCCGATGCGGGATCCTATTTCCTCGCCGGTCGTAGCATGCCCTGGTGGGTGGTAGGTCTGTCGCTGTTTGCCGCCAGCATTTCTTCCACTACGCTGATCGGCCAGTGCGGGGATGCTTATGACACGGGTATTGCAGTATTCAACTACAATCTTACTGGCGTTGTGGTGATGGTGTTTTTCGCCACCTTCCTCCTGCCTCTGTACATCAAATCCAAGATATTCACCATCCCTGAATTCCTGGAAAAACGCTTCGACAAGCGCTCCCGTTACTATTTTTCGGCCATTTGCATCATCGGCAATATCTTTCTGGATGCGGCCGGTGCGCTTTATGCCGCCGCGCTCATCATCAAACTGGTTTTTCCTCAGGCCGATCTGCAACTGATTATCCTCATCTTCGCCATTCTGGCGGCCTCCTATACCATCCCTGGCGGACTGTCATCGGCAATTAATGCGGAACTTATTCAGGCCGTGATACTTATCGTAGGCTCTGTGATACTTACCGTGGCCTGTTTCGCAAACGGCGGAGGGGAGTATCTTGCAAGCCTTTTCGCTTCCTGCGACAGCGCGGTCAAGCTCATACGTCCGCTCAGCGATCCGGCAACGCCCTGGCTGGGCCTGATTGTCGGCATGCCTGTTTCCGGTATCTACTTCTGGGCTAATAATCAGACACTTGTGCAGCGCGTGCTCAGTTCCAAGTCGGTTGACGAAGGGCGCAAAGGCGTCATGTTCGCAGGCCTTCTTACTCTGATTACCTTATTTATAATAGTGTTCCCCGGCGTCATTGCCCGTAATCTTTTCCCCGGCATCGAGCGGCCCGACATGATTTACCCCACGCTGGTTCTCAAGCTCCTGCCCACCGGGCTCCTGGGCATCATGCTGTCGGCCCTTTTGGCAGCGCTGACTTCCACCTTGAGCGCCATCCTCAATTCCACCTCGACGCTCTTCACGATGGACTTTTACGCTCAGGCGCGCCCTAAGACCGATTCCAAGAAACTGGTGCTCATCGGCAAGATTACATCCCTGGTAATCATTGTTATAGCTGCCCTGTGGGCTCCGAATATCGGCAAGTTCGGCTCGCTTCTGAAGTACTATCAGGAAATGCTCTCCTACATTGCTCCGCCCGTGGTTGCCGCATTCCTGCTCGGCATTTTCTCCAAGAGGGTTAACGGAAACGGCGCGTTCATCGGCCTTCTTAGCGGTCTTGCCATGGCCGTCGTGATGCTCCTTTGGAGACATCAGATATTCGGGGACTTGCATTTCCTTCTGATCATACCCATCCTCCTTGCCTTCAGCATGGCTGTCATCTACTTCGCCAGCCTGGCCTTCCCGCGTCCCGGCATTGAAAAACTGGCCGATACCACCTTCTCCCTCAAGGATTTCCGTGAGGAAGGGCTGGCTCTCCGTCAGGGGCGCTGGTACAATAACTACCGTTTCTGGGGCGGCTGCCTCCTGGCGGCCTGCGCCTTAATCCTAATCATATTCTCCTAAACCATGAAACTTACAAAATACAGCGGCAATCCCATACTGAGTCCCAAGCCTGACAGCCCTTGGGAAAATCTTGTAACGTGCAATCCCGGAGTTATTTACGACAACGGAACCTTCTATATGCTCTACCGCGCCGCGGGTGACGACGAGGAGCATGTCATACGTTTCGGACTTGCGACAAGCCGCGACGGATTCCATTTTGAAAGGGCATCGGCCCAGCCGGTTTTCGGCCCCAGCGAAGACGGCCCAGACAGCGGCTGTGTGGAAGATCCCCGCATTGTAAAGTTTGGCACTACCTTTTATATTACGTACGCGTACAGGCCGTACGCCCCCGGGCAGTACTGGACCTTCCCTCACGATGTGGTGCGCCTTCCCAAAGTAGATAGCTATGCGCCCAAGGCATGGGCCCAGAGCCTTGGCAATACAGGCCTTGCAATGACTGCCGATTTCAGGCATTTCCGCCGCCTTGGCCGACTCACATCCCCCGTCCTGGACGACCGCGACGTCATCCTTTTCCCGGAAAAGGTTGCCGGGAAGTTCGTCATGCTGCATCGGCCCAAAGAGTATGTGGGATCCGCCTACGGGGTCGATTATCCCTCCATTTGGATAAAGTTCTCCGAGGATCTTCTGGACTGGGAAAGCAAGCCCAGCCATCTTCTCCTTACCGGGCGCCCGGACAGCTGGGAAGAGAAAATCGGCGGCAGCACTCCTCCCATCCTCACCGACGAAGGCTGGCTCATGCTCTATCATGGCGTGGCCGATGGCGGTTGCGCCCATTACAGCGTAGGTGCCATTCTTCTGGACAAAAAGGATCCGACCAAGGTGCTTGCCCGCACGCCGGAGCCCATCCTCGAGCCTGAGTTCCCCTACGAAATGGACGGCTTCTACAACGGATGCGTTTTCCCGACCGGCAATGTGGTGGTTGATGGAACCCTGTATGTTTATTATGGCTGCGCCGACAAATATGTAGGGGTGGCGACATGCAATCTGCAAGAATTGCTGGACTTTTTAAAGAAATTCAAAAAAGTATAACCTTTTGGCATATAACCATATTTATTATAGGAAAATAGTATCTTAATTTGTATCAACGAAAATAAGCACACTAAGTATAACCAATCCGTAAGTTTATGAGCTTAAAAATCCACTCTTTCCTTGCTGCGATTCTGCTGCTGGCGGGATCGTGGGCAGGATTTGCCCAGAATGGGCAACTTACCGTTCGCGGTAAGGTGACAGACCCCACCGGGGCCCCTGTCGCGGGTGCTTCGGTTATCGTTGCAGGTACCATGAACGGTACTTCTGCCGACGGTAATGGTATTTTCACGCTCTCCAATGTGGCTCCGGATGCCGTTCTGCAGGCATCCTTCATCGGTTACTCTACCGTGGAAGAGCCGGTTGGCGGCCGTACTCAGCTTACTATCATCCTCTCCGAGGACAGCGAGCTTCTGGAAGAGATTGTGGTGGTCGGCTACGGTCAGATGAAAAAGAGCGACCTCACCGGCAGCGTGGCTTCCGTGAAAACGGAAAGCATCACCAACGTCCCTGCCAATTCCATTGAAAGTCTGATGCAGGGCCGAATCGCCGGCGTTCAGATTACCAACAACTCGCAGGAGCCCGGCGCTTCTTCAATCGTGCGTGTCCGTGGTAATTCCTCCATCAAGGGTTCCAACGCTCCGCTGCTTGTAGTGGACGGTTTCCCCTTCGGCGACGCCGGCAACCTGTCCCAGATCAATCCGCAGGACATTGTTTCCATGGAGGTGCTCAAAGACGCTTCGGCATCGGCAATCTATGGATCCCGCGGTGCCAACGGCGTTATCCTCATCACAACCAACAAGGCGGCCGCCGGCAAGACCTCCATCAGCGTGCGTCAGCAGACTACGCTGTCGCAGATGACCTCCGAGCTCAATCTCTGGCGTGATCCGGTCCTGATGGCCATCACCCAGAATGAGTCCAAGGTGAATGCCGGCATGACTCCGCTTTATGTCGGCGCATTGAGCGCAAACGGCGTGTACTATCCTTCCATCGAAGAGCTGCAGACCACTTGGACCACCAACACCCGTTGGGACGATCTGGTGCTGAATAAGCTCCCCGTTTCAAACAACACCACCGTCCAGGTTCGCAGTGCAAACGACAAGACCAGCTTCCTTGCAAGCGCCAACTATTATCGCAACACCGGCGTGTTTGTCGATGACTGGTATCAGAAGTTCGGCGGCAAGGTTTCCATCGAACACAAGCTGTTCAAGAACTTCCTCATGAAAGCCGGAGCGAATATCACTCACAGCAACAGAAACTACAATCCCGGCCGTTCTTACAACCGTAACCCCATCTTCCCTGTTTACGACGACGAGGGCAATTATTGGCTGTACAGTGACCAGGATTACTACCACCCCATCGCCCTCAAGGAACTGTCCACCAATACCACCGAAGGTACAAGTGTGATTGCCAATGCCGGTATTGAATGGAATATCTTCGACGGTTTCACCCTCACGAGCCAGTTCAATTACAAGCACGGCGAAAGCATCCAGGACATCTACAATCCCAAGAAGTATTCCGAGTCCGGTACTTTCAACAAAGGCTTCGGCCAGATTTCCAACGGTATGGACGACAACATTGTGGTGGATGTTTACGGCACTTATGACAAGGTGCTTGCAAAGAAGCATCACATCACCGCGATGGCCGGTTATTCATTTGAAAGCTACCGCGCCCGCTCCTCCAGCCTTGCCGGTAAGGATTTCGTGAATGAAACCCTTGGAAACCAGAATCTTGCAGCCGGTAATCCGGAACTCTATGAAATTGCCAACGGCCTGTCTGAAAGCAAACTTGTGTCTGGCCTCATGCGTCTGAACTACGGCTACGACAACCGTTATCTCGCAACATTCACCGCCCGTGCCGACGGCTCCTCCAAGTTCGGCTCCGGCAACAAGTGGGCATTCTTCCCTTCCGGCGCAATCAGCTGGAACGCTCACAATGAAAGCTTCCTCAAAGATGTCAAATGGCTGGATGCTCTCAAATTCCGCGCATCCTACGGTATTTCCGGTAACCAGGGCATTTCTCCCTATCAGACTTTGAGCCGATATGGCCAGCACCAGTACTATTACAACGGTTCCTGGCAGGTCGCCATCGGCCCCGGCCGTGAAGTCGGCCGTACCGGCGACAACGGCATCTACGTCCTCTGGGGCGGCATCCCCAACAGGAACCTCAAATGGGAAACCACTTCCCAGGTGGATTTGGGCGTTGACATGAGCCTGTTCGGCAACCGCCTCAACATCACCGTGGACTGGTATAACAAGATTACCGACGACCTCCTGCGCGAGCGCAACGTAGCCCCTTCATCCGGCTTCGACCGCATGTGGGTCAACGACGGAAAGATTCAGAATACCGGTATCGAGCTTACGATTGACGGAATCATGTATTCCAACCGTGACTGGAAAATCGGCGGTACGCTCATGTTTACCCACAACCGCAACCGCGTGCTCAGCCTTGGTGACGCTGTCCAGTCCGGCCTGATGACCGATCCCAACACCGGCATGCTCTACGAGTATAACGGCACCAGCTCCGGTCAGTTCCGCGGCTACACCAACATACTTGCCATCGGCTATCCCATCAATGTGTTCTACGGCTACAAGACGGACGGCATTATCCAAACCCTGGAAGAGGGACTTGTCGCCGGCCTTACCGGCAAGGATGCCAACCCCGGTGAATTCAAGTATGTTGACATAAACGGAAGCGATACCGTCGATGACAACGACCGCGTAATAATCGGCGATCCAAACCCAGACTTCCTGGCTTCCCTGAGCCTCGATGTGGTTTGGAAGAACCTGGACGCCAGCATTTTCTTCAACGGTGTATTCGGAAACGACGTCATCAATACCCAGGCGTTCGGCCAGCCTAACAACAACCCTCTGCGCTGGACCACCGACAACCCCACCAACAAGTATCCTTCGCTTCGTGACGACCGCCAGACCCGTTTTGCCGACTGGTGGGTGGAAGACGGTTCCTTCGTCCGTATCCAGACAGTCGCCCTGGGCTACACCTTCCCGCTTCGCAAGCAGACCAAGTTCCTCGAGAGCATCCGTCTGTACATGAATGTGGATAACCTCTTTACATTTACCAAGTTCAAAGGTTATGACCCCGAAGTGGGCGCCAACGGCATCTACAGCGGCGGCTATCCCCGTCTGAGAAGATGGACCTTTGGTATCGACTTTAACTTTTAATGCGAGAAGCCATGAAAATAATAATTGCTTTTTCACTTGCAGCACTTTGCCTGGCCGCTTGCGATTTGAATGAGAAACCCTACGGCTTTTACTCCGAAGCCAGTTTCTATAAAACTGAGGCCGATGCTCAGGCTGCTACGATGTACATCTACGATGCCATCAATTACATCGAATACTCCCGCGCCATCGTCTTCCTTGGCGGTATGAATACCGACGAGCTGTATCCTAAAGGTGACGCTGCGGCAAGTACCAAGGATCTCGATGCCTGGACGATGGAGAACTTCAAGAGGAACACCGCCCTTGGCAACTTCTTTAAGTATTCCTTCATTACTGTCAACCGTGCCAATGCGGTGATAGAGAACGTCCCCGGCATGGACATGGACCAGGATCTCAAGAACCGTTTCACCGGCGAGGCCTATTTCATGCGTGCCTATTCCTACTTCAACCTTGCACGTAACTTCGGCCGCGTTCCTATCCATAAGAAGGTTGTGACGACTATAGAAGATTCCGCCGCCGGACTTGCCGAGTCGCTGGATGAGCTGTGGGGATTCATAATCTCCGACTTGGAAGAGGCTATCGGCCTGCTCCCTTATTACGCTCATCCCGAAACCGGCCGTACGGACAAGGCTGCAGCCCAGGCCCTTCTTGCAAAGAGCTATCTGTATCTTGCATCGGCAAAAAATTATGGCGTGGCGCAGTATAAGGATATGTCCTTCGACGTGGATGATTACTATGCCAAGGCCGTACAATATGCCGGCGCAGTGGTGGATAACCCTGAGCAGACCACCTACGCCTTCGATCCCGATCTCTTGCACATCTACGACGTCGATTATCCCGACGGTCCCGAGCACATCTTCATCATGAGCATGGACCGCACCGGTGACGGCGAAGGCCAGTACTCCAAAATTTCCAAGATGTACATCCCGTACATCGCCGGCGGCACTGTTTACCTTAAGCAAGGTGACAAGGATGAATATATCCCCACCCACGACGGCTGGAGCGAATATAAAACCGAAGATGCGTTCTATGAGAGCTTCGAGGCAGGCGATCGCCGCCGCGACTGGCTCATGTGTACCGAGGCGTATGACAAAAACGGCAATGTCGTTTGGAAATACACGAAGGGCAATGACGCAACCTATCCTTTCTGCCGCAAGTTTGTCGATCCCCAGTTCTCCGGCGACAAGACTTCCACCAAGCCTTACTTGCTCCGCTTCTCCGACATCGCCCTTGTCTATGCCGAGGCTGCAGGCCCTACCGCAAAGGCATACGAGCTGGTGAATTTCATCCGTAACCGTGCGGGTCTGGGCGACCTTCCCGCAGGCCTGTCCACTGAGAATTTCCGCAAGGCGGTTATCAATGAACGCATTCATGAACTCGCCTTCGAAGGCAATATCACTTACGATCTGCGCCGCACTGGAAATCTGCATACTGTCAAGGCACTCGCCGAGCAGGGCGTAAGTACGGACGACGACATCGTTTTCTATCCTATTCCGGCCTCTGAGACCGACCTTAACCCTAATATCGAGTAAACATGAAACGCAGTATACTTTTCATAGCACTGGGTGCTTTCGTTCTGCTGGCCTCCTGCATCAAGGACCCGTGGGCCGATGTGGAGGAAGGCGGCTGGAACAATGACCGTAAGATCTTGAATATCAAGTTTGCCGGCCAGGCTGGCCTGGCCAAGGTGGAAGACACGGACGAGACGACCGGCCTGATCAATGTCGCCCTGGCCACCAATCTTGTGGAAGACATGTCCAAGGTTGCGCTGGAGACGCTGGAACTCTCTTACAAAGCCACCTCATCCATCCAACGCGGAGAAACCATTGACTTTACCGGCGCCGCCGATCCTACGATCACAGTAACTTCGGCTACCGGAAAAACCCGCACTTATACGGTAGTGATGACGGAATTCACGGAAACCATCCTGGGTAAATACAAAATCACCTCCTCTATGCTCTGGGGCGGAACAGGCCCCGAGTGGGGCGGCGGCGCCTTGATGGAGCCTTCCACCAAATCCTGGTGCTGGTACGCCGACGAAGGTTTTGGCCCTCAGGCGGAATATGATGACTATCTGGAGTTTACCCTGGAAGAAATCATGGCCGACGGCAACACCACCGGAAAGTGCATACACTATGGCGGTGTGGATGGCAAGCATTGGAATTGCCTGTTCAAAGCTGCCCAGAACAAGGAGGGAGACACCGATATTGACCTTCACAAGTTTTACAGGGCCATCCCCGTGGGTGAAAGCACCTGGATGCGCGACTATGTGAACAATACCATCTCCTTCACCGATGCGAACGGAAAAGTGACCACGGGCAAATTCCTTCCGGCCGATAATTATACCGTGTACGAAGGAAAGGTGCTTACCGTGGAGAATAATGCATTTTCCTTTGACTATAACGCAATTACAAAGCCGACCGAGGACTGGACCAACATTTACAGCGATTACGACAAGTTCGTAAAACGTCCCATCATTTACTTCGTCCTCGTCTCCCCGGTGGACGAAATCCCTGCCGAATCCATGACCGAAGGCACCGAGGGCAAGAACACCGTCGAACCTCCGGCACCCGCCCCCGTCTTTGACCTGCCCGGCGACTGGAAAGTGAAGGAGCTCTGGGTCTATGGCGGTTGCACGAACGGCCTTGGCCGCGACAAGGCCGAGACCAAGACGTGGGATTGGAACAACATAGGAAACGAGATGGACAATATCCTTACGTTTACCCCTTCCGCCGAGGGCTCTCTCAGCGGTACAGCCATTTACACGCCCGGCGAAGATGGAAAGTACTGGGATTACCGCTGGGTTGGCAAGAAGGGAGATGTTAACGTGAACGAGGATGTGAGCCGCATCTATTCCTGGCTGCCACATGTCGCTTCGGGCTATGTGTATGACCCGGAAGACAAGTCCCAATCGGAGGGCGGCGTAATATCCATCAAGAACGGTCCCCTTACCTATGCCGCCAATCTGCTTCTTCCCGGAAGCTACGTGTTCCTGGGGCTAAATGCGCTTGTGATTGCAGAAGGAAGCATGGCTCTTGCGCTGCAAGTAGGAAGCACACCGTCTTCCAATACCTCGTATATCTGGAAGGACTATGATAAATTCGTGAACAGTCCTCTCATATACATCATGGTCTTTACCAAGCAGGTTCCTGCCGAATAGTCAGTCAATGCGTCGCTATTATTACATGCTGCTTATACTTCTCGCGGTCATTCCCTTTTGCTTCTCCTGCAAAGGGAATGACCCTGCGGGAAGTGAACCCGAAGAGCCCGAAGTAGTTACCCTCAAAACGGTTGATCCCGACGCCACGCCGGAAACCAAGGCTCTGTATTCAAACCTTTGGGCCATCCGCGATAAAGGCTGGATGTACGGGCATCAGAACGACCTTATAAACGGGCGCTTATGGCAGTATGATGAGGGCAGGTCGGAAACCAAGGATGTCTGCGGAGACTATCCCGGCGTCTATGCCGTGGATGTGGCTTCGTTCATGGACGGACGAAAAGTGCCGCTCCAGACTCATGAAGAAAACCCTGTCAAACTGCGCACCATAAAGGAAGCTTACGACAGAGGGATGGTAGTAATGGCGTGCATGCACCTTAACAACCCGCTGACCGGCGGTGACTCATGGGACAATTCAAGCGATAAGGTAGTGGCCGAAATCCTCACCAAGGGCAGCGAGACGCAGATTCTCTTCGACTCCTGGCTGGACAACCTGGCCACGCTTGCAAAAAGCCTGAAGGGGAGTGACGGCAGGCAGATACCCATCATCCTCCGCCCTTTCCATGAACATGGGCACGGATGGAGCTGGTGGGGCAATACCTGTACTACGCAGTCTGAATATATCGGCCTGTGGAGGTATTTGGTTGACGGTATGAAATCGCGCGGCGTGCATAATTTCCTGTATGCCATATCGCCGGCCATCAACCTCAAAGCCAGCGGCGAAAGCGACTTCCTGTTCCGCTGGCCCGGTGACGATTATGTCGATTTCATAGGCATGGACTGCTATATCGGCATCAACAATGCGGTATTTCTTAACAACTTGAAGTTGCTTAAGTCGCTTTCCGACAAGAAGGTAAAACCTGCAGGAGTTACCGAAATCGGCGTTCAGGGTTTTAAGAATCCTGACTATTGGATTGAAAACATTGCCGCACCCATGGCCGGCAGAAAGATGAGTATGCTCGTTACCTGGAGCAACAAATACGACCCTATGGAAACCGGGAATGTGTATTTTTCCGTTTATCCCGGGCATCCTTCCGAGGAATCTTTCTGCGAGATGTATAAGCGCACGGATACGTATTTTTGTAAGGACCTGCCACCTATGTATAAAATGGCAGAAAATGTAATTGTCAAGTAATGAAGAGTTTATTAGTTGCTATACTGGTCGCAGGGCTGTTCGTCTGCTGCGAAAAACCGTCTGTTATTCCGGCCAAGCCTGCCGATGACGAAAGCGTCACCCTAAGCCTGGCCGATCCGAATGCCACAGCCGAGACGAAGGCCCTTTATTCCAATCTGTGGGCCATTCGCAGCAAGGGATGGATGTTCGGCCATCATGACGATCTGATGTATGGCCGCAAATGGTACGGCGAAGAGGGCGGTTCTGATACCAAGGCAGTCTGCGGGGATTATCCCGGCGTGTACAGCCTGGATTTTTCCACCTTCATGGACGATCGCTATGCCTCCTCGACCGAAGAAAACAACCTTAGGCTTAAACTGATGAAGCAGGCGTACGACAGGGGAATGGTCATTACGGCCTGCATGCACTTGAACGATCCCCTGACCGGAGACGACTCATGGCTGGACAGCGGGAAAACCTCCAATGCCGCTGCCGAGATTCTGACGGAAGGTAGCGAAACCCAGGCTAAATTCAATACATGGCTGGACCGCCTTGCCGATATGGCCAAAAACCTCAAAGGCAGCGACGGAAAGACCATCCCGGTTATTTTCCGTCCCTTCCATGAGCACACCCAGACATGGAGCTGGTGGGGTAAATCGGCCACTACGGAAAAGGAATTTATCGGCCTTTGGAAATACCTTGTCGATTATCTTAAGAAAGCCGGAGTGCACAACTTTATCTACGCGATTTCTCCCCAGATGGACTCGAAGAAGGAGGAGAGCGATTTCCTCTTCCGCTGGCCCGGAGACGATTACGTGGACTTTATGGGCATGGACTGCTATCAGGGCATCAAGAACGATATTTTCCTCGGCAATCTTAAGCTCCTCTCAAAGCTGTCCACGGAGAAGAAGAAGCCATGCGGCGTCACCGAAACCGGAGTGGAAGGCTTTAGCGCGGAAGATTACTGGATTACCAATATCGCCGCGCCCATGGCAGGCCGAAAGATGAGTCTTCTGGTGACCTGGCGCAATAAATATGACCCGATGGAAACCGAAAAACATTACTTCTCCGTCTTTCCCGGGCATGTCTCCGAAGATAGCTTCAAGCAGATGTACAAGCGTTCCGATACCTTTTTCTGCAAAGATCTTCCCGATATGTATGTCAAAGCTTCAAATATCAGCGTAAAATGAGAACCGTCCCTGTCCTGCTCAGTCTTGGCCTTTGCCTTATGTCGGCCTGCTCTGAAATAGTGGAAATTACTGTTTCTGAGGAGGTTATTAATCCGTGCTACTTGGGCAACGGCGTTGAATGGGACCCTTATGACGAGGCTCTCTCCTGGGGGCGGGACCTCAGCGAGGAGGACTGGGCGACACTGTATGAAAGGCTTGATTACATGCAGCCTCAGTACGTTCGCTGTATGATCAACAGTCCTTTCACTTATTATACCGGCAGCGGCTTTGACGATGAGCGCAACTCGGGGAATCTTCTAAAACTTCTGACTTATTGCCAGAGCAGGGGAATAATGGTGGTTTACGGCGAGTACAATCCGCCGACCTGGGAGATGAAAGGCTCTCAGGAGTGGGTCCAGGCATCCGTCAGGCATCTTAATTGGCTTGTTGCCGACAAAGGCTTCGACTGCATAAAGCATTTCGTGATTTTCAACGAGCCCGATGGCAACTGGGCATCGACAAACGGTGATTTCGCCTTTTGGAAAGAGATGGTCGGCCGTTTCAGCGAAGAGATGGCCAAATACCCTGTCCTCAAGGAAAAGGTAAGCCTTGCCGGTCCTGATGCCGTTATCGACTACCATAATCCCGCCTCCGAATATGACGCTGCCGGCTGGTTGAAGGCTACGGTGGATCAGGTGCCTCAGATCGGCATATATGACATGCATGCTTATCCCGGTCAGCGATATGTGCGCAGCGGTGAATTTCAGGAGCGCTTGTCGGCCCTTAAAGAATTGACGGACAGGCCGATAATCCTTGGCGAGGCGGGCTTTAAGTATTTCTCCGACCCGGCCGATTCCCTCCTTGCCCGTGAATATTGGAAGAGGGTCGAGGGCCATCCTTTCACTAAGGGTTCGGACTGCAATATGCTGGTCTATGACGTTTTCTACGCGCTTGATATGCCGCTCCTTGCGATGAGCGTGATGAATTCCGGCTTCTCCGGGGCGGCGGCGTGGATGCTTGACGATGCCATGCACTCCAACGGGGATTCCGGAGCGACGGAGGACATCAAGCTTTGGGGTATGTGGAATACCCTTGGCTCAGAAGTGTTTAACGATCCTTCCCAGGAAGATGTCCGCCCCTGGTACTACACCTGGAGTCTAATGTGCAAGAGCTTCCCGTCCGGAAGCCGGATCCTTAAACTTGAAGGGCCGATGCCCGAAGGGCTTGCCGCCGTCGCCGCTCAGACTCCGTCCGGATCCTACTCCCTTGCCTTTGTCAACTTCGGCGATCGGCCCCGGACTGTTTCTGTCAAGCTTCCATCGGCCCCCGAAGGCTATGATGTCCAGCTCTTTACCGACAAATTGTACCAGCCGCAGCCCTTCTCCGGAAAAATCACCCTCCCGTCCCAAAGCTTCGCCCTCATCTCCCTCTAAACCTCGACACATATCCCCCTGACTATCAGCAACTTCCTGAAATCAAGTGTGACTTTTTGCCACACTTGATTTTCATAATGTGTTGAGTGATAGAGGGTTGCGTGTCGAGGTTGGGGTATTGGAAAGAATTGATTAACTTTGCGGACCTGAATCTTTATATTATGTTTGTTTCTTTATTATTGGCGGGCTTTTTTATGGCCCAGCCATCCGATACGCTCCGGCCTGTTACGATTGTGGCAGACCGGGGTGTCGTAGTATCCCGCACTGATACTCTCACAGTTCAGCCTCTTCAGGATGTAAGTTCAACCCTTCAGCTTCTGCCCGGCCTGTATATCGGCGATTACGGCTCGGCGGCGGGGCTTAAATCGGCCTCGCTCAGGGGTTTGGGAAGCGCTCATACCGCCATTTATATCGACGGGGTAAGAGTTGGCAATGTCCAAAGCGGCCAGGCTGACCTCGGCCTTCTGGATATGCAGTCCATCGGCAGCGTAGTGGCCGATTATGCCCAGAACAGCCTCTCCTTTATCACCGCCCGTCCGGTATTCAGCGACGAAGGCCCCTTCAGCGGCACTGTGCGTGTGCAGCATGGCTCCTTCGGCACGTGGCAGCCTTACGGCAGGCTCAATTACCGGTACAGCTCCCGCTGGTGCATGTCGGCAACTGCCGGCGGCATCGTGACAAGCGGTGCATTCCCCCTTGCCGATGGTTCACTCCGCAGCAACAACGACCTCGCCCAAATGCGTCTGGGAGGCGATTTGTGGGGCACATTCAAGGATTCGGACCTGCATGTGAAGCTCTATTACAACGGTGCCGAGCGTGGCACCCCCGGCTCCCTCTCCTGGCCTTCGACCGACCGCCAGAAGGACCGCAACCTCATCGGCCAGCTTGTTTACAGGAAAACTTTCTCGCCCCTGTACTCTCTGCAGCTCAGCGGCAAAAGCGCGTACGACAAGCTCCTGTACATAAGCGAATGGGGCAATACCACTTACGAACAGACTGATTTTCAGCTTAACAGCGCCCACAAGTTCCACATCAAGCCCTGGTGGGAGCTCTCCCTTGCAAGCTCGGTCTCCCTTGACGGCCTTGCGTCAGAGCTTTATACCCGGAATAGGCTTGGCACGGTCATTTCGGCCGCCACTGCCTTCCGCTGGACCCGATTAAAGGCCGATCTGGCCGTAGAATATGCCGGTGTATTTGACGACGGCGGGGCCAGTTGGAACAGCTTCTCTCCTTCTGCCGACCTTCGCTTCACCCTTACAGAAGGGCTCGACCTTGTAGCATTTGGCCGCAGGGCTTACCGTACGCCCACCTTCAACGAACTCTACTATCCCGGTTACGGCAACGCTTCCCTGAAACCCGAAGATGCCTGGCTGGCCGATGTAGGCCTTGATTTCCGCCGCGCCATTGGCCGATGGACGCTTAAAGCCCGCCTCGACGGATACTATAACTGGCTCAGCAATAAGATAATATCGGCCCCCTCGGAGGCGGATCCCAGCATTTGGCTGCCCTATAATGTCGGCAAGGTTCAGGCTATGGGCGCCGATGCTCAGCTTGCCATTGACTATAAGTCCGGCGCCTGGGCATGCGGTCTCAATGTCCGTTATGGCTGGCAGAAGGCCGTTGACAAGACTGAAGGCAGCTATAGCTTTGACCAGCAGATACCTTACGTCGCGCACCATACCCTTTCGGCCGGCGCTACGCTTGCATGGAACGGCTGGACGCTCGAAGGCATTTACAACCTCCGTGCTGGCCGCGTCGATGCCACTGGTGAAATGCCCGACTGGAACACCCTCGACGCCACGTTCCGCAAGGAATTCAGCCTCATAGGTCCGCTCCGCATCGGCCTGCAACTTATCGGCCGCAATCTCCTGGACTGCCGCTACGAGGTTGTCTCCGGCTATCCCATGCCCGGCCGCTCCATCCTCGCCGGCCTAAGCTTCAGCTTCTAAACCTCAACAAGCAAATAGCTGATACTCAGCCAATAATGAAAATCAAGTGTGGCAAAAAGTCACACTTGATTCTCATAAAACGTTGTGGGATAGGCGTTTACGTGCCTAGGTTCTTACATTCTTTCGGGCAGTTGGATGCCGAGGAGGGCCATGGCGCTGCGAAGGGTGCGGGCGAGCACGGAAATCAGCTCCAGGCGGTATTTGAGCACGGCTTCGTCGGCCTCTTTCAGGATGGGAGTGTCGTGGTAATACTGGTTGAATTCCTTGGCAAGCTCATAAGCGTAGTTTGCGATGACGGCGGGGCTGAATGCTGCGCCGGCTTCGGCCACTTTGCCGGGATACAGGCCCAGCAGTTTCACAAGGCGAATTTCCTTGGCCGACGGCTCGGCTTCGGGCCTGATGTCGGACACTCCGAAGGGCACGGTAGCCTTGCGCAGTATGCTGCAGATGCGGGCGTGGGTGTATTGGATGAATGGTCCGGTATTGCCGTTGAAGTCGATGGATTCGGCGGGATTGAAGAGCATTGTCTTCTTAGGATCCACCTTGATGATGAAATACTTAAGAGCTCCAAGGCCGATCATGTGGTACAGGGCTTCGCGCTCCGCCTCAGGAATATCGGCCAGTTTGCCGCTTTCTTCGGAGGTGCTTTTTGCTTCCTCGTACATCTGCTGGATGAGGTCGTCGGCATCTACTACGGTGCCTTCGCGGGATTTCATCTTGCCTTCGGGAAGCTCTACCATACCGTAGGAGAGGTGGTAGATCTGGTCGGCCCAGGCGAAGCCTAACTTCTTGAGTATGAGCTTGAGAACCTGGAAGTGGTAGTCCTGCTCGTTGCCCACTACATAGACGTGTGAATCCAGTTTGTAATTGGCGAAACGGCGCTCTGCAGTGCCGAGGTCCTGGGTGATATAGACGGAAGTGCCGTCGCCGCGGAGGACGAGTTTGCGGTCGAGGCCGTCGGCGGTAAGGTCGCACCAGACTGAGCCGTCGGGATCGGTCACGAAGACGCCTTCGCGCAAACCTTTCTGTACCAGTTCTTTGCCCAGAAGATAGGTCTCGCTCTCATGGTCCACCTGGTCGAAGCTGATGCCGAGGGCGGCATAAGTCTCGTCGAAACCTTTGTACACCCAGCCGTTCATCATCGACCAGAGGCTGCGGACGTGAGGATCGTTCTGCTCCCATTTGACGAGCATCTCGTGTGCCTCGCGCAGGGAAGGAGCCTGTTTCTTAGCCTCTTCTTCGTCCATGCCGCCGGCCATAAGTTCCTTGACCTCAGCCTTGTACATCTTGTCGAAGGCTACGTAGCAGTCTCCTACCAGATGGTCGCCTTTCTTGCCTGTGGATTCGGGCGTAGCGCCGTCGAAGCATTTTTCCCAGGCCAGCATGCTCTTGCAGATGTGGACACCGCGGTCGTTGACGATGGTGGATTTGACCACCTCGTTGCCGCAGGCTTTCAGGATGCGTGAGACGCTGTCTCCCAGGAGGTTATTGCGGATGTGCCCAAGGTGCAGCGGCTTGTTGGTATTGGGGGAGGAGAATTCCACCATGATGCGCTTCCCGGTAGGGGAAAGCTGGCCGAAGTTATCGTCGGCAGCAAGCGCGAGCAGGGCTTCGTTCCAATATAGGGCCGAGAATGAAAGATTAAGGAAACCTTTCACGCTGTTGTAGGCCGATATCTCCTTCACATTGTCCACCAGCCACTGTCCGATGGCATTGCCGGTGGCGTCGGGAGCCTGATGGGTAATCTTCAGAAGAGGGAAGGTTACGAGGGTATAGTCGCCCTCAAATTCCTTGCGGGTAACAGCAACCTGAAGTGACGCGGGCGCCACTTCAGTAGAATAGATAGCTTGAATGGCCTCTGCGGCCTTTTGCTGAATGAAGGCTTCCGGCGTCATCCCAAATAGCTTTTGAGAAGTTTACTGCGGGACGGGCTCTTGAGGCGGCGGATGGCCTTTTCCTTAATCTGGCGCACGCGCTCACGCGTAAGGCCGAAGCGTTCGCCGATCTCTTCGAGGGTCATTTCCTGGCAGCCGATGCCGAAGAAGCTCTTGATAATCTCCCTCTCGCGGTCGGTGAGCGTGCTAAGGGCACGCTCAATCTCAGTGTTGAGGCTTTCGTTGACGAGGCCGCGGTCGGCGGAAGGGGAGTCGTCATTGGGGAGGACATCCAGAAGGGAGTTGTCCTCACCTTCCACAAAAGGAGCGTCCACGCTGACGTGGCGGCTGCCGACGCGAAGGGTGTCGGAAATTTTGTCCTTGGGGACGTCGATCATTTCCGAGAGCTCTTCGTTTGAAGGCTGGCGCTCGTTTTCCTGCTCGAATTTTGAGAGGGCCTTGTTGATTTTATTGAGGGAACCTACCTGGTTGAGGGGCAGGCGCACTATACGGCTCTGTTCTGCAAGGGCTTGGAGGATGCTCTGGCGAATCCACCATACTGCGTAGGAGATGAATTTGAAGCCTCTGGTTTCGTCGAATTTTTCGGCTGCTTTGATAAGGCCGAGGTTGCCTTCGTTGATAAGGTCCGGGAGGCTCAGGCCCTGGTTCTGGTACTGCTTTGCAACGGAAACCACAAAGCGCAGATTGGCGCGGGTGAGTTTCTCGAGGGCTTCCTGGTCGCCTTTTCTGATGCGCTGGGCCAGTTCCACTTCTTCGTCGGGGGTTACCAGCTCTTCGCGGCCGATTTCCTGCAGGTACTTGTCCAGTGACGCGCTTTCGCGGTTGGTGATGGACTTTGTAATCTTAAGTTGTCTCATGTATGATATGTACAAAAAAATTCGGTCAGTTCATGTAAAGAACCGACCGAAAATCAGCTTGTTGCGGTAAGTTCTTTACTTGCCGAAACCAAAGTAGAAGGATCTTCCCGCCTTGTCTACACCTTCGATGTAAACGCCGCGCGAGGCTTTCTTCGCCTTGGCTACGACATCTTCGGGTTTTGAAACGGGCTCATCGTTCACGTAGAGGATGATGCCGCCGACTTTTGCGCCTGCTTCAAGCATCTTGCCACTGCCCAGGGAAACGATTTCCACACCGGAACGCAGGCCCATGGCCTTGAGTGTTTCCGGATCGGCTGCTTTCAGATTTGCACCGTAGAAAGCTATGGAACCGTCCTGGCCCTCCTGTCCGTTGGGCTGTGCCGCTGCCTGGAACTCCACTGTGACTTCCTGCTGCTTGCCTTCGCGGATGAAAGTTATGACGGCTTTGTCTCCGGGGTGGTAGCTGCTTACCTTGGCCTGGACCGAGGAGGCATCCGTAATCTTTTGACCATCAATGGCTATGATCACATCGTCCTTCTTCAGACCAGCTTTGTCGGCTGCGCTGCCCTTCAAAACCTCGTTAATAAATACGCCTGAAACGGAGGAAAGTTTCATTTCGTCGGCAATCTTTTTATCTACGCTGCCCATGGTGATGCCCAGGACGGCACGTTTGACCGAGCCGTAGTCCATAAGATCGGCCGCCACTCTCTTGACGATGTTCACGGGAACGGCGAAGGAATAACCGGTGTAAGAACCTGTCTGTGAGACGATTGCAGTGTTGATGCCGACCAGTTCGCCTTTCTTGTTTACAAGGGCGCCGCCGGAGTTTCCGGGGTTGACGGCGGCATCGGTCTGGATGAAGGATTCAATCTTGAATTCGCCGGAATTGTCGGGCATTGAGCGGCCCTTTGCACTAACGATGCCGGCTGTGATTGTGGAACGCAGTTGAGCGCCAAGAGGAGAGCCGATGGCTAGCACCCATTCGCCGAGGCGGAGCTGGTCGCTGTCTCCAAGAGGAATGGCCGGCAGGTCGGTGGCGTCAACTTTGATGATGGCGACATCCGTAGCAGGGTCCGTGCCGACGACCGTGGCGTCGTACTGCTGGTTGTTGTTCAGCGTGACCTGGATTTGAGTGGCGTTGGCTACGACGTGGTTATTGGTGACGATGTAGCCGTCGGGGCGGATGATTACGCCGCTGCCGCTGCCCTTCTGCTCACGTGACTGGGGCTGGCCGAAGCCGTACTCGTCACCGAAGAAGAAGCGGAAGAAGGGGTCGATTGTCTGGTATTGCTGGCGGCTTTGGACGGTAACCTCCACATAAACAACGGCCTCCACTGCGCTTTCTGCCGCGTATGTGAAGTCCGGATAGTCACTTTCTGCCAAATTGACAGTGCGGTATTCTACCGCTTTGCCGCTTTCGTCCGTAACTACGGTGGTTTGCAGCGGCTGGGGCAAGGTGGCTTTCACGACGCCGTATGCGGTGAGACCGCCGGCAATGACGGAAAGCAGTACAGTCAAAAATCCTTTTTTCATAATATGGTTTTTAATATTATTATTCCGTGGAACAAAAAATCAAAACTTATGCCATTTCCAAGGAAAATGATTATATTTGTGAGTTGAGATAAGAGATATTAAAAAACATAGATATGAAACTGACCATTTCCAGCACCAATCTCCTGAAGGCCCTCATGGATGTTTCCAAGGCCATCCCTTCCAAGTCTCCTCTTCCTATCCTGGAGAACTTCCTCTTCGTACTGAAAGACGGAAAACTGGAAATAACAGCCTCCGATTCGGAACTCACCCTCCGCACGGCAATAGAGGCCGATGTAGCGGAAGAAGACGGCGCCATCGCAGTCCCAGCCCGTCACATGATGGACCTCCTCAAAGAACTTCCGGACCAGCCCATCGGCATAAAGACAATGTCGGAAAGCTCCTTCGAATGCAACTGGGCCAGCGGTAACTCCGTCCTCCCTTATTTCCCGGCCGACGATTACCCCGAAATCAAAACCACCGGCGAAGATGCCCTCAAAGTAACCTTCCCGGCCGAAAGCCTCACCGACGGCATCCAAAGCACCATTTACGCAACCGCCGACGATGAAATCCGTCCTGCAATGAACGGTATTTTCTTCGATATCGACACGGAAAGCACCACCCTCGTAGCATCCGATTCCCACAAGCTTATCTGCTACACCACAAAGGATGTTAAAGCATCGGAGAAGGCATCGTTCATCCTTCACAAGAAACCCGCCGGCGTGCTTCGCAGCATCATCGGCAAGGATGTGGAGAATGTGGAAATTGCCTTCGACAGCACCACTGCGCAGTTCTGCTTTGGCCCCACCACCATGGTGTGCCGCCTGGTCGTCGGCAAGTACCCAAAATACAGGGATGTCATCCCCATGGGCAATTCCAATGTCCTGCAGATCGACCGCCAGCTTCTGCTCAACACCGTAAAGCGTGTCGCCGTCTGCGCCAACAAGGCTTCCAACCACATCAAGCTCACCCTCAAGGAAGGCCAGCTGGAAATCAGCGCCCAGGACCTCGGCTTCGCACTTGCAGCCTATGAAAAGATCAACTGCAACTACGCAGGCGACGAGCTCACAATCGGCTTCAAGAGCACCTTCCTCACGGAAATCCTGGCCAATATGGGCTGCAACGGCCTTGTCATTAAATTTGCCGATGCCCGCCGCGCCGCCCTCATCCTTCCCGCAGAAGAAGAAGCAGAAAGCGAGAAAGTCTGCGGCATCCTCATGCCTATCATGATCCAATAATATATGGAGCTTAATCTTGAACGGCCGTTGCTCTTCTTTGACATAGAGAGCACCGGCCTTAATATTGCCACCGACGGTATCATCGAACTGTCGTTCGTAAAGGCCATGCCGGATGGCGAAGTGAAGATAAAAACCTGGAAAATACGTCCCTGGGACTATGAGCGCCATACTTTCATCCCAATTGACCCTCAGGCATCGGCCGTAAACGGGGTAAAGGATGAAGACCTGGTGGACTGCCCCAAGTTCATAGAAGTGCTGCCGGAGGTCATCTCCTGGCTGGAAGACTGCGACCTGGCCGGCTTCAACTCCCTTAAATTCGACCTCCCGCTCCTTGCCGAAGAAGTGGCCCGCGCCCTTGCATACAGCCGCAAGCGCCTGGAGAATCCCGAATCGCGCGAAAAGGCCCAGCAGATGATAGACTGCATAGAAAAAGTGGACCTGCACGCCTGCCGCATGGTAGATGTGCAGAATATTTACCATCATTTCGAGCCTCGCAACCTCAGGGCGGCATACCGCTTCTACTGCGGCGGCAAAGACTTTGAAAACGCCCACACGGCAGAGGCCGACACCCTTGCAACCCTCGAGGTCCTGAAGTCCCAGCTGGACAGATATGCCCAGCCTACCGAATACCAGCCGGAAGTGCTGAAAAACGACGTCGAAGCCCTCTCGAAGATAGGAAACCGTTCCCGCAACGTGGACTTTGCAGGCCGCCTTTATTACAACGATGCAGGCGAGCCCACAATAAGCTTTGGAAAGCACAAGGGCAGGACAGCCCGGGAAGTCTGGAACTCAGAGCCTTCCTATTTCGCCTGGATAGAAAACGGAGACTTCACCCTTGACACCAAGCGCCAGTTCGCCCGCCTCAAGGACCAGTTCCAGAAAGAGCGCAAGGAAGCCCTGAACCGTCCCGCAACTCAGGACGAGCTGCAAGGCCTAGCCAGCAAATTCAATAACGGGAAACTCTTCTAAAAATAAGCTGCTTCATAAGCGACATTTGCCCGGAATAGGGTCGCGAAGCGACTGGAGCGTTGAAGCAGACTATTTTTATTTTACCTTCTTGTAATAATTCAGACTGCCGACATCCCCAGAAAGGATGCCGGTAAGGTCTTCCAGCACCAGGTCCGGCCTGACGGGGCCTGTCTCCCAGAAGGCATTGCCTCCGCCGGGAGTGCTTTGAAGATTGTTGTTCCAGATTTCGCTGATGCCGAATTCCCCGAAAAGAGGATGCACCCCTTGCAGCTGCTTCAGGGTGGAGCACCAGCCTGTATTAAGCCAAAAATCGGCCTTGCAGGCGTACTCGTAGGCTTTTTCCAGGGATATGACCGACGATTCCTGCCTGTCGGGCACGGCGCCCAGGACTTCTCCGCCGGCGTCTTCGATAAGGCGGGTCATGTAGTTGTCGCCGCCCGGGATGTACCAAATGCCGGCATAGGGGATGTTGAGCAGCACTTTTGCCTCGCCACGGGGACGCACCAGCGAAAGGTAGCGGTCACGGACCATGCAGAAGACCGAATCGGCCTCATGGACTTTGCCGCTTAGGACGCCGAAGAGTTTTATGTATTCCGCCCTCGCAAGGGGATGGCTTTCCAAATGCTCGCTAAGGATGACGGTGCGTATGCCCAGTTCTTTGAGCTTGCTCAGGTACTGAGGCTCGGCCGCCGATACTGCGTAGGTGATAAAAAGGTCCGGCTTGGCTTTCAGTATCGCCTCATAGTCAAGGGCGGCATCGTAGCCTACTTCCACTGCGTCGGCAGGCTTATGGCTGAGGAAATTGAGCCCGGAAACACCTTTGACACAGGAACTTGCGCCGATGGCGTCCAAAAAACCAACGTATGAGGACGACATGCATACGAGCCTGTCCATCGGCCCTTTCAGGGTGTCTGTCTTGCCCTCAGGTGAATAGACGACAACGGTTGAAGAGTCGGGCATGCTGAACCACTGCGCATATTCCATCCGGGGACTGTACTCCCGCCTGGATTCGCAGGAGAACAGTGCGACGAGGGTTGTCAGCAGAAGGAATCTTGTGCGCATCCCTTAGAAGCGGTTGAGGACGGTTTTCAGAATCCTGCCCATCTCGGGGCTGGTTTCCAGCGGGAAGCCGAAAGCTGCGGTTTTATAGCCTTCCGCTTCGTACCAGGTGGCTGCCGGGATGCGGGAAACGCGGTAACGCATAAGCGTACTCGCTTTAGCCGATGCAGGCTGTATGCCGTCCGGATTCTCAACCCTGTATATGGCGGGGTTCCAGTCGCGGTTGTAGCTGGTGACAGGGAGTTTGCTTCCCCTGCCCGGATCCACTATGCCGCCGTTGTCGCCATAGTTGGTAACCCATTTATATCCAAGCACTTCCTGGATAAAGCTTTTGGCCGTATCATTGCCTTTAGGCACGCCGGGATAGATGGAATCCCATGCATCTGTGCCGATATACGAGCCGGAAACCACGACATTACCACCCAAGGCGGTGAAACTGCGGATGGCAGTTTGCAACTTCTCCGGGAATACCGGGTAGCGGTCCGGCACAGCGCCGCGGCCGACGCGGGACGTAATCTGTTTGCCGCAGATAAGGTCAAGCGCGAAAGCGGGAGAGCTGCCGTCGAAAGCTTCGGCCGAAGAAGACTCAACCGCATAGCCTGCATCCAGGATAACCTTGCCGTGGACCGCTGCAAAATCGAAGGTGTTGCCGCCTAATTTGGAACCAGCATAATTTATAAAGCTGCCGCCGAAGCCCGGATTGTCGTCGTCGGTCCAGACTTGGCTGCGGTCATATTGGTTTACCGTTCCGGCGAAAAGGATATCGGTGCCCCACGGAACACCGCTGTCCAGCTGGTCGGTGAAGCCGGCATACTGCGGCGTATCGAACCAGGTAGGGGGCGACAGGCGGGTGAAATTATTCACTACCAGCACTTTCTTTGAATCGGCCGATGGATAGCCGGCGCAGAGGATTTCCGAGGGGAAGCTTTCGCCGCCTTGGTTGCAGGCCGTGACTTTGAAGCTGTACAGCCGGCCTTTTTCAAGGGGAATGGTGCAGGATGTGCTATCCACCTGATAGCCTGCGTCAAAGCCGGCATCGTCGATGCGGGTGTAAACCCGGTAGTACTGCGAGCGGGCGGTGGGTTCGGCTTCATCGGCAGTTGGCTGCCAGCTTAGGAGGGCTTTCCCGTTTTCCAGCTTGACGCTGAAGGCGTGGACGGGAAGGGGCTGAACCACGTAACTGCATCCGTATCTGGCACTTAGGTATTTGAGCATGCCCTTGTAAACGGAACGGGCCGCGGTGAAGCGGAAGGTGGGATCCAGGCCGTAGCGCATATCGGCAAAATTAAGGTGCGAGAGGAGCTCCAGAAGAAGCCCCGGAACGCCGGTTGTGCGGCACTCGCTGTATGAACGGTCCCAAAGCTGGCGACGCGTCCACTGAGGCTCGAATTCGCGGCGGATGTCGTTCACTACCTGCGTCTGCACCAAGTCGCTGTAGAGGCGCCCGTTCATGCGGCTTTCGCCGTTGGGAAGCTCGTCCGACTTGTCGCAAAGCAGCGTATAGATTGCAAGAGTGCCGATTATGCTGTCGTTGGGAGTGACGCCGGCGTCAGTGTGCCAGGCAAGGGAAAGGTCGATGGGAATGCCGCGTCCCTGAGCCTTCGGATTCACCCTGGAGCCGCCGCTTAGTTCCTGCACCCACTTGCCGCGGCCGGCGAAGTCTTTGGTGTATTCGCGGTCCCAGTCGTCGAAGAGGTGAAGGTCGGTGCCGCCATACTGCATGCTGTAGAGTGCGCCTTCCGCGTAAGCCGGTGCTCCTGAGACGCTTCCGTTGCGCTCCGTCTTGCCCATGCCGCCGCCGAAGCGTACTGCATCGGCAGTTACTACGCCCTTTACGGAACTGCGGTTTGTGAGCTCCACATAGCCCTTTTCACCTTTGTCGAAAAGGAAGGTGCCAAGATATATCCAAGTGCCGCCGCCCATTTGCTGATTCACGTGCAGGAGGGTTTCCCCGCCAAGATGGTGGATGCTGTAGCGCGCGTCGGTAGTGCTTCCGGCGACGCTTTTATATGAGACATAAACGGCGTATTCGCCCTTTTCGGGGATGTCAGGCCTCCATATTGCCTTGGCGCTGCCGTCGCCGGTGTCGGTCATGCGTACAGTGCCCATCGTGAAGGGGTTGTCGTATCCGGAATAGCTTTCCTTGGCATCGGCAAAACCTGTTCCTGCGTTTTTCCAATTGCCTGTTTCTTCGTAGCGGCCGGCTTTTCTGACCAAATTGCCGCGTGGGCCCGGGAAGGCGGGATCGTTGTCGCAGACCACTTCATTCTCCTGCGTGTCCCGTTCCCTTGGCGTCATCACTACCGCGCCGGCGTTTTGAAGCATGGGGATCAAGAAGGGGAGGACATAACTTTGGGTGAAGACATCCTCGCAGGTGCGGTGGTTGGGGGAACGCTGCCATTCCCAGCGGTCGGTTTCGGCCTCCCAATAATAGCCGTGGCTTTGCCAGAGGGCGATGTGCCTGCCGCTTAGCCCAAGAGGCCACCAGTCGTTGCCTTTCACTAGCGGCACGCTTTTATTCCGCGGATCCGCAACCCTTAGGTCGGTGGGCAAAGGCTTGCCGTTGTTGCCGACAATCGGGGTCGGAAGCTCGTCCAGAGGCTGTTTGTTGGCATAAATGGTGCCGATGGAATAGTCCTGCAAGGCCTTCTTGCCAAGGGTCTGGAGCTGTTTCCTGAACCATACGACATCGTCGCTGCGCCAGGGATAGGCCGATAAATTCTGCGAGAAGTAAAAATCCAGCTCGCGTCCTCTCGTGAGCACTTTTTCCAGTTTGAAAGGGCTTTCTACACCGGTGCGGCGTTTCAGGCGCTGATGAAGGGAATCGGTTGCCGTCACGAAGTCTTTGGCGCGTGGATTCTGCGCCTGCAAAGGAAAAGCCGATGCAAAAATGGCAAGTGCGAGGAGGAGTTTCTTCATTTTTTCTGTTTATGGAGGTCCCAGATTATTACCAGTGCCGAACTGATGCCCAGGGCAAGCAGATCGGCCGCTAAGTCCATGGAGTCTCCGGTGCGGTGGGTGGTCAGGTGAGCTTGTCCCCATTCGGTCCCCAGGGCCATCAGACAGCCTATAACGAAGGTGATGCCGGCGAAGATGAGCGTTGAGCGAAGCGTCTCCGTGTAACGGTCGAATGACAGGAAGGCGAGGATGGGGAAGGGGAAAAACATCAGGAAATGAATTACCTTGTCCATCGGCACGCCTAAAAAATCTTTGGGAATATTGGGCGACGAGTTGAAGTGGCCGAAGCAAAGTACCAGCAACGCCACCAGATACAATCCCAGGAGAGACCTGTATAAATATTTGGAATTCAGTTTCATGAGAGGATAAGGCTGCCAAAGAACTCCGGACGGTGGAAGTCGGGCTTTTCTGTTCCGACGGGGTTCCAGCTTAGGAAATGGGGATGGGCTGTGCGGTCGCCGCACTTGTAGAAGTTGGCCTTCAGGGAAGCGGGCGGATTCTTGGCATCTATGCCGATAAGCTTGAACGGGATGAGCACCGCCACCCTCCATGTCCAGATGCCGCCCTCATGCTCGCAGGGGGCTACCAAATCGGCTATCCTAAGGATTGTATCCATCTCCTCTTTCGGGCGTTGAATCCTGCCTTCGCGGGAGGGACCGCTTGCAGCGAGTACTTTGCCTAAGGCATTGATTTCGAAATTGTAATAGCGGCTGCCGTCAGGGTCCTGGACAAAGAATTCCACGCAGCTGTCTTCCCACTGACGGCCGTTGTCGGCACTGTTTACTGCCCTGAGGTCAAGGCCGCTAACGCGAAAATCAATTACGAGGGCGTCTTCGGTGCGGGCTATCCTTCCGCTGCATAGGGGGGCGTAGGGAAAATCGGCCGGCCAGTTGACCTGATTCACGTCAAAGCGGGCGCCGTATAGCTCCAGGGCTGTATCCAGGTCCTGATTTTGGAAATTTACGAGGGGAATGTTCAGGGTATTTGTCATAGAGCCTGCATATCGTTAAGTTTCTTGTAATAACCTCCCAGAGCAATCAGCTCGTCGTGTTTGCCGCGCTCCACTATCCTGCCTTCATGGAGGACTATTATCTCGTCGGCATTTTTGATTGTCGAAAGGCGGTGGGCGATGGCGATTGTGGTGCGGGTGGACATCAAATGGTCCAGGGCATCTTGCACAAGGCGCTCCGATTCAGTGTCCAGGGAGGCGGTGGCTTCGTCCAGGATAAGGATGGGAGGGTTCTTGAGGATGGCGCGGGCAATCGACAGGCGCTGGCGCTGTCCGCCGGAGAGTTTGGCGCCGCGGTCGCCGATGTTGGTGTTGTAGCCTTCCTCTTTTTCCATGATGAAATCGTGGGCGTTCGCAATCTTGGCTGCGGCAACCACCTGTTCCATTGTGGCGCCTTCGACGCCGAAGGCAATGTTGTTGAAAATGGTGTCGTTGAAGAGGATGGGATCCTGGTTTACATTGCCCATGAGGGCCCTTAGGTCTTTTACCTGGACGTCGCGTACGTCTTTACCGTCTATCAAGATACTGCCCTGGCTTACATCCCAGAAACGGGGGATAAGATCGACGAGGGTGGATTTGCCGGCTCCGGATTCGCCCACTATGGCTATCATCCTGCCACGGGGTATTTCCAGATTTATATTTTTGAGTATCTGGCGGTTACCATCGTAACTGAAGGATACATCCCTGAAACTGATGCCTTGGCGGAATCCGTCCAGCGGCTGAGGGTTTTTGGGGTCTTTTATGGGGTTTTCGGCCTCAAGGATTCTGTTGATGCGCTCCATCGAAGCAAGACCTTTGGGAATGCTGTAGGTTGCTTTGGAGAGTTCTTTGATGGGCTCTATTACCGAGTAGAGGATGATCATGAAATAGATGAACTGAGGAGCGTCCATGAATTTGCCGCCAAAGAAGCTCTGACCCCTCAGAATCATTGCGCCGCCTACGCAAAGCACAATCATAATCATCAGCGTTCCAAGCAGTTCGCTCACAGGGTGGGCAAGCTGCTGACGGGTGCTCACGCGGGCGATTTTGTGGCGCATGCGGTCGGTTACGTTGTCGAAGCGGGCGCTCATTTTCTTTTCGGCGTTGAAGGCTTTTACTACGCGGAGGCCGCCGAGAGTCTCGTCAACCTGGCTCATAGTGTCGCTCCAAAGAGTCTGTGCTTCAAGCGAAGAGCGCTTTAAATGCTTGCCGATGAGCCCCATAATCCAGATGAAAGCCGGTGCGAAGACTATCGTGAAGATCATCATTTCCGGGCTCATCCAGGTAAGGATGCCGAAGTAGAAAATTATCAGGATGGGGTCCTTGATCAGCATGGAGATGGAGGCCGCGATTGAGTTCTCCACTTCCGATACGTCGCCGGTGATGCGGGCTATGATGTCGCCTTTGCGCTCTTCGGAGAAAAAGCCTATCGGCAGGGACAATATCTTGTTGTACAGGCGGTTACGTATGTCCTTGACAATGCCTGTAGAGATTGGAATCATGACTGCGTTGGAGCCGAAGTAGCTGCTTGTCTTGAGGACGGTGAAAAAAATCATGACTCCCGACAGGAGCAGCAGCGTGAACATGGTACCATGCTCCTGGGCCATTGTGGAGAAAAAGTAGTATGCGTTGTTAAGCAGTATCTCCTTTCGCGACATGCCTTCAGTGCCCCAGGGGATGAAGGAATAGACGGTGTCGTTAACTTTGAAAAGTATGTTGAGGATAGGGATGAGGACAGCGAAGGAAAAGATATTGAACACAGCGCTGAGTATGTTCAGTACCACAGAAGCTGCCAGGTGGCCCTTATATGGAGAGGCGTATTGCCTCATCAATTTCAGAAAATCTCTCATATCCTACAAATATAGGAATTTTTAGCGAATGTGAGAAATAGGCTGCTTTATCTTTCCTGCCGATACTTAGCCAGTTCCGCCCTGGCACGCGCTGAGGACCGGAATCGTGCCAAATGGTCTTGACGGCGTGCGGTAGCGGATTTACTAAAGGTTCAGGAGCGGGGAACTTACGCCGCGGCGGAGGACACGGAGGTTGATTGTGCCGGGCTCTACACCTGCGGCTTGCAAAGCCTCGCAGGCACTTTTATAGGCCAGTTCCGGGGTGTTGTTGTTCCCGCTTAGATGGCAAAGGAAAATGTTCCGCAGCCCCGGATGAAGGAAAGAGCCGATAGCCTCTGCACACGCCTTGTTTGAAAGATGGCCGATGCCGTGGCTGATGCGGCGCTTGAGCTCCTCGGGATAGTCGCCGCCAAAGAGCATCTCCTCGTCATAATTTGACTCCACCACTACCGTATTTGCAAGGGATGCCCATTGCATGGCCTCCGGTGTCGTATGGCCCAAATCCGTCATCAAGACAAACAGCTCCCCTTCGCACCTAATGGCAAAGCCTATGCACTGAGTGGCATCGTGCGGAACCACAAAGTACTGAACGTCAAAATCTTCCGTTACGGGATTCCAGACATTTGGGGCAAGGTCCTGCCTGCAGGGGGCTATCCAGTCCCGCGTGAAAGGGTGCCACAGCATGGAATCGTGCAAAGAGGGCGTCGTCCATACAGGCAACGCCAGCCTTTTGCAAAAAGATCCCAGCGAGCGTATGTGGTCCCCATGGTCGTGCGTAATGAGTATTGCCGATACATCCGAAAAACTCAGGTGCAATGCTTCCAGCTCTTTCTTTATGCGGCGAATGCCTACGCCTGCATCGATGATGATGCCGGAATGCGGTCCCAAAAGCAGGGAACAGTTGCCGCAGCTGCCGCTGGAAAAACTCACAAAGCGCATCACGGCCTGTTCTCCTCCTCGCAGTAACGGGAAATGACATTGTATGCACCTTCCACGCCGAGTTCGCCGGCACGGGACAGGTCTATGCAACCTTTCTCCTTGTCTTTCAAATAAATGAGTACCAGTCCCCTGTTAAAATACGCATCTCCCATCCATGGATACAGGCGGATGGCGCGGTCGTAGCTGTCTATGGCCTGGACAAAACGGGAGCTGAGGCAATACAGATTGCCCAGATTGAACTGGATATATGGCAGACCGGGCAGGATTGCTGCTGCCGCTTCCATATCGGCAAGGGCTTCTGAATAATCGTATTCCCTTGTCACCTGTTCACGCACACGGGCGCGGGTGTTGCCCTTGTCGTCCATCGTAAGGGTTTGGACATTGGACTCGAAGGAGGCTATGAATTCTATCATTTCGGCCCTAAGGGCGCCCCTGTTCATCAGATAGAAAGCCTTGTGATATGCCGAATACGGGGCGTCGCTTTCCTTATCGACAGATTCCGTAAAGTGCTGAAGGGCAGTTGTATATTGCTTGCGCCCCATATCCTGTAGGCCCTCGAAGAAGGGATCGTCCGTCTTCTCTGCCAATACTGCCGACGTGGCCGGCAATCCTTCCGGAGAAGCCGATACCACTACAGGCAGAGGCGCATCGGCGATGAAGGAATCCAGCAGGCGGTTTTCGTAACGATGCTCAAGGGCGTAATTGCCTGCACTCTCGCGGGATTCTGCAAGTATGAAGCGGTACAGAGGCTTAAGGTTGATATCCACATCCCTGTGGCGGAGCATCTCGTCCTCGAAGCCGCCGCTGCGGGCGAAATCGGCATCCAGGGCAAGCAGGGAGGAATATTTGCGTGTGGTATCGGAGAAGTTTGCACCGCCGGCCGTGGCTTTTTCATACTCCGCAACTTTGGCGCGTGCGGTCCTATAGTCTTCCCTTGAGGCGCGGTTCATGCCCAGCTGCAATTCCACGAAAGCGCGGTTCATATAGGCTTTCGCAAAGTCCGGATACAGTTCGATGGCTTTGTTATAATCGGCAAGGGCATCGTCCCATCTTTGCATTTCGATGAAAAAGCCCGCCCTGTTGAAATACGCCAGCACATTGCCGGGATTGATGGCGATAACGCGGTCCATATCAGAGAGTGCGCCTTCGTAATCGCCTACCTGTGCACTCAGCAAACTGCGATTGTACAAGGTGAGGGCGTTGCCCGGCTCGTACTTCAGGACCGTGTTCAGGTCCTTCATCGCCTGCTTCAGGTCTCCTGCCTCCGAACGCACTATTGCGCGCTGGAAATACGCCAGGGTAAGCGTGGAATCCAGTTCTATGGCTTTGTTAAGGTCGAGGAGGGCCTCGTCGTACTGCTTTCTGGCCGCTTTCAGGCTGCCCCTGCGGATATAGCCTTCCGGTTCAAAACGGTCCAGCTTAATGGCGTGATTGTAGTCCTCCAAGGCTTTTGTAGAGTCCCCAAGGAACAGGTAGGACGCACCTCGGTTAAGGTACGACGAAGGGTCTTTTGGTTCCTGACGGATGTATTTGTCAAAATCGGCCACTGCCCTTTCGAACTGGCGGCTGAGGAAATACGTGACGCCCCTTGTGAAATAAAGGCCCGACGAGCCAGGGCGCAGCTCTATGGCACGTTCCAGGTCTTTCAAGGCCTTGTCGTGATTGCCTGTGCGGCTTTCGGTAATGGCACGATAATGGTATCCCGATGTAAAAACGGGATTGAGGCGCACGGCGGTGGAAAAGTCTGCCTTTGCGCCGCGTATATCGCCCAGATTATACTTGGCTATGCCCCTGTAGAAGAAGGTCCAGTAGTCGGTCGAGTCCAGCTGGGCGAGGATGTTGAAATTGGCTACGGCTTCGCTCAGGCGTCCGTCCTGCAGGGCCGTGCGGCCACGGAAGGAGAAGACGTCTTTGTCGTACTGAGCCTTGGCCGACAGCGGTAAAAGCAGAACCAAAAGTATGAGTACGAAGCGATTTTTCATAAAAAAATTTTCATTTCAGCCGTGAAATATCTAATTTCGCGCCAAATGACAAAGTTAGCAAAAATATTTCTGATATTGCTAATGTGTGCTGCCGCTCCGGCGGCTGCACAGGGGGTCCGTTATTCCATCAGTCCAAAGAACGCAGAAGTGGTCCTGAAGAAAGAAAACATCAGGAGCACAGTGGATTATCTGACAGATTCGCGCCTCGGCGGCAGGGCAAGCGGCAGCGAAGGCGCCCGCAATGCCGCCCTTTGGCTGGAAAATCAGTTCAGAGACCTGTCCCTGCAGCCCCTTGGCGGCAGCTGGATGCATGGATTCCGCATAAGCTCCACTTCCTTCGGCCGCAATGTTCTGGGGCTGATAAGCGGCACGTCTTCACCATCCAGATATGTGCTGGTAATGGCCCATTATGACAATCTGGGCAGTCTGGGCGGCACTTTTTATCCAGGGGCCGACAGCAACGCCTCCGGAGTGGCGGCCCTCCTGGAAGTGGCCCGCATGTTCCGCCACATGCAGGACGTGAAGAAAAAATACGGCACGGGCATTATCTTCGCGGCCTTGGACGGCAAGGAAAAAGACCTTGCAGGTTCGGCCGATTTGTGGCGCCTTATCCAGCAGGGCAAGTTAAAAGACCCGTCAAGCGGCAGTCCGATCGCTCCGGAGCAGATTGTCCTTGCAGTCAATCTTGACCAGATGGGCTCCACCCTGTCCCCCATAAGCAAGAAAAGGCCGGATTACCTGATTATGCTGTCGGAAGCAACAACGGGAAGACGCTCCACGCTGGAAAAAGTGAACAAGGACTATTCCATCGGCCTTGAACTTGGGTATGACTACTACGGCAGCAAAGACTTCACGAATCTTTTTTACCGCCGAATAAGCGACCAGCGCATCTTCCTTGAGCACGGCATTCCCTCAGTGATGTTCACTTCCGGCATCACCCTCAACAACAACAAACCCTACGACAACGCCGATTCCCTGGACTACGACATCCTGAAGCAGCGCATCCGTCTTATTTTTTACTGGTTGGATAAAACTCTCTAGGCCATTCATCGTTTTGGCCCCTTCCTCCCGCCCGTATCCGGGCCCGTTTTGGCCTGTTCCGGTCCTGGGCACGTGCTGCGGCACGCCGCCAAGACCGTTTGGCACGATTCCGGTCCTGGGCACGTGCCTGAGCACGCCGCCGGGCCCGTTTTGGCCCTGTTCCGGTCCTGGGCACGTGCTGCGGCACGCCGCCGGGCCCATTTTGGCCCTGTTCCGGTCCTGGGCACGTGCTGCGGCACGCCGCCGGGCCCGTTCTGGCCTGTTCCGGTCCTGGGCACGTGCTGCGGCACGCCGCCGGGCCTGTTTTGGCCCTGTTCCGGTCCTGGGCATGTGCTGCGGCACGCCGTCAAGACCGTTTTGGCCCTGTTCCGGTCCTGGGCACGTGCCAGAGCACGCCACCGGAGACCTTATTCGGCGGCGGCGGCCCGCTGCAGCTCTTTTTGGCGGGCTTTTATGGCGCTTTTCAGTGCCGCTGCGGCGCGTACCTTGCGAATCGGCCCTTGGGCCACTTGGAAGGAGTTCATGATTTCCTTCAGATTGTCAGGCGAATAGCTTGGATACAGTTTGGCTACTTCGCCGGCGAAAAGGCTCATCTGGTCGCCTACGCTTAGCGGGTAGTTGTCGTCGCCGAAGAAAGATTCGCTCCAGCGGAAAAGGTCCAGCTTTTCGCGTATCCTTTTTTCTTCATCCAGCGGATTTGTGCTCTGCTGTGCGGCAGTCCATTCCAGAGAGCCGCGCCAGACATTGCGTACCGGCCGCTCGGAAGCTGCCGCCAGGACTGTCGGGATAGGGTCCAGAGAGCCGTCGGCCTTGAAAACCGCTTTTTCGCGAAGCCTTTCAGTGCGGAAAATGAAGCCCGAAAAAGGTGCCGATGCATTCTCCAGCACCATGAGGCGGAAGAGTTTGGCTACCTTGGCCTTGCGGGGGAAGCGACGGCCGCCGGGCGTGTTGACATGATACACATCGAAGTCCGGGTGACGCTCTGCAGCGCGTAGAATCCTGCCTGCAAAGTTTGCATCGGGGCTTGCTCCGCTTTCGAGGAAGCACACGAGAGGTTCATGTACCTCAGGAAGCGAGCCGCGAACTATCTGCAGCTTGCCTTCGTAGTCCTTTGCCCAGGCGTCGTCTTCCGGGACATACACTTTGAAGTTTTTGTTCTTCTGGAACAGGAGGGCGCCGTAGAGTTTGTCGTCGCCTTTGGGGAGAATGAATGCTATCATGATTTTATATTTGTTTCAGCCATCGGCCTCGTTTTAAGCGTATGATGAACAGCAGGCCGCGGAAATTCAGTTCCACTGCCATGGCTATCCAGAAGCCTGTGAGGCCATATATGCGGGTTAGGAAAATGGCGGGTATGATGCGGATGATCCACATAGACCCGAAGTTGAGGATGCTGGGCAATTTGGTGTCGCCGGCTCCTACAAAGGCGCCGTAGGCAACGATGGATGCGGCATAGCCGATTTCGGCGAAGGATTCTATCCTAAGGCAGCGGGCGCCAAGAGTAATCACCTCTGAATCAGGCGAAAGCATGCCCATCATCTGGGGCGCGAAGATGTACATGAGCACGGACAGGGCCCCCATTATGCCCATGCCAAGGAATGTGGCAATCCAGGCAAAGCGCTTGGCAAGGGATTTCCTTGCAGCGCCGACTGACTGGCCAACCAGGGTTGTGGCGGCATCGGCAATGCCGTAGCCCGGCATGTAGCAGAAGCTTTCGGCCGTTATTGCGAATGAATTGGCGGCGATTGCCACGGTGCCAAGCGGGGCCACGATTATCGTCGAGGCTATGTGGGCGCCTCTCATTAGCACATTCTGAAGGGCCATGGGGCCGCTGATGTCAAGCGCTTTGCCGACAACCTGGCTTGTGGGACGGAAGCTGCCTTTTTCGCCGGTGAGCCTGAGTTCGGGGCTGCGGAAAACCAGGAAGCTGAACATGGCTGCGCCGGTTAGAAGTTCCGCACAGCCGCTGCCGAGCGCCGCCCCTATGACGCCCATGTCCAGCACATAGATGAAGAGGTAATTGAACAGCACGTCCAGAATGCACATGCCGATGGCAAGGATGCTCGGGACTTTCATATTGCCGCTGGCCTGCAGCATTGCCGCGCACATCCAGTCAAGGAGCATTGCGGGCATGAATAGCGACATGATGAGGAAGTATCGGCCCGCATCGGCGGCTATGTCTTCTCCTCCGCCCAGCCAGTAGGGGAGGGAATGCGACACTGCGGCACCCAGGAGGGCGATTACGCCGCTGAATGACAATGCGCATACCAGGCCTTGCCGCAGGATGCTGCGGGCTTCCTTGTAATCATTGGCGCCGATGGCATGGGCCACTTGCACCGAAAAACCGCTTGTGGCGGCCATGCAGAAGCCTCCGAGAAGCCAGAGGCAAGTGCTGACCAGGCCGATGGCGGCGCCGGCAGCCGCGCCAAGATGTCCCACCATGGCCGTGTCGATGTACTGCATCATAACCGACGACAGCTGCGCCAGGATAGCCGGATAGCTGAGCAGGAGGCTCAGTTTCAGCTGCTGCCGCGTAGTGAGCGAACCGCCGTTGCGGATGCTTGATAGCAATATGTCCTTGCTGTCGGCCATCGCTTATTCTGTATAAGGGGGGACTTCTCCCTGGTCTATGAGTTCACGGAGCACTTCCAAGGCCTCGTCATCTTCGGGGCCGAAACTGCCGCGCACCTCATGCAGCGTGTATTTTCCTTCACGGGCGCGGACCCATTCCAAAAGGCGCTCCCGCAGCTTGGCGGGACGGGCTGCTCCGCTGCGGCAGATATCGCACTTCCCGCAGGGGGCGCTTTCGCTTTGCCCGAAGTAACGGAGCAGGAACTGCGAGCGGCACTGGTCTTCCTCTTCTACGTACTCCATCATTGTGCTTACTCTTTCGCGGTAGGTGCTTCTGAGCATTTTATAGCGCTGGGGACTAAGCTGCACGTTGCCGGGCTGCAGGCGGCCGTGCTGGATGTAGAGTATCGTGGCATGGTCGGCCGGGATATAGCGGACTATATGATTGACACTGAGTTGGTAAAGCAGTTGGCGAAGGGCCGGGACGCCTATCCCGCAGCGGCGGGCTACCGCTTCTTCGTCTATCGGGACCGCGTATGAGAAAATGCCCGTATATTCCCGCATCAGAGCTTCCAGGACTGCGGGCATCTGAGGGTCGGGGAGCTCTATGTCGTACAGCTCACTGCGATCCGACTCTATCTTGATGCGGGTTTGGATGTCAATGTCTTCGGCAAGGGTCCAGTGGCCTTCGCGCTCGATGTATTTGATGGCGTAGTAAGTTGGCGCCTGCTGGAGTTTATACTGCTTGCAGAATGCCGCAAGGTCGAATTTAAGCATCCTGCCGATGCCGGCCTCATAAGGTATGCCGAAAAAGACATGCACCTTCTGGTAGATGTCTTCGATGAATTCCAGCGAAGGGAATGAAACCTCCTCTATCTGGCGGAGGCGCTGTTTGTCGGTGGCGTTCCAAAGGAGGACGGCGTAGGAGGGGAGTCCGTCGCGTCCAGCCCTGCCGGCTTCCTGGAAGTAGGCTTCGGGGGAGTCGGGGACATCGGCATGGATTACAAAGCGTACGTCAGGCTTGTCGATGCCCATGCCGAAGGCGTTGGTACACACCATTATGCGGCTGTGTCCGGCTTTCCATTCGGCCTGCCTGAAGGCCCTGGTTTCTGCGCCGAGGCCTGCATGGTAAAACGAGGCCGACAGCCCGGCAGCCTGAAGGGCCGATGCCATCTCCTGCGCTTTCGAGCGGCTTCTGACATAGATGATGCCGCTGCCGGGCACTCCTTCCGCAACGGCGCGGATCTGCCCGATTTTGTCCTGAGTCTTGCGGACTATGTAGCTGAGGTTGGGCCTTTCAAAGCCCGAGCGGAGCAAGTTTGGCTCCTTGAAGGCCAGCCTGTCCATAATGTCCTGCGCCACAAGCGGCGTGGCAGTGGCCGTGAGGGCGATGACGGGGGCGTCGATTCTCTCGCGCAACTTGCCGATCTGGAGGTAGTTGGGACGGAAGTCATATCCCCATTGGGAGATGCAATGGGCTTCGTCAACTACTATGTACGATACGTTGAGGACGCTTATGTACGCCTGGAACAGCTGCGTTTGCAGACGTTCTGGGCTCAGGTAGAGGAATTTATAGTCGCCGTAGGCTGCGTTGTTCAGCGCCAGGTCCACTTCCCGCCTGTTCATGCCGGCATGTATCGCCATCGCCCTAATGCCCCTGTCCTTGAGGTTTTGAACCTGGTCCTTCATGAGGGCTATAAGGGGCGTTATCACAAGGGCGATGCCGTCTTTCATAAGTGCAGGCACCTGGAAACATACGCTTTTGCCGCCGCCGGTGGGCAGTATGGCCAGGACGTCCTTGCCATCCAGTGCTTCCCGGATGATCGACTCCTGCATGGGGCGGAAACTGTCGTGTCCCCAGTATGTCCCAAGTACCTCCAGCGGTGTCATAATCAGCGTATCCCCAAAAACTTATGGGTTTGGAGGGAAAGCCTCCACCGATTGTCGTGACTGAGTATATAGTTTACGGTCTCCTCAAGTATCTGCCGGTTTTTCCCGCCTTCTCCGGTGTCGCAGGGCTGCAGGAAGTGCCAGGAGGCGGGGAAATCGGCCCAATATTTAAGCCGCTCTTGCGACAGGCTGCCGTTATAGACCAGCTTTACTTCGTCGGCCTTTTCCATTACCACTTTGCCGGCTGTAGGGTTTGTGAAGTCTTCCTTAGGGCTAAGGGTTATCCAGTCGATATTCTCCGGGGCGGGCCGGGTGCCGTTGGTTTCCACGTGTATAGTGAGGCCGATGCCGTGGAGGATGTCTATAAGGTCGGAGTCCAGCTGCAGCAGGGGTTCGCCGCCTGTTATGCATACGCGGCTGCATCCGAGGCGCTTTGCTTCCTTGGCGATTTCATCGGCCGACATCTCCTTGAAGGAGCGGAAGTCCGTGTCGCAGAAAGGACAGCTTAAGTTGCAGCCGCTCAGGCGCACAAATACCATGGGGGTTCCGGTCCAGAATCCCTCTCCCTGCAGGCTGCGGAATATTTCATTAACCCTGTACATTATCCGGTTCTCGGAGAGACTGTCGTTTCAGAAATCTGTGGCCACCCTCGGCCGCATAAGAGGGAGGGGCCCGCCGCCAAAGGCGGTGGGAGGGGCCGAAGCGAAGCGCAGGCGATTTATGAGACGACAGTCTCTCCGGGAGATGCTATTTCTCATAGGCGGCCATGTTGTTCTCGCTTTCCCAAACTTCAACCTTGTAGGCGTTTGCTACATGGTCGCAGATCCAGCGGGCTATGTTTTCGGCCGTAGGGTTGAAGGGAAGCACCTCGTTGAGGTTTTTATGGTCCAGGGCGCCGGCGATGTCACGCTTTATGTGCGTGAAGTCGGTGACCATGCCGTCGGCGTTGAGGGTTTCGCTTTTGCAGTAGATTTTGACTATCCAGTTGTGGCCGTGAAGATCCTCGCACTTGCTTTCGTAAGAAAGATTAAGAGCGTGGGCCGACGATATTTCCAACCTTTTGGTGACGTAATACATATATTATCGTACTTCGATGAGTTCCACCACGAATTTGAGGGCGCTGCAGGGCGGAATGCCGCGGGTGCCGCTTTCTCCGTAGGCCAGGTGGTAAGGGAGATACAGCTCGTATTTTGCTCCTTCGCTCATCAGCTGCAGGCCTTCGGTCCAGCCTTTAATCACCTGATTGAGGCCGAATTCGATGGGCTCGCCGCGTTTGTAGGAGCTGTCGAATACCGACCCGTCGGGGAAGGTGCCTTCATAGTGGCAGTACACTTTGTCCGTTGCCTTGGGCTTGCGGCCGGTGCCTTCCTTGATGACTTTATACATGAGACCGCTGCCGGTTGCTTTAACCTCTGGGTCTTTGGCTACTTTTGCAAGGAATTTTTCTCCTTCTTCCTTGGCTGCAGCTCCGGCGGCCGATGCGCGCTCTGCCGTTTCTTCCTCCAGTTCTTTGTAGAAAGCCTCGAGGGCTTCGCCTGCTTCCTCCAGGGAAATGGCGGGTTTTGCGCCGGTCAGCATAGCTTTGAGACCAGCGAGAAAGTCATCGACCGAAGCGACGCGGATTCCCTGCTGATAGAAGCTGGAAGCCACGCTCATACCGAATGCGTAAGATTTTTTATCCATTATTTTTAATTATAAAGATTTTGCTGCTGATTCACCGGACAGGAAGCCTGTGGCGAAGGCCATCTGGAGATTGTATCCGCCCGTGTCGCAGTCCATGTCCAGAACTTCGCCGGCCCAGTAGAGGCCTTTGCATTTTTTTGATTCCAGCGTTTTTGCCACCACTTCGTCGGTGGAAATGCCGCCGGCGGTGACTACGCTGCGCTCAAAGCCCACGAAGCCGGCTATGCCCATGCGCCAGTCCTTCAGGGTTGCGGCAAGGGTATCGACGCTTACTTTGGAGTTTGTCTTAAGGAAGGCAAGCGTTAAGTTCCAGGGAATCAGCTTTCCAAGCATGATGCGGAACAGCCGCTGGAAACTTTGGCCCTTGGAGCGCTCATCGGCAATTATTTCCTCCCATTTGGCGTGGACGTCGGCATCCAGTTTTTCCAGTTCCACTGCAGGTTTCAGGTCTATTGAGACTGCCACCTTCTGCCCGTCTATGAGGGCTTTGACAGCGCGGCGGCTGACCATGAAGCCGAGGGGGCCTTCCAGACCGCCGTCGGTGAATTCAATGTCGCCGAATTCCTGCTGCACCGTTTCTCCGCCGACAAGCAGCGACAACTGCACATTGTCCAGCTTATTGCCATTGAAAAGGCCGCCCAGCTCGCTCAGAGGGGTTATGCGCTCGATATGCTTTTCAAATTTAGGGTACCAGCCTGGCAGGGGGGCTATTTTGCGCTCTTTCTTATTGCCGTAAACCGTCTTTCCGCGGAAGGCTTCGCGAATCTGACCGCTAAGGGCCGATGACTCCTTGTACCCTTCCGGCACCAGGGCGGTAAGGGAAGGGAAACAGTCCTCTACACTGTGGCCCAGCTCTTCGGCCCATAGATAGCCGTCGCCGGTTGAGCCGGTGCCGGGATAGGAGAGGCCGCCGGTGGCGATGATTAGCTTCCTGCAGCTGTATTCTACGGGTTCGATGGTGATATCCTCGCGGGTGGGTGCGGGCTTGCCGGGACGCATCTTGCGGGGGTTGTCCTGCGGGATGCGGACCTGCTTGCGTGTAGTCTGGATGCAATCCAGGGAGAATCCGCGCGGAGTCTGGTCTATGGTTTTCACCTCACAGTCCGTGACTACTTTCACGCCGTTAAGCGTGCAGGCCCTGAGCAGAGTATCCACAACATCGGAAGCAAGGTGCGAAGACGGGAAAGCGCGGTCTCCGCGTTCCACCACTGCCGGCATTCCGTTCTCCTTGAAAAGGCCGATGAGGGCCTCCGGAGTAAGGTTGTGCCATGCGGGGGAAGCGAAGTTGCTGTCGGTTCTGATGTGGTCTGCGAAGTCCTGCCAGGACTTGACGTTTGTGAAGTTGCATCGGCCTTTGCCGGTAATCATGATTTTCCTGCCGGCCTTGGGCATTTTTTCCAGCACGGTTACAGTGCCGCCTTCTTCTCTCTGTGCCAGAACTTTGGCTGCGCCGATAGCGGCTGCGAGTCCGGCGGCTCCTCCGCCGATTACAATAATGTCAGAACGCATAACGATAATAATCTGCTGCAAAAATAAGCTTTTCGCCGAAGGTCTGCAAATAAAGTTTGCTGGGATTCCAAAAAAAGTTGTATATTTGCAGTCCCGGTTCATCACAATCGGTTCAAGCCACTTTAGCTCAGTCGGTAGAGCAGCGCATTCGTAACGCGCAGGTCGTCAGTTCGAGCCTGATGAGTGGCTCAAGAGGCCACAATTATTTGTCGGCCTCTTTTTTATTGGCTACGGCTGTACGGCAATTACGCTGGTTCCGTCAAAAATGGCGTTTTTTGCGGGAAGCGATGTCGGTTTTTACGCCGGTTCCGTCAAAAATGGCACTTTTTGCTGGAAACGATGTTGGTTTTTACGCCGGTTCCGTCAAAAATGGCGCTTTTTGCGGGAAACGATGTAAACGTGTTTACATTTTATGGAAACCATAATACGGATAATAGAAATTTTTGCCCTTGTTACCGGCGTCGCTTATGTGGTGCTGGAGATTTTGCAGAAGAATGCCATGTGGGTGCTGGGGATTCTCACCGGGGCCGCATGCGCTTTCAGTTTTGGCGTCCAGCACGTGTGGGCGTCCATGGGGCTTAATATCTATTATGTAGTTGTGTCTTTCATCGGGCTGTGGCAGTGGAAAAAGGACGGGGCACAAGTCGGCGAAGGGGAGATTCACATCCGGCCTTTGACCCCCAAGGTGCAGTATATAAGTACCTTGGTATATGTTATCGGCCTGTACCCGATATTTTACATCCTCAAGGCATCCGGAGATCCGGCCCCGCTGCTGGATGCTGCTAGCACACTTCTCAGCGTAATCGCAACTTGGTGGCTTGCAAAAAGTTATCTTAGGCAGTGGCTGCTCTGGATAGGGGCCGACCTTATGAGCACCTGGCTCTGCATCGACACGGGCCAATGGTGGATGGCCGTCCTCTATGCTGTGTATGCCGCATCGGCAGTTTATGGCTATTTCCATTGGAAAAAGCGCGGGAAAGTTGTATCTTAGGGGCTGCAAATCATGGCCTATAAAGAAAATTATCCGTCGGCCCTCCTTACAGAAGCGGTGGAGGCCATCAGTTCACTCCCGGGCGTAGGCCGCAGGAGCGCTCTGCGTCTTGCCTTGCACCTGCTCAAGCAACCGGCCGAAAACGTGCACCATTTCACATCGGCCATAGATCATCTGAGGGACGATGTGCGCTACTGCCGCCGCTGCCGCATGATTTCGGACGACGAAATCTGCTCAATCTGTTCCGACCACACCCGCGACCAGCAGCTTATCTGCGTGGTGGAAAGCGTGCGCGATGTTATGAGCATCGAGGCCACGGGGCAGTATCATGGCGTTTACCATGTTCTCGGCGGCATAATCTCGCCGATAGCCGGTGTCGGCCCTTCAGATTTGAATATCAAGGAATTGGTGGAAAGGATAAAGGTTATGGAGGTGCCCTCGTCGGCAGAAGTTATCCTTGCCCTTAGCGGCGACGTGGAAGGGGAGACCACCGCTTTCTATATTTATCGGCAAATTGAGGAGACGGGCATCAAGGTGAGCTCCCTTGCCCGCGGCCTTGGCTTTGGCGACGACCTTGAATATGCCGATTCCCTAACCCTCGGCCGCTCTATAGTTAACCGTCAGATTTTCAAACCATAAATAACACTATGAACAACGAAGCTTTACGCTGTCTGCTTTGCAAGAAACCAAAATGCGCCCTTCAGGGATGCCCTGTGCACACGCCTGTGCCGGAGTGCATGGCCCTTTACAGGGAAGGCAAATTGGAAGAGGCAGGAGCTATGCTTTTCAGAAACAATCCTCTGAGTGCAATCACTTCCCAAGTGTGCGACTGGAAACAATTCTGCTATGGGCACTGCGTCCTTAACGTCAAGCAGGTTCCGGTCCGCTGGTATGAGATAGAGCAGGAGATTTCTACTGCGTATTTGCTTGGACATGAACTGAAGCGTGAGTCTGACAGGCTCAGCGGCAAGCGTTTCGCGCTGGTCGGCGCCGGCCCTGTCGGCCTGTGTTCTGCAGTTTGGCTGTATATGGACGGGGCGGACGTTATCATCTTTGACGCCAATCCCCGTATGGGCGGCGTACTGCGCTATGGCATTCCCTCTTTCCGCCTGGACAAAAAGTACTGCGACGCTTTCGAGACCATGTTCGAAAAGGCGGGGATTACCTTCCGCGGCGGTGTGGAGGTAGGACGCGACGTTTCCCTTGCCTCCCTGTCGGCCGAATTTGATGCCGTGCTCATCGGCGCAGGTGCGGAAAAACCTGCTACTCTGCGCATTCCGGGCGAGGAGAGAGCCGTTCAGGCACTGCCTTTCCTGAAGGATCCGTCGGCATTCGATCTTGGGAAGAAGGTTATTGTCATCGGCGGCGGCAATGTAGCTATGGATGCTTGCCGTACAGCCGTCCGCCAAGGTGTGGAAACCTGGGTTTACTACCGCAAGACCTTTGAAAACATGCCCGCCAATCCTCTGGAAGTGGAGGAGGCCAAGGCCGATGGCGTGCAGTTCCGCGTTTTCCAAGCTCCGGTCGAGGTGCGCGAAGGAGGCGTCGTATTCCGCGACTGCGAAAACGTCCAGCCCGAAGACGGCGGCCGCGTGGTAACGCGGATCATCGACGGCACGGACCATTTCGTGGAGTGCGACACCCTGCTCACCGCCATAAGCGAAAAGCCTGATTTTTCGATGTTCAGCGGCACGGCGGCCGTCATGAACGAATGGGGCTGGCCGTCGGTTGACGATTCCGGCAAGGTGGAAGGCCTGCCTAACGTCTGGGTAGCAGGCGACTTCATCCTTGGTCCGAAAACCGTCGTGGAAGCGGTAGCGTCGGCCCGCTCAGCCTTTTTAGCTTGGCAAGCAACCAACTGATACCCAGCAAGTTCCAGAAATCAAGTGTGACTTTTTGCCGCACTTGATTTCAGCAAAATGTTGATTTATAGATAGATACGTGACACGATGATTTTGGTTTATTCCGGAGGTTTGGACAGTACTACGCTGTTGTACGAGTATAAGGACCGTATTTCGCTGGCGGTCAGTTTCGATTATGGCTCCAAGCATAACGCAAGGGAGATAGAGTATGCGAAGGAAAACTGCAAGCGGCTGGGAATCAAGCATCTGGTGATTCCCCTGGATTTTATTGGCCGATACTTCAAGAGCGACCTTCTCCTAAGCGGCGGCGACATTCCGGAAGGCTCTTATGCCGATGAGAACATGCACTCGACCGTAGTGCCCTTCCGCAACGGCATCATGCTGGCAATCGCTGCCGGCCTTGCCGAAAGTTACGACGAGGACGCAATCTTGCTGGCAAACCACAGCGGCGACCACGCAATCTACCCGGACTGCCGACCGGAATTCATCGAAGGAATGGCCGCGGCAGTCAAGGCCGGAACCTATAACGGGGTGAAAGTGCTGTCGCCGTACTGCAATATGACAAAGCGGGAAATCGCCCTTCGCGGGAAAGAACTCGGCATCGATTACAGCCTTACCTATTCCTGCTATAAGGGCGGTGAGAAGCACTGCGGCAAATGCGGCACCTGCGTCGAGCGAAAAGAAGCCCTGGAAGGTTTCGACCCAACCGAATATGAAGCTTAAGTTCCTCAGCGGCAGCTGGTTGAAGCTGATTGCAGTTTTGTCCATGCTGATAGATCACCTGGCCTGTTTCGTCTGGGTGAAGGACCCTGCATTCATGCAGGTGCTGTTCAGTGTAGGTTCCCGCGCAATAACCCCGTACGTGATCTGCCGCATGGCAGGCCGGCTTGCCTTCCCAATCTTCGCCTTCCTGATAGTGGAGGGCTTCATCCATACAAGGGACCGCAAAAAGTATGGCCTGAACCTCTTTATTTTCGCCCTCATTTCTGAAATTCCCTGGAACCTTGCCCACTGCGGCGGCATCCTGTATCCGAAACAGAATGTGATGTTTACGCTATTTCTGGGTTATATCGCACTCTGCGCCCTGGAGCGTTTCGGCAATGGCGGAAAAACAACCGGCATCAACGCTCCGGCCGCTTGGCAAGAAAAGAATCTCTGGCTAAGCATCGGCGCCATCTTTGTGACGGCATTTTTCCTAAGGGCCGATTATGGCTACACCGGCGTCGCCTTCATCCTTATGCTGTATCTTCTGAGGGACTGGAAACCGGTGCAGGCGCTTGTCGGATGCTGCATGCTGCCCATGCGCTGGGTCGCCGGACTGGCGTTTATCCCCATCAATCTGTATAGCGGAAAGCGCGGATTTATACACGGGCCGATATGGAAATATGCCTTTTATGCCTTCTACCCGGTACATCTGTTTCTAATTTGGCTGATTCCGCTTGTTTTTTAAGATTTTTTCCGTACTTTTGTGGGCTGACTTTTCCGTAACGTCAGCTGGTTTAAAAGTAAAATCCCATCCGGTGCGACTGGCCCGGAGCTAAAACAGAACTAGAGATATGCTCAGTATCTTCTACAGAGAAAACGGAAAAATTCTCCTCTCCCAGTCGGAGAAAGACTTCCCGAAGATTCGCCTTGAAGACACCGTCTGGATAGACCTGGTGGACCCTTCCGGTGCGGAAAAGCGTGCCGTGGAAACCTTTATGGGCACGGAAATCCAAAGCCGCGCCCAAGCCGAGGAAATCGAATCATCGTCCCGCTACTTCGAAAGCGACGACGCAATCTTCGCCAACACCAACTTCCTTACCCCCGGCCCGGAAGAGTACGGGGAGCAGGCCGTATCGTTCACAATAGTGGACGAAACCCTGGCCACCCTACGCGAGGTGCCCCTCCGTTCCTTCACGGAACTTCAGCGCCGCATGCAGGTTAATCCCAAGCAGTATCCGTCGGGCTTCTCGGTCTTCGCCAGCATCCTGGATCAACGTGTTGACCTTGATGCCGATATGATCGAGCTCCTGTCAAAGGAAATCTCCCAATACGCCCGCAGGATAAACGAAGAAGAAGACATCGACCAGGAACTCCTTCTGGACATCTCCCAGATGCAGGAAAACACCATGGTCGTGCGTGAAAACGTAGTTGATAAACAGCGCCTCATCTCCAACCTCATGCGCTCCACCAAAGTGCCGCGTTCGCTGGAAAACAGGCTCAACGTGCTCCTGCAGGATATAAGTTCACTCCTTAGCCACACCAACTTCTGCTTCGAGCGTCTGGAATACCTCCAGGACACCGTCCTGGGTCTTATCAACCTGGAGCAGAACAAAATCATGAAGATACTGGCGGTCGTGTCGGTGTTCCTCATGCCTCCTACCCTCATCGCCGGCTTCTACGGCATGAACGTGCGCCTGCCGATGATAGCGGCCGACGATCCCAACGCCAATTTCTGGAACTGGGTAATCATCCTCGGCCTCATGGCCCTTAGCTGCGTGGTAGTCTGGTACCTGTTCCGGCGTAAGAAACTTTTGTAAAATCAAATAATTATATGTATATTTGCGCGCTTTTTTTGCGGATGTCCGCGGGAAAAGCTCATGAAATAATGTTTAACTACTAGTTTTTTCAATCTAAACAATTATGTCTGAAGAAATTAAAAACGTGACGGAACAGGCTCAGAACGAGGCTCCCGTCCAGAATGAAACCAAGAAGGCCGTCCTGAACGCCTCAGTCGCCCCCGAGGACTTCGACTGGGATGCATTCGAGAACGACGGTGCAGAGTCCGGCTCCAAGGAGGAGCAGATGGCCCTGTATGAGCAAACCCTCTCCAAAATCACCGAGAACGAGGTCGTAGAAGGTGTCGTAACCTCCATCAACAAACGTGAGGTCGTCGTCAACATCGGCGCAAAGAGCGAAGGTGTCATCTCCGCTCCCGAATTCCGTTACAACCCGGATCTCAAAGTTGGTGACAAGGTGGAAGTGCTCGTGGAAAGCGCAGAGGACCGCAAAGGTCAGCTCATCATCTCCCACAAGAAAGCACGCCAGCTCAAATCTTGGGATATGGTTACCGCAGCTTATGAAAGCGGTGAAATTGTCAAGGGTTATGTCAAGACCCGCACCAAAGGCGGCATGATCGTGGACGTATTCGGCATCGAGGCCTTCCTCCCCGGCTCCCAGATCGACATCAAACCCATCCGTGACTACGACGTATTCGTAGATACCACCATGGACTTCAAGATTGTCAAGATCAATCAGGAATTCCGCAACGTGGTCGTTTCCCACAAAGCCCTCCTCGAGGCAGAACAGGAACTCAAGCGTTCCGAACTCATCTCCAAACTGGAGAAGGGTCAGGTTCTGGAAGGTGTCGTCAAGAACATCACCAACTACGGCGTATTCGTGGACCTTGGCGGTGTGGACGGTCTCATCCACATCACCGACCTCAGCTGGGGCCGCATCTCCCATCCGGAAGAAGTCGTCGCCCTGGATCAGAAGATCAACGTCGTTGTCCTCGACTTCAACGAGCAGCAGAAGCGCATCGCCCTCGGCCTCAAGCAGCTCACCCCGCACCCTTGGGAAGCTCTTTCACCTGATCTCAAAGTCGGTGACACCGTTAAGGGTAAAGTCGTTGCAGTTGCCGATTACGGCGCCTTCGTCGAGGTTGAACCCGGCGTAGAAGGTCTCGTACACGTAAGCGAAATGAGCTGGAGCCCCCGTCTGCACAGCGCTCAGGAATTCCTGAAAATGGGCGACGAAGTGGAAGCCGTCATCCTCACCCTGGACCGCGAAGCCCGCAAGATGTCCCTCGGCATCAAGCAGCTCACCTCCAACCCTTGGGAGAGCATCCGCGAGAAATATCCCGTCGGTTCCCAGCACAAAGCCACTGTCCGCAATATCACCAACTTCGGTGTATTCGCAGAACTTGAGGACGGCGTAGAAGGCCTCATCCACATCTCCGACCTCAGCTGGAACAAGATCAAACATCCCGCCGAGATGGTCCAGAGCGGCGACGTCATCGACGTAGTCATCCTCGACTTCGACGAGAACAGCCACAAGCTGTCCCTCGGCCACAAGCAGCTCACTCCCAACCCTTGGGATGAACTCGAGGCCAAATACCCTGTCGGCACTGTTGTTGACGGCACCGTAAGCGCCATCGGCGACAAGAATGCCACCATCACCCTGGCCGACGGTACCGAAGCCACCGCTTTCAACCGCGAACTCCAGAAGGAAGACGGCAAGCAGGCCCTCGTAGGCGAAACCCTGCCCTTCAAGGTTGTGGATCTGCGCCGCAGCACCCGCACCGTCCGTGTTTCCCACGTCCGCACTTATCAGGAAGCCAAAGCCGCCCGTGAGAACGCCGAGGCCGAAACCGCAAAGAAAGCCATCAAGAAAGTGCAGACCTCTGTGGAGAAGACTACTCTTGGTGACATCTCAGCTCTGGCCGCTCTGAAGGAGCAGCTGGAGAAGGGTGAATAATCCCGCCCATACTTTTAAACTGACCCTTCTCGGCACGGCTTCGGCCATGCCGGTGAAGGGCAGGAATCAAAGCGCCCAAGCACTGCAGCTGCATGGGCGCTTATTCCTTATAGATTGCGGAGAAGGAACCCAGTATCGCATGGTAGAATGCCATATTCCCCTGATGAAACTGGATTCCATCTTCCTTTCGCACATTCACGGGGACCATGTGTTCGGATTTTTCGGCCTGCTGTCCACTCTTGGCATGAAAGGCCGGCAGACACCGCTGAACATCTTTGCTCCGCCATCCTTCGGCCCCATCCTTAAAATCTTCCTCAGCTATTACGGCGAAGGAATAGGCTTCGAGATTCGCTTCACGCCTCTAAAGATGAAGCAGCCGGAGACAGTGCTGGAAAGCAAAAGCATCAGCGTGCAGGCTTTCCCGCTCAACCATGGCATCGAAAGCTTCGGCTTTATCTTCCGCGAAAAGGAGCCTCCCTTCAACGTGCACAAAGAGGCAATAGGCCGATACGGGCTCAGCCTCACAGAAATCGGCACCCTAAAGCGCGGAGAAGACGTGCAGAGGGTCGACGGCAGCGTAATCCCTGCCTCGGAGGCTGCATATAAGCCGTTCGTCCCCAAGAGCTACGCCTATTGCTCGGACACCGCGCCCTTCCCGGAAGAGGCCGCCTGGCTCAAAGGCACAAGCGTAATCTATCACGAGGCCACCTATCTTCAAGAGCTTGCCGATCAGGGTGCCCTCCGTCACCATTCCACAACCAAGCAGGCCGCCCAGGTAGCACTGGAGGCCGGCGCAGGCAAGCTTCTTATCGGCCACTATTCTTCAAGAAATGCCGATATAAAAGCCTACGAGGCTGAATGCCGCAGCGTTTTCCCTGAATCTTTCGCCACTTCCGACGGCGAGGTTTACGATATTTGAAAATTTCTTCTTAACTTAGCATCTTGATATTCTTCGCTTCGCTCAGAATGACAGGGAGCGGCCGGAGGAAGCTCAGAATGAATAGTGGTATTATGATGAAGAAATTTTTGCTCTTTTTGGTCGCCGCCGTAGTTCCGGCAGTGCTGTTCGCTCAGTCTGCGCAGGAAAAATATATTGCCCGATATTCCGAGCTTGCAGTCCAGGAAATGCTGCGCAGCGGCGTTCCGGCCAGCATTACCCTTGCCCAGGGCATCCTGGAATCAGGCGCCGGGTTGTCCAAACTGGCAACGGAGGGCAACAACCACTTCGGCATCAAATGCCACAAAGGCTGGACAGGCCGTTCCATGAAAATGGACGATGACAAGCGTAACGAATGCTTCAGGGTCTATGACTCCCCGGAGCAAAGTTTCCGCGACCATTCAGACTTTCTGCGCTACAGGGATCGCTATAAATTCCTTTTCGACCTGGACCGCACCGACTACGAAGGCTGGGCCTACGGCCTCAAGCAGGCAGGTTATGCCACGGATCCCAAGTATCCTTCCAAGCTCATCAAATATATCGAGGATTACAACCTGTCAAGGTTCGACAGGGTTAGCGAAGCCCAGGAAGCAGTACTTCCGGAGCCTCCTCACAAGATTGAAGAGCCGGTGGCGGTACCCGCTGTCCGCAATGGCGTGGAAGCACCCGTGCAGGAAGAATATCGCTTCGCGCTCAGCCGCCAGCTATATTCCCTTAACGGAGTCCCGTTTGTCTATGCAATGGAAGGGGAGAGCTACGCCTCCATCGCCAAATACTATCATCTGTTCAAGTGGGAAATCCTCAGGTACAATGATTTGAAGAAGGAATCCACCCTGCTTCCCGGAACTATCGTCTATCTTGCTCAAAAGAAAAAGAAGGCCCCCGAAGGGCTGGAGCTTTACATCGTAGAGCAAGACGGCGAAGATTTCCATTCCATTTGCCAGCGTTTTGCAGTGCGTGAAAAGGCTATCCTCAAGCTGAACGGCCTTACCGCCCCCGTAAGCCTCCAGGAAGGCGACGAAATTAAACTCCGCTAAGCATGAAAAAGAAGACTTTAATTTGGGCGGGCCTTTTAGTATCGGCCCTTGTCCTGCTGGTTGCGGGTATCAAGGTCTATCAAATCTGGTACGACCGCAAAGCCCCCAATTTCACCGGCAGCAGCGAGTTGTATGTATATCCCGGGATGGATATCGTAGCGGTTAAGGATTCGATATTGGCAAGCGGGACCGTCCGCAAACCATCCAGCCTGGAGCGTGTATTCAAAGAGCTCGAAGGCGTACAGCCCGGCCATTACCTGATAGACGGCACCTGTTCCAGCATGTACGTTGGCCGTATGCTCAAGAAAGGCTGGCAAACGCCTGTGAATCTGACGCTTTCCGGCGCAATTCGCACCCCGGGCGTCCTGTGCCGCAAAATCGGCGCCCAAATGCTGGCCGATTCGGCCGCCGTAGCCGCCTTTGCCTTCAGCAATGATTCCCTGGCGGCATACGGAGTGGATGTGCCTCAATTGTTTACGATGATTATCCCGGATACTTACCAGATTCTCTGGACAGCGTCCGTCAAGGAAATTTTCGACCGTTTCGCAAAAGAGCGCGACGCCTGGTGGACGCCTGAGCGCGTGGAAGCCGCCCAGAAGCAGGGGCTTACCCCAAGGGAAGTATCGGCCCTGGCCTCGATTGTGGACGGCGAAACCCGCTATGTGCCGGAGCAGCCCACAATCGCCGGAGTGTATCTGAACCGCCTCCGCACAGGCATGAAACTGCAGGCCGATCCTACCATCGCCTTCTGCTTCGACTATGAGCCCCGCCGCATCCTGAAAAGCCATCTGGCGGTGGAGTCACCGTACAATACCTACAAGTACGCAGGCCTGCCTCCGGGCCCCATCTCCTGCCCTCCGAAAAGCTGCCTGGAAGCGGTTCTGCACCCGGATTCGCACAATTACATCTTCTTTTGTGCCGATCCTTCCTTCAACGGCTCCCACCGCTTTGCGGCAACTTATCCGGAGCATCTGGCCAATGCCCGTGCTTTCCAAACTGCGCTCACTCAGAGGCTGCGCGCTGCTAAGTAACAAATAATCGACAGTGAAATGAATAGCTCCACGGCATCGTACAGTCCCGAAGGAATGGCCCTCATTCAAAGGGCCCGGGAAGTGGCCGCAGAGGCCCTGAAAGACCAGACTCGATATGACGGATCGCCTTTCATCGGCCATCCTGACGCCGTTGCCGATATCGTGGCCTCCGAGATTGGCCTTCCCCCTGAATGCGTAGCGGCGGTATATCTGCACGAAGCGTCCAGGATGGGCGAGTACGAGCTTAAAACATCAGACTGGGGCGAAGCTATCTGCACTCTGGTGGACGGACTCAACAAAATATCCACCATCAAGCCCAAGGACACCCGTCTTGAGGCCGAAAACTACAAGAAGCTAATCATCCAATATTCGCGGGACCCTCGCGTAACAGTCCTTAAACTTGCCGACCGTCTGGAGGTAATGCGCAGCCTCAAGATATTCCCCAAAGCAAACCGCGAGCAGAAAATCCTCGAAACTCTCATGCTGTACATCCCTCTGGCCCACCAGCTGGGCCTGTACAATATGAAGCGGGAGATGGAGGATACTTACCTTAACTATGCGGAGCCGGAGCAATATCGGCTCATTACCAATAAGCTCAAGGCAGGGGAGAAGGACCGCGAAAAGCTGATGGCGGAATTCATAGAACCCTTGAAACTCAAGCTGTCGGCAGCAGGCATCCGGTACAAACTGAAAATACGTACCAAGGCGGCATACTCCATCTGGCAGAAAATGGTGAAGCAGAAGGTCCCCTTCGAAGGCGTTTACGACGTATTCGCCATACGCTTCATCATAGATTGCGATGCCGACGACCACAAGCGGGAAAAGGATCTCTGCTGGCAAGTCTATTCATTTGTGACAGAAGAGTATGAGGCCGATACCAAGCGCCTAAGGGACTGGGTCACCAATCCCAAGCCTAACGGCTACGAGAGCCTGCATATCACCGTCAAGAATCGCGACGGAGCATATGTGGAGGTGCAGATCCGCACCCGCCGCATGGATGATGTCGCAGAAAACGGTTTTGCCTCTCACTGGTCGTACAAAGGCATCAAACGGGAAGAGACCATGGACAAGTGGCTCACCAGCGTGCGCTATGCCCTGGAGCATCCCGATGAAGATACCGAAGACCTGCCTCAGCCTCCGACCAAAGATATTTTCGTATTTACACCTACCGGAGAGCTGCGAATCCTGTCGGCAGGTTCCACGGTGCTGGACTTTGCCTTCGGCATACATACCAATATCGGCTCGCACTGCGTCGGGGCAAAGGTGAATGGCAAAGCGGTTTCTATACGCGAAAAGCTTTCGACAGGCGATGTGGTGGAGATCCTCACTTCCAAGAACCAGCGTCCGAACCAGGACTGGCTGGGCTGGGTGGTGACCTCCAAGGCCAGGTCCAAGGTTAAACAGGCTCTTGCAGCTCAGGAACTTTCCCGTGCGGCCGATGGCAGGGAACTCCTTGAGCGTCGCCTGAGGAACTGGAAACTGGAACTGCCCGACTCGATGCTGACGGAACTCCGTAACAAACTGGGCTACAGCTCACTTACTGCATTCTATGCGGCAGTCGGCAGCGGTTCCGTAGATGTCAATACGATAAAAGACTACATCCTTGGCGAGGAGCAGCGCCACGCTCAGTCGGTAGAAGCAGCCGAGGCCGTGATAAGCTCGGCCAAAGCCGCCCGGCACTTTGATTCAAAAGACGATATCCTGGTGCTCAATGCACGGAATGTCAAGGGAATAGACTACAAGATGGCTAAATGCTGCAACCCTGTCTATGGAGACGACGTCTTCGGCTTCGTAACCAGGGAAGACGGCATCAAGATTCACAGAATCAGCTGCCCCAACGCGGCACGCCTGCTGGAATTATATCCATACCGCATCCAGAAGGTCCGCTGGGCCGACAACCCCTCCGGCGGCAGCTTTCAAGTCGGCCTTAAGATTGTTGCCGATGAAGAAAGCGTATCCAACCGTATCCTGGAGGTGATAGGCCAGTTCAAAGCTTCCATCCGCAGTTTCACCGTAACGGAAAACCGCCGCAGCGGCACCTGGGAGGTCGCCCTCAAACTCTCCGTTCCCTCCAATCTGGAACTGGACAAGGTCCTGTCACAGCTCAGGGCTATCAAACATGTGCTGAAGGTAACAAGGCAGTAGATGCCCGGTCGTGGCCGGGCATGACGACGATGTGGCCGGGCATGACGATGTGGCCGGGCATGACGATGATGTGGCCTGGCATGACGTCATTGCCGGCTTGACCGGCAATCTAGTCTGTCCACACTTTGAGGTATTGCTGGAGGGCCCACATTTCGTCGCGGTAGCGGGCTGCGGCGGTGAAGTCGAGATCGGCGGCTGCTTTCTGCATTTTGCGTTTGGCTTCGTCGGCCGCTTTTTCCACTTGCTGGCGGGACATTGAACGGATGACCGGGTCCTGGAGGACTGCGGCAAGGTCGGCCTGGAGATAGCCGTCAACGTATGCCGATGTGCCCTCGCGCCTGGCGTCGTGACCAAGGCCGACGCTGACGTCTCCCTTGCCAAGCTCTGATGCGGAAGGGACGTAGGTGGGGTCGGATACTGAGTCTTTGGCACTTACGTGGCCGGTGACGGAGTTCTTCAGGTTGGGATTCAGGAAGCCGGAGACGTGGGTGGTGTCTTCGCCGGAGCGTACCAGTTCGCTTACCAGGATGTTGGAGCGCACCTGAACCTGCTTAGGCGTGATTCCGTGCAACTTGTTGTATTCCTGCTGTTTTGCGCGGCGTCTGGCCGTTTCTCGGATAGTCTCATCCATGGACTGGGTGATGCTGTCGGCATACATAATGACAAGGCCGTTGACGTTTCGTGCTGCACGGCCTGCAGTTTGAGTAAGGGCGCGGCCGCTGCGGAGGAACCCCTCCTTGTCGGCATCCAGGATGGCTACAAGGGAAACGGTGGGGATGTCCAGCCCTTCGCGCAGGAGGTTCACGCCTACGAGCACGTCGAACAACCCGTTCTTGAAGTCTTCGATTATCTCCACCCTCTCGGCAGTGTCCACGTCGGAGTGAATGTATCGGCAGCGGACTCCGTTTCGACCGAAGTAGCTGTCCAGTTCCTCCGCCATGCGCTTGGTGAGGGTTGTCACAAGAACACGCTCGTCCCTTTCTGCCCTTTGGCGGATTTCTTCCATAAGGTCATCGACCTGGTTCTTTGTGGGCCTTACCTCGATAGGGGGGTCAAGCAATCCGGTGGGACGCACAATCTGTTCAACCACAAGACCTTCGCTCTTTTGAAGCTCGTAATCGGCAGGGGTGGCGCTGACATAGACCGTCTGGCCGGTGACCGCCTCGAACTCATCGAAGGTGAGGGGACGGTTGTCGCTTGCCGCGGGAAGACGGAAGCCATATTCCACGAGAGTCTCCTTGCGGGAGTGGTCGCCGCCGTACATTGCGCGAATCTGAGGCAGCGTTACATGGCTTTCGTCGATGAAAACCAGGAAATCGTCGGGAAAATAGTCGATGAGCGTGAAAGGCCGCTGACCGGGTTTGCGCCCGTCGAAATAGCGGGAATAGTTCTCCACTCCGGGGCAGTAGCCCATCTCTTTTATCATCTCGATATCGTACTCTACCCTCTGCTTTAACCTCTTGGCCTCCAGGAACTTGCCGATGGATTCGAAGTATTCCACCTGCTTCACCAAGTCGTCTTGAATCTGGCTCACCGCCTTGGCTCCCTTCTCTTTTGAAGTGACGAAGTTTTTGGCGGGGTAGAGGTCAATCTTGTCCATCTCCTCGAAGATGGCTCCGGTCACGGGGTCGATGAGGGCGATGCGGTCCACTTCGTCGCCGAAAAACTCGATGCGGGCTGCGTAATCGGCCCCTCCGAGGAAAATGTCCACGGTGTCGCCGCGGACTCGGAAACTGCCGCGCTTGAAATCGGTCTCGGTGCGGTAGTAAAGGGCGTCCACAATCTTGTAAAGGAGCCGTGTCATGGACATCTGCTCGCCTTTTCTCACCGTCACTGTCTGGTCGTGAAAGTCGTCAGGATTGCCGATTCCGTAGAGGCAGCTCACCGACGAAATCACGATAACATCCCTTCGCCCGCTCATGAGGGCCGATGCTGCACTTACCCTGAGCTCGTCAATTTTGTCGTTGATACTCAGGTCTTTCTCTATGTAGGTGTCGGTGGTTGGGATGTATGCCTCGGGCTGGTAATAGTCGTAATATGAGACGAAATACTCCACGGCGTTGTCCGGGAAGAACGCCTTGAATTCGCCATACAGCTGTGCAGCCAGAGTCTTGTTATGGCTTAGAATCAGCGCCGGCCGTTGCAGACGCTGAATGACATTGGCCATGGTGAAGGTTTTTCCGGAGCCGGTGACGCCGAGGAGCGTAACATCACTCACGCCATCCTGCAGGGCCCTGCATAACTGATCTATTGCCTCAGGCTGGTCGCCGGAAGGCTGGTATGACGACTGAAGTTTGAATTGCATATACAAATACCTTAGATTTGCAGCGTAGTTCTCTGCACCTAGGTTTGTACGACAAAAGTAGTAAATTTATGCCGATAATAAAAGTTTAACAGAAGGACAATGGAGCCGGGCGGTTCTCAATTTGTACAAATGGGTAAGACCCGTGTATCTTTTTTGCCCCGCCCGGCCCGTTGATCCAGGACCTGAATAAGAATATCCTTAGATGCAATAAGGTTTGTAGGTGACGGATCGACGGCCCACTGTCCGCTAAAAAAGCAGTGCAAGTTATGAAAAAAATCTATGTCGGCATCGACATCAGCAAAGAAAAGTGCAATCTTTGCTACCGAGGCGGCCTTGAGATTGTCCGTGAGGAGGAGTGCTCTAATGACGTAAAGGCCCTTAAAAAGGCCTTTAAGGCCGCGTTGAAGGCGCTTGGCGCGTCATTGGAAGATGTCCTCGTCTGTGCCGAGTACACAGGCCGATACATCTACCCTCTGACCGTGGCCTGTCAGGAACTGGACATCTTCCTCTGGATGGATGACCCCACCCGCATCAAGAACTCCATGGGCCTCACCCGTGGAAAGAATGACGTCATTGACGCCGCCAGGATTGCCGAATATGCCTTCCGGTATAGCGACAAAGCCGTCCGCTATTCCATTCCTGATGCGGCACTGGCCTCCATGAAGAACCTCCTGGCAGACCGCGAGTTCCTCCTTATCGACCGAAAAAGGTATCAGTCTCAACTCACCGACCAGAAGAAGTATATGGCTCCTGGCGACTTCAAACATAAGAACAGCCGATGGAAGAAGGTTATCAAGTCCATAGACGAACAGATCGCAGCCATTGATGCCGAGATAGAATCGCTTATTGCAGCTGATCCGGTATTGACTCGCCAAAAGGAACTACTTGTAAGCATTGACGGTATTGGAGACCGAATCGCAATCAATATGATTGCAATTACCGGTGGCTTCACACGTTTCCAGAGCGCACGGCAGTTCTGCAGCTTCGCC
>JAFUVU010000050.1 GCA_017477465.1 Bacteroidales bacterium
AAAATTGACACTTTTTTCAGGCTTTTTAATGCCTGCCTTCCGTCGTCCCTCAGGGACAGCTTACGGCAGATGTGATTATACGTAAAGTATTGAATATTAAATATTAAACAAAAATATTGTTAATTTTTAACGAAGTATTGAGTTTTATTGTTTAGAATTTTAGGCCCTGCCAGGTCGCATCGACTATGGAGATGCGAAACTCGACAACGAATGTTGGCGTCTCTTTTTCAGAAAAATTGATTGAATTTTTGAGGAAAAAGCAAGGCGTTAACCCCCTCATGTGTAGTGCAACCACACGTTGAAATAGGGGGTAACGGTGGTTGGTAGTGCAACCACACACCTTGTATTTATGAAATATGACTACATTCATAACACGCAAATTAGTTTTGTTTCCGTCTTCATTTTTGTTTAATTAACCCAGTTTTTAGGCACATTTACTTATAGCCCTTATTAACAATACGACCTTAATGGACACATATGCACTATATGTACATACATTACCATATTGGTTAGTATGGTTTCAATGGCCTCTTATGCGCTTGTAGTGAGCATTGTGTTCATATGGTTACATAAGGCGCACATCTGGACATAATTTATTCATTTTCAATGAAAAGGTCAATGTTTCGCCTTGAGTCTAAAATATACTGTTCTATGTAATCGTCCAAAAAGTCACGTGCGATTTGCGACATAAGGGAATGGATGCTTTTCCCTTTTTGATCGCAGACGTATCGGAGGAGATCCGCATATTGCGGCTCCAGAAAGAATGAAAAGCGTTTCAATCCCGCGAAGTATCCACTATGCCACTGAGCATCTTTATTATCTGTATTCTTGCCAGCGCTCTTCTTGACAGATTTCTTACTTTTCTTCTTTTGCGTCTTCGATGAAAGGGTCACCACATGCTTAGGCTTAGAATCCGCATTGGATTCTTTAGTAGCTTCTGAAGACTCATTAGCCACATTATTATCTATCGTATGCCTCTGATTATCTTCGATATTCAGTGTTTTCGCCATCTCATAGAAGGGGTCACCCGGACTAATCTTGAATTCTTCTTTTTCCATTGTTTTTTTTCTTTATCGTGATTATGATGTTGGCTATTAAAACTTGAACTACTGTTGCTTATCCTTGCCAAAAGCGGCAGAGCCCCCGATCGCAAGGATACGTACTAGGCTTATGTGTTGTTAGAGACTTTCCAATTAATAGTATATCCCTGCTCTAAATGCTTTGCATGGACGAAGGTGGCGATGAACTCGGCGATTTCACGTGTTTTGTACCGAATAGAGATTTCTTTGGAGCGAACATTCACGGCTTCAATATCAATCAGGAGTCTCTTTCTCATATGAGGATCTTCGATAGAGGCATAAACGGTTTGATACCAACTTAGGAAATTGGTATCAAATCGTATAGACTGGTTTTCAGTCCTCCACGTTTTTGCGGTCGCCTCTACGTTTTTGATGGGTTGCCCATTGCCGAACATCCATCCATGCGCCTCATAGTATTCGACGAAGCGCTCCGTCTCGCGAATAGGATTCGTCACGTTACGAAAGAAGAAAATCTCGATTATCCTCTCTCTCTCTGATTCAGATATAGAGAAAGACTTTGTTTGTGGATTCCTTGTATTTGTAGATTCATTTATTGTCGCATCAACGCTGGGGCAATTGCCGCTGTTAGTGTTGACTTTTGCCATGATATTGCTGATGGGTTGGCCAGCATTTGCATCATCAACACCTCGGCTATTGTTATTTGTTATTGCGGCATTTGCCGAGAGTTGTCGCCTTCCATTTGTCGTTGCCGCTCCCTTTTTTCCGGCCTCAGACCTGACTTTTGAAAGTGAGTCCCGATGCGCTAATCTTCGTAATACAGATTCGCTTCGGATTTTTCCATCTTCGCAAATAAAAAGGTCAAACTGTTCCACCAATTGTCTCACTTCTTCGGCGGAGCAATGAAGCGAATAAGCAATGGTATCGTAATCCGAGTCAAGATATCCTCCGAATTGCCACAGCATCTCCACAATACACCAATACAGCCCAAGCCCGGCCATCCCCATTTTCATCTGGACTTTCATTAGCTTCGGGTCATTGCGAGCGCCAATATCATGAGTAAGGTAGTTAGTATACATCATTACATTTTTTTACCACCTTTACAGTTGAGTAATGTCGTTGGTAAAGGCATTACACCTACGGTTTCGGTAGTGGGTGTTGCGTACTACTTAGTGGAATAGTAACAGTTCAGAAGGTCTTTCCCCCAAAAAACGATTCTATTATCAGCCTTGCGGCGATGGGCCTTGAGGGCTCCGGCCTCCGTGTACCGGTATAGCGTGCGACGGGTGATCCCCATGGCCATGCAGGCCTCGGGTACCGTATACGGTTCGGTGGGGTTGACGTTTGGTTTTTTCATTTTGGCGTGATTTTTGTTAATATTTTACATCCATTTGTGATTACTTTGTTAATTTGTGACAAAAATAAGCATATTTATGTTATGGTCATAACGTGCTTCTCCATAATAAACGGAATATTAACAATGGTTGGGATAATAAACAAAATCTTGACAAATAGTAGGGCGTTTTTATCGTTCCGTTGTTAATTGGGAGTTTTTTCAGTATTTTTGCAAAAACAAACACTCGTAAAAATGAATACTGTTCCCGCTGAAGTGGTGAAGCATAAAGTTTCTTCCGATTTAAAGGAACGCAAACTCTCCCAAATTGAGATTGCCGAAAAGACCGGATTGGCAAGACAGACTGTTGCTAGTATCCTTGCGTCGGATGATTATTTTTCTAAAAAACATGCTGTTCTTTTTTCCTTAGCCTTTGGATATAATCGTGATTTCTTAAGGAAAGGGGAGGGAAGAATGTTGTCAGAGGAATCTGATTATGGCAAAGAAATAAAGATTGAATACCAGGACAGGCTCATTGATATCTTAAGAAGAGCCACAGATGTTTCCTCGATGGTAAACGCTTTAGTTTTGCGTGATGGGCGAGAATCCTGCCTGGACCTTTTACGAAGGGTACAAATAATGAATAATTTCGTTTCCGCCGTGAAGTACTTTCCTCAGCTATATGTCAATAGAGATGAAAACCCGCCTCACAATACAGAGTTGATGGATGCGGCGGTTAAACTCTTCACACCGGTCTATGATGAGTTAATCCAGATTATGCGCGATAGATATGGACTTGATGCGGAGGTTCATTTTTAACATGGGAAAAGCGGTGCTGAAATTGCTACAACACCGCTTCTCTTATGTTAATCTGCTTATTTATTCAAGACATAATCAATAACTTTCCTGTTGGCCTCATCGACCTTGGTGTAATCCTTTTTCTTGATATATATTAAGGTGACCTTTTTCTCTGGCTGGTGTCCAAGGGCATCCGAAACCGTACTGAGTTCAATTCGGAGATCCACGTTGGCCAAAGTGGCCCATGTATGGCGGGCCCAATACATCGTTATTGGCGGGAGCCCGTTCCTTTTTGCTATGTCTTTAAGTACGGCATCCACTTTTGATGTCCAATTATGAGTATTGGAATAGGTGTCCAGGACGTTCAACAGATGCTTCCCCCCTTTATACTTATTGATAATATCGAGAGCTTCGGGCTCCACCTTTACACTCATGTCCGTGTGCGTTTTTGCCCGGATATAGTTGATGCGTCCTTCTTGTATCCCGTCGAGATGGAGGAGGTCCTCGGTGTTTATGCCCAGTAGGAGAAAAGAGAGAAGAAAGAAATCCATGTACTTTTGCTCCCATGGCTCCATTTCTGCGTTGATGAAAGATCTCAGTTCAGTTACTGTGAGAGCTCTATTAGGGGACCTTCCTTCGGGAATAGTGAATCCTTCGAATGGATTGTCCCTAATGATTTTGTGCTTCAAAGCGTATTTGACCACAGCTCGAATATTTCTAAACTCAATACTCCGTGTCGCCGGGTTGTTGCCTCTAGAAATAAGAGTATCCTCGTATTCCTCAAGCCAGTCAAGGGTAATGTCGTCAACCGTCAAAAGTTCAGAATCAGGAATCAGTTTCCGAATCTTTCTTGCCGACGCACGATAGATTTCTTTGGTACGTTCAGACCTCCGCTTCTCGGCAAATGAATCAAAGAGTTTGAGAAAAAGCGGCATCTTCACTTCTACCTTAACTCCGGCCAGTCGTTTCAAGATGTCCTTTTTAATCTCCGAAACCGACATGTCGGCATAACGGCATGCGACGCGATTATCTCGAATGATGGCCATTACATCTGCTTTCTGTTTCTCAAGAGAAGTGTTGAGAGTCATCTTGTCTGGACGACCAACAACTTGACGATTCCTCCAGTGCCCGGCACGAACCTTGACACCTGTGGGGAGATAAGTCGTAGAACTATCTTTCGTAAGGGCGATTTTAATAGCGTACTCCTGAGCGGAGTCCCGGCAGGTCCTGGCAGAACCACCTTTCGCCGAGCGTGTATCAAGATAAAGGTTTACAGATATAGCCATAATCGATTCTCCTGTATGGCTTGCTTGAGCTTTATTTACCCGCAAAATTTGCGGGTAAATTCCGGGAAAAGGTGCTCAATGATGTCCCGGAAACGCTCAAACGCGCCGTTTTTTTTGAGCGTAAAACTCTAAAAAACGGCGCGCTTTCTTTTCTAGTTGACTGATATTCAGTCTTTTAGCAGCGGAGAGACCGAGATTCGAACTCGGGATACCCTTTTGGAGTATACACGCTTTCCAGGCGTGCCTCTTAAGCCACTCGAGCATCTCTCCAGGCTTATGTCCCGAAAAACGGGACTGCAAATATAGGAACTTTTTCTTGTTTTGCAAAAAAAACTTACTCTGCGAGGCAGGAGTCCATCAGTTTTTCCAGGGCTTCCTTGTCCAGGTGCTGGCCGATGAACACAATCTTCTGCATGCGGTCGCCGTAGGTGGGGTCCCAGTCGCGGCGGAGGTTACGGTCGCGGGCCATCATTTCCTTGAGTTCTTCCTCTTCCATGGTGGCAAACCAGAGCCCGGCGTCGCGGATGCTCTTCTGCTTGCCGGCCTGCTCAAAGAGGTAGCACTTGTCCGTGTCGTTGGAGAAGTAGCAAAGGCCCTTGGCCCGGATGATGTTCTTGGGCCATTTGGTGGCCACCATGTGGTCGAACTTGTTCAGATCCAGTGCCGGACGGCGGCAGTAAACATAGGTGTCAATGCCGTATTCCAGGGCCTCACCCTCGGCCTCATCTTCCTCTTCTTCGCCCTCGATGGCGGCAATCCAGGCGGCCGATGTGGCCACTTCGTCAAAGCGGAACATGCCGGTGTAGATGAGCTCGTCCAGGTCTACGTCGCCGAAATTGCACTCCAGCACCTTGGCCCCGGGGTTGATGCTTTTGACAATGCCTTTGAGCTTGCCCAGTTCCTCCGGCGTCACCTCATCGGCCTTGTTCAGCAGCACGATGTTGCAGAACTCAATTTGCTCAATCACAAGGCGTTCCAGGTCTTCGTCGTCAATGTCTTCCTTCTCAAGGGCCGATCCTCCTTCGAATTCGTCCTTCATCCTGAGGGCATCCACCACGGTGGTGATGCAGTCCACATAGGGGAGGGCGCCCTTCACGTACTGGGGCCCCAGAGCCGGGATGGTGGAGATGGTCTGGGCGATGGGTGCGGGCTCGCAGATGCCGCTGGCCTCAATGACAATGTAGTCGAAGCGGCAGCTGGCCGTGAGCTCTGCAATCTGGGCCACCAGGTCCATCTTGAGGGTGCAGCAGATGCAGCCGTTCTGCAGGGCCACCAGGGAATCGTCCGTTCCTCCCACGATGCCGCCCTTCTCAATAAGGTTGGCGTCAATGTTCACCTCGCCGATATCATTGACAATGACGGCGAACTTGATTCCCTTCTTGTTCTGGAGGATGCGGTTCAGGAGCGTTGTCTTGCCGCTTCCGAGGTATCCGGTGATCAGAAGCACCGGCACTTCTTGTGTATTGTACTTAATTTCCATAGATGTGTTGCGTAGTAACTAAAAATTCTTACAAGTGGATTTATCATAGAAATAGCGTGTTTCTTACGCCAAGTCAAATAATCAGATAATAATTGTGCCATGAGATAATATACAAGGAACGCTACATTACTAGCTCTTGTTTTAATGATAATAGTAAATCATTGGATGCCGCTGACACAGAGGATGACAACTCTGCATAAATCCGGCTATATTCATTCATTACTTGGGGATATATTAATCCAAATCCTGTTTTCGCGTCCTCTTCTCCAAAAGATAAAGAGTTTGGCGGAGTCAAATATAACAGTTTGTCAAAATGTTTTGCAAACGAATATTTGATAGGTTCGCAGTTTTCGTCATGTTGATAATGATGACTTTGAACGTCCTCCACTAGATTTTTGTACAATTTATCGGTCAAGGACGCTATATGTAATTGCAATTTGTAAAAATCCTCCTGTATGTTATTATCTACGACAATTTTATTTACAAACTCCTTGAAAGCGTTTTCCAAAGAAAACAGTTCATTAAAACGACTCTTTAATGCATCAATTGCTTGATCTTGGTTGGGTATAATGGTTTGAGTAAGAGCTCGAAGTAGTTTTCTATACGTTATTCTTTCGTGAGAAAGATCACGCTCAAATTGAGTCAGGTTGGGGATTCTATAATTAGCATCTAATAATGCGAACATCTCAGTTATTACCGTTACCATCCCGGATTCGTCAATTGATTGTAACGCTTCTTCAATACTGTCTCGGACATAAAGGTAATCAGCATATTTTCGATTCTCTACCTTTTCTTTTTGCCCTTCACTAATGGTTCGAAACATTATCAATATGGCTCCGGCAGCACCAATAATAGCTCCGACATAGGATCCAGCGAATGCAATCCACGTTTGCTCCTTTAATGTTCCTCCAGAGATTGGCTGTAAATAATCTGGAGGAGAAAGCCGTACAAGAAGCATAATTACTAGAGGGGTTAAGATTATAAGACTAGTAATTATGGCTATCGTCAAGATGAGTTTCGTTTTATTCATATGATATCGGTTGTGTCTTCAAAGAAGTTTTTTTGAAATGCTTTATTTTGGGGTAAACAAATCTTAGTCGACAGTATAGGAACGTACGGTATCGCCTTCGACAAGATAACATGTCCTTCCTATCGTGTAGGTGTATACAGTATTGTCGGCCGAACGATTTGATGCTTCCCCAGGGATATAAATATTCTTTCCAGCCTTCCGTTTAAGGATCTCTCTGAGATAGCTCTTATCTATCGTATGGACAATCGGCGAATTCAGGGGAGGATATCGTCTCTCAATAGAAGACGGGACCCTTAATGGCTTCGCTGAAGCGCTAGAGTTCTTACGGGCACTCTGATCATACGAAACGAAAGCCGCATAGCTACTGTCAAACTCGTTTCCGTAAGATAGCATATTAATCCTTTTCCAGATAGCGCGACGTGACGGGGCATTGTATTCTCCGGTGTTAAAGCGCATTATACTGTTTTCGGTTGGTCGCCATATACCATTGGGTATTGTTGCGCCGCCTTCATAAATCCCCACACCTTCATCACTGTAGCGACTGTCGGTCAAGAACTCATGCCATTTAATAGAATTTGGATCAGACGTCACATCAATGTTAGGATACCAATTGAGACCCACTGTCGCCTGATAGAAGGAAGTGTCGAAATATCCGCCCGAATCATAAAAGTATTCATCAGCCAGTTTTGCAAAACCATGCCCTCCGGCTTCATGCTGGATAAGCCCTCTGAACATATCATCATCTGTTCCAAGAGGCAAGTAAGCAATAGCAAAACCGTTGCCATAATTGACTCCTGTTCTATCGTGATCTGTGACATGATACATCTTACAGGTCCCTGCGTAATACTTACGATTCAACAGAACGATGATTAGGACTTCTTCCCAATCCTGTTCATTGTTAAAGGATGCCGAAGCATAATCCATGCACTTCTGATCATTGCCTGTTATCAATGTCCCATCTCCGAAGATGGTTCCAAGCGCCGTTTCTTGAAGCTGCCCCATGTATACGTTGTTTTTCGAGACTACTTCAACCTCGTATACATTGAAATGATTCTTGAAGGAGGCATACGGTTCAATCGCAAAGAACTGTTTAATACCTTCCCGCATGATATTATCGTATGTGCCGTCCTTAATCTCGTAATCCGCAAAAGCATCACCCATAATCACAATATTGATTCCATTACCTACGGATGCCTTCTGAATCTCAATGACTTTACCATCTCGAGAATAGTCTGACGATTCGTAAACACTATTTACCTTCAAGCCATATCCATCACGCTGTGGGCTAATCACCCATTTGGAAAAGTTTGGAGCCTGAATAATACTGTCTGATAAAAGACCCGACAGGCAGTTATTAGAAGCATGAAGTTCAAGATTAGGAAGGGTAGCATAATGCTCTGGGATATTCCCTTCAAAGTAGTTATTGTCCAGGTAAAATGCCGATAACTTCTTCATCTGGGATATATCCGGCAAAGGGCCGTTTATTGAATTGAACGCATCAACATGCCCATAAGTCCCTGAAAGGTCACAAAATGAGAGTTTCTCCAAATTGCCAAATGAGCTTGGCAAGGGCCCTTTAATCCCGGACGAATATATGCTCAAGTACTCTAGGTTTGTCAACTTTCCAAGATCCTCAGGCAGTTCACAATCGAAATCATTATAGTATCCCTTTCCGTTCACCGGATTGCCCAGTCCAATCTGAACTAAACTTTCACATTCGAAAAGGGATGCAGGTAATCCGCCTCTTAATTCATTACCTTCTACAAAGAGGTTTTTCAGTTTCTTCAGATTTCCAATACTGGACGGCAGTTTCGTAAAGCGATTGCAGTTTTCGTTTAGTGTACCTTCCCTATTCAAAGAAGTGTTTCCAAACGAGATTGATACAAGTTCAGCAAGATTTCCGATTTCCTCAGGTATCTCCCCATATAAACGGTTATTCGTCAGAAGGATTTCCGTAAGACTCGTCGCATGACCTATGGCCGCAGAAAGCTCACCCTCAAGATTGTTATCTCCCAACCACAGAACTTGCAACGAAGGCAGCCAGATCTCATCAGGAATTGTCCCGGTTAGTTCCGTCTTCTGGGCATAACAATAAGTTAACCTCTTCAACTTTGCAACGGAGGATGGAATGCCTCCCACAATGATGTTATTTCTCTCTTCCACAAACACGGCGTCATTCCCACCCATACCCATCATATCATAATTCCCTAGGTCTAGGAGTTCGATAGAACCGGATAATGCACTTTCTTCTGCTGGAATCCTGATTGTCAAGGAATTATTGTTGATATCCAGTTTTTTAAGAAATGGGAGTGACCATACTTCTGAAGGTAGCTCTCCTCTAAGATTGTTCAATTCCAGATTGATAGCCGTCACGTGGTTTTCTATCGCCGTTTCAATTCCATACCAGCTCGATAACGGAGAATCGGTACACCAATTGGTGTTATTAGTCCAATTGTCACCATCCGTAGCATCGTATAGTTTTACCAAAATCTCTCTCTCTCTGGCCAGTTCCGACACCTCATCATCCTGCTGCGCATTTAGATTAAACAAGGGAAAACTTAGCATCCTGCCACGTTGAATAGTAAAACTCTTATTAGAAATCTTATCGACCGAAACGGTCTCTCCCGTTTCGCAATCAGTACTATACACTTTTAGTAAAAAACCCGACGAGAAGGTCATGGGAGGTAGATAGAAGTATATATCCCACTCACCCGCATTACAAAGATCATCGGGGCAATCTGCCGTCATATTCAGCCAATACTCTTCATCAGTCAGTTTCAGTGTGGGATTTTCCTCTTCCAGGCTGACTATCGCAGGACCACAAACCGATTCTCTCTCATTTCCGAAGAGGTATGCCGATAAGAGCGTATTCTCACTCTGAATGCGGAAATGCATAATTCCACCGGTTTGCTTGAATAGAAGATGATTGTTGTAACTTTTGGCGACCATTGGTAAGAATGTTTTTTTCTCACCGAAGAACCCCATCAGTTTGTTGCAGTTAAGAACAAAAGGCTCAGTATCGCTTAGGCTGATCTCGGGGCTCCCCTTGCCGATGGGATACGCGTAAAAGGTGTTCCCCTGAATAGGTTCCCCTCTGAATTTGCCATCCTCATCGCGAGTATAAACAATAGGGCCATGCAAATCAGAGAAAATTGCAATCTGTTCTGAAAGATCCCACCTAACGTTCACATCGTTTTCCAAGTGCACCTTGGTACTGCCCTCGTCAATGCTGGCCAAAAACGTGTCATACTGCTTAACGGATGTTTCAACATTCGATTCTTTGAAACACGCACTGAACAGTAATGCGGCATATACCGCTACTCCGAATCTTAGTATACTCTTACTCATCACCAGTTCTCCTCACTATTATCAAAACCTTCAGGGTCGTCTCCCTCTACTCCTTTTTTCTTCACCACAATAGTGCATGTGGCATTCTGTGTTCCCGCCTTGACTGTAATAGTAGCATCGCCATTAGAAACGGCCGTCACCTTACCTGAGGTATCAACCACTACAATCTCTGGGGATGAACTGCTCCATGTTAGCGTATAGCCAGTCGCATCTTCGGGGTTAACTGTTGCTACCAAAACGAACACATCACCCTCTTCCATCTGTAGTTCTGTTTTATTAAGAATTATGCTCTTTACCGAAATAACAACGTTAATTGTACATGAGGCGAAAGCGTCCCCGGCTTTCGCTATAATTGTCGCCTGACCTCCCCCTAAAGCCGTTACCTTTCCATTAGCATCAACGGTAGCAATAGAAATATCGGAACTCGACCACGATACGGTCTTATCCGTCGCGTTGTCAGGAGAAACCGTCGGTATCAGAACTTCTGACGTGTTCTTTTCAAGAGTAATAGATGTTTTATTCAAGGTAATGGAATGTACCGGAATAAAGCGTTTAGACACAAGGACATCACAAGTTGCACTCTTTCCGCCGACAGTAGCTGTTACCATTGCTGTCCCTGCATTAATCGCTGATACAATCCCATTTTCGACTGTGGCTATGTTATTATCTGAGGAAGACCACTCTACCTGCATTTCTGTCGCATCCTCAGGGGAAATAGTGGCAACAAGCGTGTAAGTTTCACCCTCTTCAAGCGAAAGGAAATTCTGGTCCAGAGAAACTGACGCAACTGGGATGACCATCTTTTTAACAGTAACAAAACAGGAGGTCGACTTGCTTCCAGCCATGGCGGTAATGACGGCCTGCCCCTCCGCCTTGGCGCTCACTTCACCGGCATCAGATACAGTGGCAATTTCCGGCTTTTGTGAGGTCCATGTTACGGTCTTGTCCATTGCATCGCTGGGATATACCGTAGCCGTTAAGGTTTCTGATTCGCCCTCTACGAGTGTAAGTTCAGTCTTGTTCAAGGCCACATCGGAAACGGCGATGTATTTCTTGTTCACGGTGACAGCGCAAGTGGCCGATGCATTGCCGGAGGTTGCGGTAATATTGGCTGTTCCCTCATGAACGGCCACCACTTTGCCATTTTCAACTACGGCAACGTTGGTATTGGTCGATGCCCAGGAGACGGTTTTATCCGTGGCATTTTCAGGAAGGATGGTGGTAACGAGCGTGTAAGAATCACCCTCTTCAAGAGTGAGGGAAGTTTGGTGCAGGGAGACGGACTCTACAGGGATAACCTTCTTCTCAACGGTAACAAGGCAAGTGGCCGATTTACTCCCAGCCGTGGCGGTGATGATGGTCTGGCCTTCGGACTTAGCGCTCACTTCACCGGCATCGGATACCGTGGCAATTTCCGGTTTCTGCGAGGTCCAGGTAACAGTTTTGTCGGTCGCATTTTCCGGAGTGACGGTTGCCACAAGGGTGGCGGTGTTGCCTTCAACAAGCGTCAGGGTTTCATGATCCAATCCGATACTCTCCACGGGGATGACTTTGGCCGATACCGTGACTTTGCAGGTCTTTTCGATGGCCCCGGCCTTGACTGTTATCGTGGCTTCTCCGGCCTTATTTGCAGTGACCTTGCCATCTTCAACTGTGGCAATGGATTTGTCAGAAGAAGACCAGGTCAGCGTCTTATCCGTGGCATCAGAAGGCTTTACAGTGGCCGTCAGCACTTCGGATTCTCCTTCAACCAGAGTTAATTCCGTTTTATTGAGCTCGATGTCCGTAACTTCTATGACCTTCTTTGCAACACTCACTACGCAGCTGGCTGATTTCCCATCGCAGGATGCCGTAATGGTTGAGGTGCCGTCAGAGACAGCGGTCACAACGCCATCCTGGTTTACCGTCGCCACAGACTGCTTGGACGAAGCCCAGTTTACCGCCTTGTCTGTTGCATTCGACGGGGTAACCGTCGCTATGAGTTTTATGGTCTCGCCAATCTCCATTTCGGCAGTGGGCTGGCTCACCGATACAGCGGAGACAGCTATTTCCTGTTTCTCCTTGGTGGAAGCGCAGGAATAGAATAGGGTAAGGGCCACTAAAGAGAGAAAGGCCCCCAATAATCCTTTTCTCATTGATCAAGTTCTAATAGCCGACATGTTCCCGGATTCGGCTGAAACAATCAAAAAAGCATGGGAACTATTCTAATAGGCTATACCTACTCTGCTTTTGCTACGGGTTTTATTCCGCGAGCATACAAATATAGGCATTTTTTAGGACAAGAAAAGGGATAATCGGTGAATTAGCATTAAGAAAAGTTGCCATATAAAGCTTTGTTAGGGGTATCATGAAAAAAGACATTCCTTATGCGAAATATCAGGTATGGAACATCCAAGCAAGCCATCATACTTGACAAAGACAAAAATATCCACTACCTTTATGGATAATGGAAGACTGTCATCTGCGATGTTAAACAAACGCCAAATACGGCAAATCACCAGAATCTTTGATGCCAACAATAAAATTGGCAAGGCCTGGTTATTCGGTTCTTTTGCCAGAGGTGAGGAAACAAAAGACAGCGACATCGATATTCTTTTTTCTTTCAAGAGTGGCCAGAGTTTTGGCCTTATTGAAATGACAAATGTCATCGACTCCCTTGAAAAAACCTTAAAAAGAAAGGTAGACCTTATCAAAGAAGGGACTCTTCTCTCTTTTGCTGTGGAATCTGTCAATCAAGACAAAATTCTTATTTATGGGAACTAAGAAGAGAACCGCCCAAAGATAAGTCCGGCCTCTTCTTTTCTTTGATTTGCAAAAGGTCGGATTTAATGCTACACACCTTTTGCGCCATTATGCGGGCGGAAATACCTCAATGGCTGATTCAATGCAAAAGGTCGGCGCCCTAAAATCCGACCTTTTGCATTGAGCCGTAAAAAGCGAACTCCGCGAGCTTCCCAGCTGGCGGAGTCCATCATTCTAACCTAAAAACTTAACCTATTAAAAAAACTAGTCGTCATTTTGATTATCAAATTCCATGCCACTTTCCTTTTCCAGCTGAACTTTATTGAGCTCGTCGTTGGGGACGATGCGAAGGATGCGAACATCGCTCAGGGGCCTGTCGTAGCGGTCCGTGGGGGTGGCGGCAATTTTGTCAATGACGTTCAGGCCGGCCACGGTTTCGCCAAAAACGGTGTACTCTCCGTCCAGGTGAATGCAGTTGTCCGGGTTCTGCACAAGGTAGAACTGGGAGCCGGAACTTTCCTTGAAGGGATTGGCAAGGTCGCTGCGCCGGGCGGCGGCCAGGGCTCCTTTTTTGTGCCGATGGAGGGGCGTGCCGTCATCGGCCCTCATTTCTGCGGGGATGTTGTAGGAGGGGCCTCCCTCGCCGTAGCGCTCCACCAGGGAGGTGTCGCGGGTGAAGGGATCTCCGCCCTGGATCATGAAGCCGTTGATGACGCGGTGGAAAAGCAGGCTGTCGTAATAGTGCGAAAGGGCCAGTTTTTCAAAGTTGTCGCGGTGGCGGGGCGTGTCCTTGTACAGTTTCACGCGGATGGTGCCCATGCTGGTGACAATGTCAAAAACGGGCTCCTGGGGCAGTGCCTGGGCTGCTTTGGCAACGGCTACAGTGTCCGGTTCCGGCTGCACGGGGGCGATTTCGGCCTTTTGACCGCGGCCCTTGCAGGAGAGCGCCACGCTCAGGATTAGGGCAAGGTATACGAACTTCTTCATCTTTCTTTTCGTTTCTTTCTGCAAAATTAGTTAATTTTGCGAAGATATGTCAAATCCTCTTAAGCAATTAGCCGGCGAAACCGCAATTTACGGCTTCAGTTCCATCCTGGCACGCATCCTGAATTTCCTTTTCGTGCCCCTTTATACCCGTACACTCACCCAGATGCAGTACGGCGTGGTTACGGAGTTCATGGCCTACATTGCCATCCTGCAGGTGGTGCTGGTCCTGGGCCTGGAAACGGGCTGTTTCCGCTTTGCCAACAAAGAAGGGGAGGACCCGCGGAAAGTGTATTCCGGAGCGCTTCTGACAGTGTTCGGCCTTAATCTGGCCTTCTTGGCCTGCATGGTGGCCTTCTCCGGGCCTATTTCCTCGGCCCTGGGTTATGAGGGTTATCAGCGGCTCATTGTCTATGTGGCCGGCATCCTGTTTTGCGACAGCATCACCGCCATCCTTTTTGCCAAACTGCGGCAGGAGCACAAAGCCGTGAAGTTTGCGGTGCTCAAGACCATCAAAATCTTTACCGAACTGGGCGCCAACCTTTTCCTCTTCTTCGTGTTCCCCAAGCAGCCTGATTTCACCTACCCCATTTTCGCCATCTTTGTGAGCTGCGTGCTGTGCCTGGCGCTCTTTGTCCCGGATATTGTGCGGCTCCGTCTCACCTGGGACAGTGGCGTTGTGAAGCGCATGCTGGTGTATTCCATCCCGCTCATGGTGGCGGCGCTCCCCGGGGTGGCCAACGATTTCCTGGACAGGGTTCTTTTCCGTTTCTTTGACACTTCCTCAGAGCAGTGGCTGGCTACCCTGGGCGTTTACCAGGCGGCCGTAAAGCTGGCGGTTATCATGAACCTGTTCATCCAGATGTTCCGCTATGCCGCCGAACCGTTCTTTTTCCAGCGCGCGCGGGACAAAGGCTCCAGGGAACTGTATGCCGTTGTGATGGAATACTTTACGGCTTTCTGCGGTTTGGTGTTTGTGGGCGTCATTGCGTATATAGACGTCATTTCGCTCTTCCTGGGCCGGGATTTCCGTGTGGGCATCGGGGTGGTGCCCGTGATGCTCCTGAGCTATATGCTTTTGGGCATGCTCTTCAACGTGTCCATGTGGTACAAGCTGTCCGGCCGCACCAACATGGCCATCTGGATTACCCTGGCGGGCCTTGCCGTTACTGCGGTGGTGAACATCGTGTTCATGCCGCGCTTCTCCTACTGGGCATCGGCCTTTGCGCACCTGACAAGCTATCTTGTGATGTTCATCCTCAGCGCCGCGCTGGGCCAGAAGTACTACCCCATTCCTTACAAATGGGGCAGGCTTCTCCTCATTTTTGGCCTTATGGCTATGGCGTACTTCGGGATGCTTTTTGTGGCCGATTTCCCTTCCCTCTTCACCCGCCTTGCCCTGAACACCGCCATCACGGCCCTCTATGCCGGCGCCGCAGGGCTTCTTCTCCGCCGCCGGCCGGTTCCGAAGGTATAGATTACCAGCCCCAGTCTTTTTTGGCTAAGTATTCCTCCAACTCCTCGGTTGTGCGGGCCGGTTGGCGGTCCAGGCCGATGAGTCCGCGGCAGTCCAGGCTGTAGTTCAGGCCCATGGCGTCCAGCATCTGGAAAGTATGCTCCAGCGAGGCGTTAAAGCGCTCATAGTCTTTCTTGTCTGCGGCGCACCACTGAATCTCCGACAGGGCGCACATACGGGGCAGGAGCATGTACTCCAGGTGCTCAGGAGTGGCAATGTATTCGGTCCAGAGGTTGGCCTGAACCCCCAGGATGTGGTCTTCGGTGCCGGGCTTGAGGCCGTCGAAGGGCTCATAGCTGTACACGTTTTCCAGGGGCTGGTGTCCGCCAATGCCGAAGGGCTCTTTGTCACGCTCCTGGCTCTGGTAGAAGTCAAAGTACATGTAGGAAGTGGGGGTCATGATGGCGTCAAAGCCTTTCTCTGCGGCTTTGATACCGCCGGCCACACCCCGCCAGGACATGACGGTAGCCCCTTCGGAAAGATTTCCTTCCAGCACCTCATCCCAGCCGATGATCTTGCGGCCATGGGCGTTCAGGAAAGCCTGCACGCGGTCGGTTACGTAGTTCTGCAGGAGGTGTTTGGCCTCGGGGCCCTTCTTGATGCCCAGGCTGCGCATGCGGGCGGCGCACTTGGGGCACACATCCCAGGGGTCCGGACGTCCGGGCTCTGCGTCTCCGCTAAAGCATTCGTCCCCGCCGATGTGGATGTACTCCGATGGGAAAATGTCCATCACCTCTGTGAGGACGCCCTCCAGGAAGGTGAAAATCCGGTCGTTGCCGGCGCAGAGAATATCCTTGGCCACGCCCCAGCGGGTCCAGACCTCATAGGGACCGCCGGTGCAGCCCAGCTCCGGATAGGCGGTGAGGGCGGCCACCATGTGACCGGGCAGGTCCACTTCCGGAATTACGGTAATACCGCGCTCGGCAGCGTAGGCTACAACCTCGCGGAGTTCGTCCTGGGTGTAGAAGCCGCCGTAACGGATGCCGTCGTTGCTGCCCCAGTCCTTCTTGATGACGGTGCCGTTGCGCCAGGCGCCCACTTCCGTCAGGCGGGGATAGGCCTTAATTTCCATGCGCCAGCCCTGGTCTTCGGTAAGGTGCCAGTGGAAGCGGTTCAGCTTATAGGCGGTCATTACGTCCAGGTAGCGCTTGGTTTCCTCGATGGTCCAGAAATGGCGGCAGGGGTCCAGATGCATGCCGCGGTAGGAAAAGCGGGGCTGGTCCAGGATGCTGACATAGGGGAGTACCCAATCGGCCTTGGCCTTTGCGGAGCCGTAAATGGCAGCCGGAAGCATTTGCTTCAGGGTTTCGCAGGCATACACAAAGCCATTGAGGGCCGATGCTTCCACCACGGCACCATCGGCCTTCACGTTAATGGCGTATTGCTCCGCGGCCAGGTTGGGGTTCAGGACAAAGCTGATTCCGCCTTCGCCGCTTTTGGTTTTGACGCCGGTGGCTGTTTCCAGGGCCGATACAAAGCGCCCGACGGCCTTTTGCGAGAGCTTGTCCAGGGCAGGGTCTACGGCAATGGCTACGCCTTTGACGTTAAACGCTCCGTCGGAGACCGTGACATCGGCGGGCATGGGAATAACTTGGAAAGCTTGCGGTTGCGGTTTGGCACAGGCGGCCAGAAGCGCTAGCGAGAGAAAGAGGGTTATGCGTTTCATAGTGTCAGTAATATTTGTGCGAAGATACAAAAAATATCAATAGATAAGAAGGCCGATGGCCGCCCCGCAAAGAATCAGGTAAATGGGATTCACCTTGCCCCAATAGCCGGCCACGAAGGCGGCGCCCAGCAGCACCCAGCTTTTCCAGTCGGGGAAGTTATCGGCCACCACCTGCACCTGCGGCGTAAAGCCCGTCCAGGTGGTTTTGAGGATAAGGATGACGGCTGCGGCGCCGATAAGGCCCACCACCGCCGGTTTGAGCCAGTTCATGGTGCCGGCGTAGAGTCTGCTGCTTTTGAATTTGAGGTAGAAGCGCACAATCAGCAGCATAATCAGGAAGGAGGGCAGGATGAGGGCCAGCGTAGCGGTAAGGGAGCCGCAAATGCCCAGAAAATGGCTTCCGGTGGCGTTATAAAGCACATCGTACCCCACATAAGTGGCGCTGTTGATGCCGATAGGGCCGGGGGTCATCTGCGACACGGCTACAATATCCGTGAAGGTGCTTTCACTGATCCAGGGATGTTCCACCACCACCTGGTTCTGGATGAGGGACAGCATGGCGTACCCGCCGCCAAAAGTAAAGGCGCCGATCACAAAAAAAGTCCAGGCCAGCTGGCCGATGAGAAGTAGTGTATCTGTCATTCTGAGCGTCTCTTTGTCATTCTGAGCGAAGCGAAGAATCTCTCTTCTGTCTGAAATACGTCACACTGAACCCCATCACCAGCACACATATAATAATATATATCGGCGACACGTTCAGCAGTGCCACCAGCACCAGCGAACCCACAGCCAGCCCCCATGCCCACCAGGTTTTGCAGGATTTGCGGGCCATGTTCACCATGGGCACAGCGATGAGTGAAATCACTACAGGCCGAATGCCCTTGAACGCCCGTTCCACCCATGGGTTGTCCTTGAAGGCGGTAAAAAACATGGCGATGGCCAGAATGATGAGGAACGAGGGCAGGATGCTTCCGAGCGTGGCGGCTACACTGCCTTTGAATCCGCGAAGCTTGTGTCCTGCGAAGATGGAAATGTTCACCGCCATCACGCCCGGAGCGCTTTGGGAAAGGGCCACGATGTCCGGGAGTTCGTCGTCTGATATCCAGTTCCGCTTGGACATTTCGGCCTGGATGAGCGGAATCATGGCGTACCCGCCGCCAATGGTGAACGCTCCAATCTTGGCGAACACCCCGAAAATCTGCCAGAGAGATACTTCTTTTTTCATGTTGCACAAAGTTAGTTAAAAAAACTCAAAAAAAATTTGTCAGTTCAAAAATAGTTGCTACCTTTGCAGTCCCGTTTGAAACGAACGGGATTTTTTTAACGGATCTTTGACAATATTGAAAGACTAAAAGTACAAGCAAGTACCGGAAGTTGTTAACACAATTTCTAATTTAAACGAGCGTCAGTTTCTTATAGGAAACGAAGAAGTGCCAAGGGCAAGCTAGAATTTTATATAAGAATATACAATGAAGAGTTTGATCCTGGCTCAGGATGAACGCTAGCGGCAG
>JAFUVU010000051.1 GCA_017477465.1 Bacteroidales bacterium
CCTCAGGCAAAAAGAAACTGAGGAAGTGCTCATAGAGCTTTACTTGTGAAGTATCCTTATCCATATACGCAAAGGTACAACCTTAACGCGCAATGGACAAATCTATATCAAACTATACACGGAACTTTGCAGATGACCCTAATTTTTAGTACATTTGCAAAGCAAACCAAAATCAAAAACCTATGAAACTGGACGGAAGACGTGAAAGTTCCAACGTTGAAGATCGCCGTGGACGCTCGGGCGGCGGAAAAGCTGCCGGACTCGGCATCGGCGGAATTGCCATAGTGGCCATAATCACCCTCCTTATGGGAGGAAATCTGGGCGACGTGCTCCAAAATGTGGCATCTCAGGGCGGCCTGGAGGGCATGACCACGGAAACAAGCTACGAGCCCACGGCCGAAAACGAAGCCCTGGCCAAATTCTCCCGCCAGATCCTGGCCTCGACGGAAGACGTCTGGAGCCAGTATTTCAAGCAGAACGGAATCGGCACTTACCGCGCCCCCACCCTCGTGCTTTACACCGGCGCCACTTCCACAGCCTGCGGCACCGGCCAGGCGGCCATGGGCCCCTTCTACTGCTCGGCCGACGAAAAGCTCTACATCGACCTGTCTTTCTTCTCCAGCATGAAACGCCAGCTCGGGGCCGATGGAGACTTCGCCTATGCCTACGTGATCGCCCATGAGGTAGGCCACCACGTCCAGCACCTGCTGGGAACACTTGACCAGGCCCACCAACAGATGGCCCGCATGTCTCAGGCCAATGCCAACCGCGTCAGCGTACGCATCGAGCTTCAGGCCGATTTCTACGCCGGCGTATGGGGTCACTACGAAAGCGCCATGTTCGGCTCGCTGGAAGACGGAGACTTGCAGGAGGCCATAAGCTGCGCATCCGTGATCGGCGACGACTACCTTCAAAAGAAGTCACAGGGCTACGCCGTGGAGGAATCCTTCACCCACGGAACGGCCCAGCAGCGCATGAAATGGCTCAAAAAAGGCCTCTCCACCGGCGATATCCGCCAGGGGAATACTTTCGAACTTAACGACAGTCAGCTGTAAGAGATTCTTCGCTTCAACGCCACACTCACTTACCCCTTCCGATATTCGGTGGGGGTTTGTCCTGTATGGGCTTTGAAGAATTTGTAGAAGACCGACTGGTTGGGGAAATGCAGGGCAAACACTATCTCCTTGATGGCCATGTCGGAGTATTTGAGCATGTTCTTGGCTTCCAGAATCACGAAGGCGTCAATCCAGTCCGGGGCGCTGCGGCCACTGGCCTGCTTGACAAGTTTTGAAAGGTACTTGGGCGTGAGGCAGAGCTTATCGGCATAAAAAGCCATGCCGCGCTCGGTGTTATGATACTCTGTTACAAGCGCTATGAAACGCTCGAATATCTGATTCACGCGGGCCGATGACCTGCTCTCCTTGACATGAGCGTTGGAGAGCTGCTGCGTCCATACATCTATAGTGACATAAATGAACGACGTAAGCAGTGCCCTTAGGATTTCGCGCTTGTTTTCCTGATTGGACGATACAATCTTGCGGGCCAGATTGAAGTAATCCTCTGCCAGCGTCAGATCCGAGTCCTGCAGAGTGATGCACGGGTTATTCCAAAAGCGGATGCTTTCATGGAAGACTTTGTTGAAGTCGAAGCGGATGCCGCTCATGAATTCCCTTGAAACCAATACGAAGAGGAGTTCCGCATCGCTTATGTGGCCTTCGTCAAAGGATGACAGCTTGATGATATTGCCGGGCACGCTCATAAGCAGGGAGCGCTCCCTGATTTCAAATGTGTTAAGGTTAAGGTCTATGGAGAAATGGCCTTTCTTGAGAAAGAAGATAATATAACCGTCAAAACGGACGGGATATTTCAGCATTTTCAACAAGGCTTCGCTCTTTTCTACGCGTTTGCCGCTCACTTCGCCGATGATGAAATCCTCGCCAAGGGCGTATTCATCCACAATCGGTGAGAGCGACAGAATCCGGCGTATGTCAATGGTTTGAAGATTATTGTCGTCCATAACTTAACTCCTTTGCCGGCAAATATAAACAAAAAACCAAAAATTTGCAATTTTTCTCAATTTTCTACCAAAAGAACAATATCAAGTCTTATAATACCCAAAAATGTGTTTTATAGGCAACATTTTTGCAAAAACACAAAGTACTATAGATATATGACAGATTGACAAAAATGAGAAAAATTGTTTGGATGGGCGCCCTACTGCTTTGCAGCGTAAGCCTGAAAGCGCAGACAACAACCTACGACGGGCAGCCCCTGAGCCTGGAAACGTGCCGGCAGATGGCACTTAGTCAAAGCAAGGAACTGGACCAGGCCAAGATTAAAGAAGAGATGGCAGGCTATGACCGTAAAATAGCCATTGCCAATTATTTCCCGAAGATCAGTGCCACCGGAGCATATCTGTATAACAACCGGGACGTCAAGCTCATCAGCGACGCCCAGTCGGAGCGTCTCCGCAACGCCGGAACAACTCTGGACAACGACATCTGGGGCGCCATGAGCGCGCGCGTAGATAAGATGGAGTCGGAAAGGATGAAGGAGATCGGGCACTCGCTGCTTGACATGTTCCGAAACTCCCCCGACAAAATCGACATCGCGACGCCCATCAACGCAATCGGCGAGGAAATCGACGCCAGCCTCCACCCCGACCTCCACAACATCTGGGCAGGGGCGGTCACAATAGAGCAGCCCATTTTCGTCGGCGGTAAAATCATGTACAGCAACCAGATGGCCGCACTTGCCCAGCAATTGGCAAAGTCGCAGTACGACATAAAGGAGGCCGATATCCTCCTGGACGTCGATCAGGCCTACTGGCAGATAATCTCCATTTCCGAGAAGAAGAAGCTTGCTGAAAGCTATTCCGAGCTCCTTTCCCACATGCTGGGGGATGTAAATGCCGCCATATCGGCCGGAGTATCAACCCAGTCCGACGCGCTGCAGGTGAAGGTAAAAGCCAACGAAGCCGAAATGATGCTCACAAAGGCAACCAACGGCCTCGCCTTGGCTAAAATGCTCCTCTGCCAGAGAATCGGCCTTCCTCTGGACAGCGAAATAATCCTTGCCGATGAAGACCTTGACATGATTCCGGAACCCGCGACTCCGCTCCAGACAAGTCTGGAAGACATCTACGCCGCCCGCCCGGAGACCCGCAGCCTGGAACTGGCATCGCAGATTTACGACCGCAAAGCCAAGATCGCCCGTGCAGACATGATGCCCACGGTAGCTTTCCTCGGCGCATATACCATCACAAATCCCAATACCTTCGATGGATTCCAGACCACGTGGCAGGGAGGGAATATCAGCGCCGGTTTTCTTATCCGCATCCCCATCTTCCACGGCGGAGAAAGCCTCTTCAAATACCAGAAAGCCAAGGCCGAAGCAAGGCTGTACACCGACCAGCTGGGCAATGCCCAAGAAATGATACAGCTTCAGGTGAGCCAGCAGCGAAAACTCTTTGCCGAAGCAAGGCAGAAGCTGGAAATGGCCGATTCAAACCTGGACAGCGCAGAAGAGAACCTCCGCAGCGCGACACTCGGCTTTGAAGCCGGCGTAATTCCCACGAACACCGTACTTGCCGCCCATACCGCCTGGCTCAGCGCCCACAGCGAATTCATCGACGCCGGCATTCAGCTGCAGATGTGCGCATCCAGCCTCCGGAAAGCAGAAGGACAATATAATTCAAACAACTGATACAGAATATGAAACCCCAGAAAAACTATAATCTCCTCATAGGCGTCGCCGCCTTGATTGCAATATTGCTTGTAATATCCATAGTAGGATACATCGTTTCGCGTCCTCAGCCCATCGTCATCCAAGGCGAAGCCGAAGCAGCGGAATACCGCATCTCCGGAAAGGTTCCCGGCCGAATCGAAGAGTTCCGGGGCACGGAAGGCCAGATGGTAAGAAAAGGAGACACTCTCGTAATCATCGACTCTCCCGAAATAAGGTCCAAAATTGCCGAAGCCAACGCCGCGAAAGCAGCCGCTACCGCCCAGAAGGACAAAGCCATGCACGGCGCTCAAAAAGAGCAGATTACCGGAGCCTACGAGCTTTGGCAGAAGGCCCTCGTGGGGCAGGAAGTCATGCGCAAATCCTTCGAACGCATAAAAACGCTTCACGAGCAGAATGTTATCTCCGACCAGAAATATGACGAGGTCGAAGCTCAGTACAAGGCCGCTGTAGCAACAGCCAGAGCTGCCCACAGCCAGTATGCCATGGCAGTAAAAGGCGCAAGACAGGAGGACAAAGACGCAGCCATCGCACTTGTAGAACGCGCAAACGCAGCGGTAGAGCTCGTGAATTCCTACAAGGACGAGATCCGCCTCACCTCCCCTGCCGACGGCATCATCTCCGACATCTATCCAAAAGTAGGCGAACTTGTCGGCCAGGGAGCTCCCATCATGACAATCCAGGACCTCTCCGACATGTGGCTGAGCTTCAACATCCGCGAAGACAGGCTCAAGAACATGCAGAGCGGCGACAAGCTTTCGCTCACCGTCCCGGCGTTGGGAAACCGTCAGATAACGGCTACGGTGTATTACCTGGCCGCCAGGGAGTCCTACGCAACCTGGAAAGCGAGCAGGGAGATAGGAGAGTTCGACACACGCACCTTCGAGGTACGCGCCCGGCCTGATTATCAGGTAGATGGACTGCGCCCCGGAATGAGCGTTATCATGAATGTGAGTGAATGATGAAAACGCTTTGGAATGTTATCCGGAGGGAGATTCTCATCATCCGGAAGCGTCCGGTTTATCTGCTCGCCTCGGTGGGAGTGCTGTTTGTCAACACAGTCTTCTACCTGAGCTTCTTCAAGGACGGCCTTCCGCACGACCTGCCAATCGGCGTGGTTGACGAGGACTGCAGCTCAACGTCCCGCACTTTTGCCGATCAGCTGGATGCCACTCAACTGGGCAAGGTCATCTATTACGACGACCTCCACCTCGCAAGGGCCGATATGCAAAGCGGCAGAATAGACGCATTCGTCGTCCTTCCAAAGGGCTTTAATGCCGATATCCAGGCCAACAGGCAGCCTCATATCGGCTATTACGTGAATTCCCTGTACTTCGTAGGCGGAGCGCTGGCTTACAAGGATATACTCACGATGGTGAACCTCACCAACGGTGCGGTTCAAAGGGAGGTGCTAAGGGCTAAAGGCGTGAATGAGCGAGAAATCATGAACCGGATACAGCCTATCGTGCTGGACCAGCACCAAATTGGAAACCCGGCAACCAACTACGGCGTTTACCTTAACGGCGTCATCCTCCCGGGCGTACTGGAAATGATTGTCATCCTCATCACCATCTATGCAGTAGGCTCAGAGCTGAAATACGGCACTTCCAGGCACCTGATGCGCACCACGGGCGGGTCCATCGAAATGGCTCTTCTCGGCAAGCTGTTTCCGTACAACATTATATTCACGCTGCTTGGGATCGGCCTGGAACTGCTTCTTTTCCATTGGCTTAAATATCCGCTCAAGGGCTCACTATGGTGGATGTGCCTCAACGTTCTGCTCCTTGTGAGCGCTTCCGAGGCGCTGGGGCTGTTTATCATCGAACTTTTCCCGGTGCTGCGCGTCGCCATCAGCGTCGGGGCCATTATCAGCGTGCTGGCGTTCTCACTTTCCGGCTTTTCCCTCCCCGTGGAGGCAATGCCCTCTTATGTGCAGGGCTTCAGTGCGATTTTTCCGCTTAGACACTACTACCTGTTCCATGCGCAGGAGACAATCTGGGGAAGCGGCTTTGCCGGATGGTGGCAGGAAGTTGTTCATCTTCTGTTATTTATGTTTCTGCCTGCCGTGTTCATGAAACGGCTCGAGGCAGCCTATGTAAAGCAAGACTATGAAAGGGATTAATTACTTTGGCAAGTGGATAAGAGACTGGTACGACATCTTTGTCAACGAGCTCAAGCTCATTTTCACTGATGCCGGCGTGCTCATTATCTTCTTCGTAGGGGGATTGCTTTACCCAGTCCTGTACAATCTCATCTACATGAACGGAATGGTGGACGATATGCCCGTCGCCGTCGTTGACAATTCCTCAGGCTCGTACAGCAGGCGTTATCTCCAGAAGGTGGATGCCACACGCGAATGCGAAATCCTCTGTTACTGCTCTTCCCTTGAGGAGGCCCGCGACCTTATGCAGCGTCAGAAAGTACATGGAATAATATACATCCCGGCCGATTTTGACAAGTGCCTGGTGCGCGGCGAGCAGGGACATATCTCCACTTATGCCGATATGTCAAGCTTCCTCTACTACAAGTGCCTGACAATGGGGACCAGCCTCACCATGCTGGACGAAATGCATGAAATTCAGACAGAACGCTATACGGCATCGGGACTGGACGGACAGAGTGCATATCAACAGGTGCAGCCGGTCCTTTCCGACGAGCAGATACCCTACAATCGGCCTTTCTCGTACACGATATTCTTCATATCGGCCGCCCTGCTTCTGGTTATCCAGCAGACCATGTTCTACGGAGGCTCATTGCTTGCAGGAACGCTTAGGGAGCAGAACAGAAGCTTTGCCTCCATGCCCAGCAACCTGCAGGGGCTTGGCGTCGGACGCGTCGTCCTCGGGCGCGGGGCGGCTTATCTGGCGGTGTACCTTGTCACAGGGACGCTGATTGCGCTTCTTATCCCGCGGCTGTTCAATCTGCCTCAACACGCCTTCTGGGGAGACATAATGCTGCTTCTGGTGTTCTACATCATAGACTGCATCTTCTTCACCTTCACCTGGTCAAGCCTTATCTGGAGGAGGGAGACGGTATTCGTGCTGTTCCTGTCGGTATCGCCCATCTGCATGTTCCTGACGGGCTTCTCCTGGCCGACATCGGCAATTCCCCAGTTCTGGCAGTGGGTGGGATACATCTTCCCTTCCACCTTCGGATGCAAGGCTTTCATCAACCTCAACACCGCCGGCTGTTCCCTTACCGATATAGCCCCCGAGCTCCACGCAATGACAATCCAGACGGTAGTTTACTACCTACTCGCCTTCATATCCGTCTTCGTGGAGAACAAAGTCATCGAGCACAAAGAGAAATCGGCCCTTCAGAATGCCTTATAGCCTCTTTGTCACGCGCTTGGTGGAGCTGATTGCGCCTGTAGGGCAGACGAGGCGGCAGAGGTGGCAGCCGACGCACTTTGAGCCATCCATCCTGGGGCGGCGCGTCGCGGGGTCGAAGATTATCGCCTGATGTCCACCGTCCGCGCAGGAGATGGCGCAGCGGCCGCATCCGACGCAAACAGCCATGTCAAACTTCGGATAAACCACCGTGTCTCTGTCAAGATCGTGCGGCAGAAGGAACTGAGGCAGAATTTCGCCGACAAGGGCATCGAGCCTGTCAACTCCTCTTTTTGCCATATAAGCCTTAAGGCCGAGGATAAGGTCGTCGATAATGCGGTAGCCGTACTGCATGACGGCGGTGCAAACCTGCACGTTGCGGCAGCCGAGGCGGATGAATTCCAGGGCGTCGTGCCAGGTTTCTATGCCGCCTATGCCACTGAACTGCAGTTTGTTAAGACCCGGCGTCTTGGCCATCGCCAGAATATGCCTGAGGGCGATGGGCTTGACGGCCTTGCCCGAATAGCCCGACCCTGTCTGGCGGCCGTTGACATCGGACTCGTCGCCAAGGGTGACGCTTTTAATGGTATTGATGGCCGATATCGCATCGGCCCCTGCAAGGTATGCACCCATGGCAGGTTCGGAGATATGCGCAAGGTTAGGCGTCATCTTGGGGATGACAGGAATATGCACGCAGCGCTTCACAAGATCGGTGTAGTATGTTACGAGTTCGGGACTCTGTCCCACGTCGCTGCCCATCCCGGCATGCTTCATCTGGGGGCAGGAGAAATTCAGCTCCACGGCATCGCAGCCCGCTTCCTGGGCCTTTATCGCAAGCTCCATCCAGTCGCTGTCGGCCTGGCCCATGATGGAGGCTATCACTACCTTGTTTGGATAATCGTGCTTCAGACGGCTCAGGATTTCAAAGTCCATATCGGCAGGATTTTCGCTTAGCTGCTCCATGTTCCTGAAGCCGAAGAATGTTCCGTGGCTGCCGTTTGCATGGACAGCGTCGAAGCGTGGCGACACCTCCTTGATCTCCTGCAGGCAGATGGTCTTGTAGAACACTCCGGCCCATCCGGCGTCAAAAGCGCGTGCGACCATCTCATAGTTTGTGCATACGGCCGATGATGCCAGAAAGAAAGGATTCTCGCAGTGGATTCCGCAGAAATCGATGTCCAGCTTAGGCAGGGATGAAATGTCCGGAACAGACGCTTCCGGGAGCGCCTTCACGATTTCCCTTATGCGGATGGGCTTGTCATAGTGTATGCAGGCCGATTCTGCCGCTTCTAGATCCGAGTCGGAACAAGCTGCAATCCAGAGCCTGGCCAGGGAGGCATTGTCAAAACGTACAGCCCTGATGGCCCGGGCGACATCGCCTTTTCCGCAAGCCTTGCTGCAGGGGGCGTCATTACATAAAAGGCAACGTGCGGCTTCTTCTTGGATGTGTAGCATATCTTCTGGGGTTTTTGCAAAGATATAAATTTTTGAAAAAGAAACAGGCCGTTCCGGGAAATAGGTTTCCATCTAATTTATAAATGGCTATATTTGTATCATGAAAAAGCTCAATCACATACTATGTCTGCTGCTCGTCGCAACGCTTGCGGGAGCAGTTTCCTGCGGTTCCCCCGCCAAGAAAGGAAATGTAACTTCAACAGAATCCGACGACGCCTCTTCCGTGGTATATTTCACCAAGGAAATCACTCCTGAAAGCCTCGTTAAAATATACGAAGCACTTGGCGTTGAAGCCAAAGGCCGCGTAGCCGTGAAGATATCCACGGGCGAATCGGCCCAGTCCAACAATCTATCCCCCGAGCTCATTGCTCCGCTTGTGAAGAAAGTCGGCGGCACTCTTGTGGAATGCAATACTGCTTATGGCGGAAGCAGGTCAACGACAGCCTCACACCGCGCCGAAATCGAAAAGCGAGGCTACAATGAGGTGGCGACGGTTGACATTATGGACGAAGAAGGAGAAATCAAGATTCCGGTCAAGGATACCAAATGGATCAAGTACGACATCGTCGGCTCTCACGTCCAGAACTACGACTTCATGATAAACCTGGCTCATTTCAAGGGTCATGCGATGGGCGGCTTCGGCGGAGTGCTCAAGAACGCTTCCATCGGCGTCGCCTCCTCCAACGGCAAGGTCAATATCCATTCGGCAGGAAAGCATGAAAAGGCCGAAGAAAGCGGAGACCTCCACGCCCCGGCCGGCTGGTTCCTCTCCCCCGAGAAGAACACTCCCTTTATTGAATCCATGGCTGCCGCCGCGCAGGCCGTGCATGATTTTTACAAAGGTAACGTCATCTACATCGACGTGATGAACAATATCTCCATCGACTGTGACTGCGACGGCAATCCGCACGAACCCACGATCAAGGATATCGGCATTGCAGCTTCACTGGACCCCGTCGCTCTTGACAAATTCTGCATCGACAGGGTGTTCTCAATCCCCGCTTCCGACGACAACGACACAAAGGCACTGATCGAACGCATCAACCAGCGTCACGGCATCCGCATCCTCTACAGAGCCGAAGAAAACGGCCTTGGTTCAACCAGTTACAAGGTCGTCGAGCTCAAATAGAATCGCAGGTGTCTCGAAAGTATGATGAGAAATATTGAAACAATAGACATTAGTGAATACTCCCCATCAGGTGAGGGCGGGACTGCTCTCACTTACAAACACAACCACCGGAATTCGCTGGTAAAGCTTTATAATCCAGGCTTCGAGGCCGAAATGGCAGTAGCTGAGTTCAGTGTGTCAAAGGCCGTATATGATATGGGAGTCCCTACGCCGCAGCCTTTCCGCCTTGTGACGGACGGGGAACGCATAGGGGCCGAATATGAGTTTGTTGTGGGAAAACGCTCCTTCGCCCGTGTCATCTCCGATGAAGCTTGGCGGCTTCAGGAAATTTCCGAAGCCTTTGCATCGGCCGGAAAAAAACTCCACGCAACTCATGCCGATACAAGGAGAATCCCCGCCATCAAGGATGTGCTGCGCTCTTTTTATCTGAGTAAAGACTATGTCATCCCAGAGCACAAACAGCGGGCTCTTGAGTTCCTGGACAGTATTCAGGAACCTGACACATGCGTGCACGGAGACTTTCATATGGGGAATATCATTACTGACGGAAAGCGGACCTTGTGGATAGATATTGGCCAGTTTGGATACGGCGCTCCGGAGTGGGACCTCGGCTGGCTTTGGACAATGACGCACAGCCTGGGAGACAAAAGGGCCGATTTCCTTCTGCACCTCAGCCAGAATACCCTGACCGCGTTCTGGGACGCATTCATTCCCGCCTACCTTGGAACGTCGGATTCTGATGTAATAGGGAATTACACCAGAAAGATTCTTGCCTATTACGCCGTACGGGTTCCTTACATGTTCCACCTCACCGCCAAAGACAAATTCCCGGAAGAAGGCAGCAGGCGCTTGATTAAGTTTATCGAGGCTGGTGCATAGTAGTGCGAGGTTAGGACGGTCGCTCCTTCATGAAGGCGTAGACTATGCCATCCGCGAGAGCGTATTGCCGAATATCTTGCTAAGGAGTCCCATTATTGCAGCAGTTTAGAGGATTTCTTGTCGGCCTTGGTGCAAAGCCAGACGCCGAGGACGGCGGCGGTTGCGGTCAGGATGATGACGGCCACGAGATGGCCGGGAGTCTGGAGGGCCTTGATGCCTTCGGCATAAGCCTGGCCCATTTCTTCGACAGCGCCGTCATAGTAGAACTGCTTGTCGGACCAAAGCCGGATGATCCAGCCGATGTTGCCTATCGCAAGAAATGGGTAGGCGCAGTAAAGGGCCTTCCTTGAGCTGTTGCCCGCGAACTGGCGTACGATATCCGCCAGAACGCCTCCGCCCAGGATGACTGCCTTGGAGAGCAGTCCTCCGGCCTCACCGGTAGCAAGGCAGAAAATGCAGACAAGTGCGGCGCAGAATGTACCGACGCCGAACTTCTGCCAGCGGGCTGCCAGCCAGAAATAGGGGCCGACGGCAAGGATGGCTGCCAATACGGAGAAATAGGCCCAGCAGGCGGGATGCAGGAAGCCGATGAAACACGATGTAAATACGAAAAGGAGATACAGGAGCGCCACTCCGATGGCGGCCCAAGGGTTGAGTTTATTTGCCATATGCATAAGAATTAACTGTTTGTTATTGCAAAGTTCGAAACTTTATAACGGCACGTCAATCCTAATTTATAGGTAAAATGAGGCGGACGACAATGAGCACGGTATGAGCGTTCGGGGCCAAGTAGAGCACAGAACGTGTACTCTTTATCAATATGTGCGTGCAAAATCGGTTTTTTTGTCATATACTAATGGAAAAAACAGTATATTTGGAATCGCAATTCTGTATAAAACCGACGAATTATGGCACTCGAACAACAGATTCAGGAAGACATCAAGGCCGCGATGAAGGCCAAGGAAGCGGTTGCCCTTGCCGCCGCACGTGCAATCAAAGGCGAAATCCTTCTTTTCAAGACCTCCGAAGGCGGAAGCAAGGAAGTAACTGATGCCGATGTACTTAAGATGATCCAGAAGCTCATCAAGCAGCGCAGGGAATCGGCCGAACAATACACCGCCGCAGGGCGTCAGGAACTGGCCGACAATGAACTTGCCGAGGCTGCCGCCATGGAGAAATATCTTCCAAAGCAGCTTTCCGTAGAGGAAGTGAAAGCCAAGGTTGCTGAAATCATCGCCCAGGTGGGCGCCACCTCCATCAAGGATATGGGGAAGGTCATGGGCGCAGCGAACAAGGCCCTCGCCGGACAATCAGACGGAAGGACCATATCGACCGTCGTAAAGGAACTCCTTTCGTAGTGCTAAACTTTCGGGACGCCACTCCTTCTGACGCGCCCTTCCTCGCCAAATGCATAATGGCGGGGATGCATTTCTATGACTTCGAGACGGAAACGCCCGCGGAGCGAGATATCTACGACCGCCTTATTGAATGCGAAAAGAGAGATGACCTGCTGTACAGCTATGCCCGCACCCGCGTGGCCGAAGTGGACGGCACGGTAGCAGGCTCCCTTCTTTCTTATCCCGGCGAGCTGTATAAAGACCTGCGTCACAGGACTTTCACGGAACTGTGGCCGGAATTCTTCAAGATGGACGAGACCTCGGAGCAGGAAGCCGACCCCGGGGAGTACTATCTTGATACCCTTGCCGTACTTCCGGAATTCAGGAGGCACGGCATCGGCAGGGCTCTTCTCGAGGACGGAATCCGCAAAGGACAAGCCCTCGGCTATAGCAAGATAACACTAGTTGCCGACCACGACATGCCCCACCTTATCAGCCTCTACGAATCCATCGGCTTCCGTAAAGCCGACATCCGCCATGTCTTCGGGGTAGAGTTTCAGCGGATGGTATACCTATAACCACCCAATCGATTCCTGTGAAATCAATGTCTTCCGGCATGGGGGGGGGGAAATCGGCTCGAAAACCTAACTAAGAGATAAATCGGTACTTTTCGAATCCTTTAACATCTTTTAACAAAGTAGGTTTGGCGGTCTCTTTCGAGGCCGCTTTTTTTTATTCAGAAATGTGCATTTCTTTGATATTAACACAGTTCTGTTTTACTAAGTCCAGCAATTTTTCCATTTTGTTGACGGCGTCTTCAAGCTGTCGGCCGAATGAACAGTGTTCTTTCAGATATGCATCGTTTCCATCTGACAGAGTGGCATAGAGAGTCGGCGACATGGAGTTTACATACGCGGCGATGACATCCTCGATGTGGTCCTTTTCGCGCTCCGAGGTCGAATACTTGTAAACCTTAGCCTTCTGATGGAAAAAGGCATAAGCCTGTTCGATGATATTTCTGTCTAAAGAACTCATTTAACGCAGTTTAGCTTTTCGATGTAGGCATATCCCCCACTTGCAAGGATGCGGTCCATCTCTTCACGCTCAATGCCATAGCAATAGCATATCTGGTCAAGGTTTTCAAACTCTTCGTCCCGAAGAAGGAAGTTTATGCTTGACACCAGCATTGGGATGTCGGAAAGAGGAAGATGGTCCATGACAGTACTATGTTTCGCCGACATTGTGCAAAAAAACTGCCAGAGCCCACGCAAATGGCAATTTCGTCATATCTGACATACCGTTTTTTACTCGATTTTTACTAAATTTGTCTTGTAAGATATTGAATTGACAAATATACAAAAAATGGCAATGACATTCAGGCCCATGCGCCGATTCAAGCAGGCAGCAACTGATCAGGAGTGCGTTGAACTCCTGCAATCCGCACAGCGCGGTGTCCTGTCCGTCCTCGGTGACGGCGGATATCCGTATGGCCTGCCGCTTAACTTCGTATTTGAGAATGGTAAGCTCTATTTCCACTGCGCGGTGGAAGGCCATAAGATTGATGCGCTCCGCGCCTGCGAAAAAGCTTCTTTCTGCGTGCTGTCAGAAGCCACAAAAAATCCCGGCGAGTGGTGGAACTGCTTCACAAGCGTGATATGTTTCGGCTACGTCAAAGAGATTACAAATCCCGCCGAGCATGACCGGCTGCTCCGTCTTCTCGCTGCCAAGTATTTCCCTGAGGGATACGATATTGATGCCGACATGGCCCGGAATGCTCCGAGGGCGTTGGTCCTTGAGCTCAACATCAAACACATGACAGGAAAACACGTAAGGGAGAAATAACATGATTGATACTATTCTTGAATATAACAAGCGGTTCGTTGAGTCCAAAGCCTACGAACCATTCATTACAGACAAGTACCCGGCGAAGAAACTGGCGGTCCTCACATGCATGGACACCCGCCTTACCGAACTCCTTCCCAAAGCCCTCGGCCTGAGGAACGGCGATGCCAAGATCATCAAGAATGCCGGCGGCCTGATCCTCTCGGAGAAAGACTCCGCCATCCGCTCGCTCCTTGTTGCCGTCTATGAACTGGGAGTGAAGGAAGTGATGGTCGTCCATCACTCCACCTGCGGAGCCTGCTACATGAGCTATGAGGAGTTCAAGCCACACATGCTTGAAAGAGGAATCAGCGAGGAAATTCTGGCCGATTGGGAGTCCTCAAAAGATGTCGCCACTTGGCTGGAAGGATTTCATGACACGGAAGCATCCGTCCGTAAGACAGTCGCAACCATAGTAAATCATCCTCTGGTCCCGAAGGACCTTATAGTCAGAGGATTCATCATCGACTCCGTAACAGGAGCCCTCACAGAAATACAATTATGAAACTAGCCGAAGCATTAAACAAAAAAGAGTTATCTTTGTCAATGCATCCTTCCCGCTTTGAAGAAGCTATGGAGGAACTTAAAAAAAAACTATATCAAGAGACAATGACAGGCAAAAGCGCCCTTGACTTCCTCCGTGGAAGAGACATAATCCTCTTCGTTGCAGACCGTGACGAAATCTCCGAGTCCGACGTCCGTTTTCCAGTTGTCTATACCGGCATGGGGAAAATGCGAATGTACAGTGCCCTCGTGAAATGGTACGAGACCAGGCAGCATGACGTGAAGCCCATTATCCTAAACATAGGAAGTGCCGGATCGGCCAAATACCCGATAGGAGAGATTGTGAACGTGGGGAGCTTTGTCAACGGAGGCAGCGAGCTCATCTATGACCGGATAGACCTTCCGGATGAGGGTGCTACGGTATTCTCCGGCGATTACTTCATGAGCACACAGACCTTTCCCCCGGAGCAGGTGAAGGCCCTCTCCAAACAATACGACCTCTTTGACATGGAAGCCTACGCAGCGGCTCTCTTCTGCAGGGAGCGGGGCCTTCCGTTCTACTGCCTGAAGGCTGTTTCCGACAACCTTGATGGAACGCTCAAAGACTGGCGCAGTATCCTCGGAGACATCAGGGAGAAATTCGTGGAACTGCTCAAAACGCTGTAACGATCTGTCAAAAAGAATCGGATTCCGGGCTTTTATCCTTAGGCAGGAAGATACTCGTCGATGGCTCCTGCAATGGAGAGGATAGTCTGGTAGAAAAGGATATTCGAGCCTTTCAGCGGCATCCAGTGCTCTTCGCCGTTACGCCCCCTCAGATACTTGTCTGTATAAATCGTTCCTGATGTTCCGATATAGACTTCGACGCTGCCTGCCGCATTGATGCGCATGGCACGGATCGGGAAGGATTCCGTATAGCCCTTCTTGCTGTTATAGACGAGGGCCAGCATATCCTTCTTGTCAAATTTGTTGTTGGAGCAGTTGACAAAGCCGTCCGCCTTGAGGATGCTTGCCTTGATGGCGTCATGGATGGCGTCCCCTGCCTTCCTATAAGTCTCTGACAACTCTATGAGTTCCTGTCTCATCATCTCTCAATCTTTACAAGTTCCAGTTCAAAAATGAGCGTACTGTGGGCCGGTCTTCTGATACTCATGGCATGGAATACCGGCATCGGTACATGATGCCAGCAGATAAGCTGTCAGCTCTTTGCGGTATTTTTCTATAGTAGAAGCCTCTGTCATAGTTTCAAGTGCGGCCTATAACAATTCGTATTCGATTTCTTCACGGACAAACTCCTTGCTTGAAGGGATGATTACCTTTATCTCGGCAACTAGAGTGGCGTCGGTGCGGTCCAGTTCAATCTCCCCTACAAACGGACACGTAACGTTTTCCTCGTTGAATTCCTCGTACCAATCAAGCTGTGTGCGTGGAATGTATCCAATCAGTTTTCCGTCATTCCTTATTACTGCCTGCGCACGATTATCATGCACGTTGGAAGGCTCCGGCTTAACGATACCGACAATCTTTCCGCAGTCATAGACTGTACAGTGATAACTAAGACCTGCAACATCGAAGGTTTCCGTATTCTCATCCAATTCTTCGTCATAATCTATCCTGTCGAGAAACGACAGATCGGTTCCCTCGGCCTCTTCCTCGTTTTCCTCCTCCTGTTCCGGCTGTTCCTTAACATCTGTAACAGAGATTTTAATGACATCCCTGATTTCTCCCATCAGTTTGTCCTTAAGTGAAGATCCGGCAGGTTTAGCCACCTCCTTTTGAGAGTAGATTGCACGTTTGGGGGCATTGTCTGATTGGCGCCGGGTTTTCTTCTCGTTGCGGTTATATGACTTGTCATGGTCGTCCCTGAATATCAGAAAGAGCGCAACGACTACTACTATTCCAAGAATTGCATAAAACAGCATATCGTATCTTTTAAATCGTCTTCTATGCAAGTCTGACTGCGGTGCCCGAAGCCGTGACCATGAGCATTCCGCCACCCTCACCGAGGACTTCGTAGTCGATATCGATGCCTACTACGGCATCGGCCCCTAATTGGGATGCGCGGGAAGACATCTCCTCCATAGCCTGGGCACGGGCTTTTATAAGCTCCTCTTCGTAAGAACCGCTGCGTCCGCCGATGATATTGCGGATGCCGGCCTTGAAATCACGGATAAAGTTTACGCCGGAGACGACCTCTCCGAAAACGACACCCTTGTACTCTGCGATGGTGCGTCCTTCGACGGACGGTGTTGTTGTAAGTATCATTGCCAGTTCTATTTAAACCGATTCAAATATAACGAAAATCCGTCAGATTAACGCCAACCGGCCGGCGCTTTTTGTAAATAGCTAAAAATAAGCTATAACGTCAGGGGCAATATACCCCAACATGAGTATTGTTATAGTTCGTTGATAATGGTATAGGTACAAAAAAAGGAAGCCGAAACTTCCTCATTGTTTTTTTGTAGGGACGATCGGATTCGAACCGATGACCTCTTCAATGTGACTGAAGCGCTCTAAACCAGCTGAGCTACGCCCCTATGCGGGAATGCAAAGGTAGTATCTTTTCCGGAATTCGCAAAATTTATTTTTGAAAATATTCCGTGATTTCAATCGGCTCAAGATAGCACGAGGTAATGGCGCCCACAAACCCCATCCCGCCATCGACGTTGCTCCATGTAAAGTTGGCCGGAATAAGGCCCATATTGGCAAGGAAGTCAAAATTGCTCTGATACAAAGCCTTGGCAAAATAGTAGAATTCAGTGGAAAGCCTGAATAGGTAAATATTGAAAACGGTACGTTTCCCGATGGGGACTACAGCCGGCACGCCTTGTCCCGGTTCGCCTGCCGACGGATTGACTTCCCCACTGATAATACCTCCGCCGGCAGCGCCGGTATTCCCACCGGGCATGCCGTCGCGGATTCCACTCAGGATGGAAGCGTCGAACGAATTGAGGTAAAAGCGGTAGGTGTCCCCGTCGAACTGCTTCCGCGTCACCAGCGTAAGCGGCTGATAATCACGTCCGCCAAGGAAATGATCGTCATAATTTATCTGGACGAAGTCCTCCAGGTCGAATCGGCCTATTTCTTCTGCCGTAAGAATATAACCCGGGGTGATATAACTGTAATAACTCAGATTGCTATTGTCCGGAAGTATCATATGATCCTGGCGGAGAATGCGGATTCCGTAAAACTCTTCATTCCCGGGCTCGTGGTCCAGTTTGACGGCTACCTGCACGGCATCGATCGTGTCCACCTGCACCCGCTCCCAGGAAAAGTCCTTGACGATGAGGGACGGAGGGAAGTGTGTGACGCCGCTCGCAGGCTTAAGCGAACCGGAACGCACTGTGACCGAAACCTCGTCCCCTTCTTGGAGAAGCCGGCAGCTGGCCGCATACGAAATTGAATCCTCGGGATGTACCGTAAGGGGTTCTCCGTTCAGTTCCACCTGTATATCCATGGGAGAAGCCTGGAGCGATGCTCCGTTGACGGGATTTGCCACAATGGGAACAATACGGACGTGAGCGCCTTTCACAATGGCCTGCACATAAATCTTGGGTTCTCCGTTCTGATCCAGGTCGAAGGGAATCTCGCAGGAAGCTGCCAGAAGCAGCATAATGGCAATATGCAGAAACTTTTTCATCTAAAACTTATATGTGGCCGTGATGGTAGGAATAATCGGGACCAGGCCGTAAGCCATACCGCTGAAACTGCCGTCATCCTCGGTTCTGAGGAAAGCCAGCGATGCATTCAAATGATTGTAGGCATTGTAGATACTCAGGTTCAGCTTTAAAGAATGCCCGTTGCGGAAGGTGGTAAAATAATCCATTCCGGCGTCAAGGCGGTGATAATCAGGAAGCTGAGTATTATACGGAGAGTCGTACAGATAGCGGCGCGCGCCGTTTACCTCTATTGAATGCGAAGGGAAGGTGATACGGTTGCCGCTATGGTAGTTCCAGTTGGCAAACGCTTCCCAGTGCCTGGCAAAGCGCCAAGATGCTACAAGGTTGATTTTGTGACGGTTATCATTGCGGTCAAGATACCATCCGCCGTATATGGCGTCAAAGTTGCGCCTTGTCCATGAGAGCGTATAATAGGCCGACAGAGTCAGCGGCCCGTTATCGTAAGTAGCCTCAACTTCCATGCCCCAGGACTGGCCATTCCCCTCGGTAAAATTCTTCTCCCATTCGGTAATAGGCGGAACGAAGGTATTGCTGCCATTATAGACAAGGATATGGTCCATGGTCTTGAACCAGCCCTCAAGATTGAACTTGAAATTCTTGAAAGGCGTAGTATAGATGCCGCCGGCCACTTGGTCGCTCAACATCGGACGGGCGGAAGCCGTGGAAGGCATCCAGCTGTTGGACGGCAAATCCATATACATCGCCGACACAAGATGCGCGAACTGGCTCATGCGCGTATATGACATCTTGGCCGATATACTATTGTTAATTAGCCATTTAAATGCAACCCTAGGCTCAATGGACGGCCAAACTTTCCCTAGCGTTGCAAAGAGTGCGACGCGAAGGCCGGTGTTCAAGGTGAAATTATAGCGCAGGAATATTTCGTCCTCGATATAGAGGGCAGGCTCGAAGGAGCGGTATGCGCCGGATTCGTCGTCCGAAGACTCGCGGACGGTCTCCCCGGCCTGAACGGAGGAAGAGGCAAATGATCGGCCCGAATTGTACCAGTGATATTGGGCCGACAATCCGTAGCGCACATGATTGTAAGGATTTGCATACCAGTCCCAATTGGAGTTTAGCCCAACCTCGCGCACTGCCGACACATCGTTGTCGGTCATGGAGGTGAGCGTTTCTCCGGCATCGGCCAAATCCCAGATTCCAAACTCGTACGCTGTGTCTGAAGCGCTCTGCGAATAATAGAGTATATTCTTGAATTTCAGCTTCTTGGATATTTCAAACTGATGTGAGGCCGATGCTGTGAGACTCCCCCACTTTACGCCGACTTTCATCTTCGAGGATCCTTCGTGCATATTGCCTTCGCTGTCCTGCTGACGGTCGGTCTGTTCCAGACTCGCCCGCAAATCGTCCGAGCCGGTGTAGAAACACAGGTTGAGCGTATTTCCAGGCGCGAAACGATGAGTAAGGCGGGCGTTGATATCCCACATTGCATATCCTCCGCCCACAGTCTCGTCTTCGCCATTGCGTGCGTTAGCGTACCAGATTGCCGGAATGGTTACGACATCCATCCATGAGCGCCTGAGGCCCAGGTTGAAAGATGTCTTTCCTTTCACGATCGGCCCTTCCAACTGAATGCGGCCGTCAATAAGCCCCAGAGAAAAACTGCCGTGATACTTCTCCATGTCGCCTTCTCGCGTCTCCACGTCCACCACCGAAGACATTCGGCCGCCGTAACGGGCAGGGAAACCGCTTTTGTAAAAGTCCAGATTATCAATTACATCGGTATTGAAACTGGAGAAAAATCCGCCGAAATGGGTGATGTTGTACAGAGGAACCCCATCCAGGAGGAAGAGGTTGTCGTTTCCGTCACCGCCGTGTACGTAGAGGCCGCTCATCAGCTCATTGCCTGCAGCCACACCGGGCATCATCTGAAGCTTCTTTATCACATCCGGAGTGCCGAACAGTGCCACGCCGGAGTTAAGCTGCCTGCTCTCGATATGCATCAGGCCGGTCTGGGTGGTGTTCCGCATCTTTTCACGCACAGCCTGAACCCGCGATGCATCCAGAGTGTCGCGCACTTCCTGAGCATGGATATTGACAAAGCCCAGCAAAAGCAGGGCGCACAGAATAACCTTCTTCATAGGACCGCAAAGGTACTCATTTCCCGCGTCACTGGCAAATATACAAAAAGCAATTATAGTAGTTTGTTTTTTTGCGTCAGAGAGAGTAATTTTGCTTTTACTATGAAAAGAAAAGTCATATTTGCGGCCATATCGGCCTTGATGCTCTCAATAACAGCTATGGGCCAAACGCAGATGGCCCCGGTCAAGTTTAAACAGGAATACTCAACACGCGATATCAGAGCCGATTACGGTTATCTTATTGATATCGACGGAAATAGCGGCTACCCGGTCCTTCAAGTACACTATACACAGAACTTTTATGGTCCCCTGGCGTTCCGTGCCGGCGCGCAGATGACACCAGGTTCCGGAGTTCAGCAATTAGGTCTGCCGATAGCTTTGGCATACAGGCCGGGCATCCGCTCCTGGGGCACCAGCATTGCCTGGGCCGCAGAACAATCAGTTTACGATTCGGTATGGCGCGGAGCGTACGGCAACCCCGAATCCATCGGCGGCAGTATTCTCACGAATTTTTTACTGGCCCTTTTCCGCCGCACTGAATATTTCGTAGGCCTCACTCCGGCCTTTTCAATGGAAGGCTACTTTGCCGCCACTGCCGATGTCGGCTTTGTTCTGTCCATCCCCATCTGGCGCCTTGGCCTGAACATAACCCCTGCCTACCACCACGTCCTCACTCCGGGTTATTTCAACTCGAGCGACAACGCCGGTTCCATCTTCACCATAACCGCCGGCATCTCCTTCCTCTTCTATTAACGAAAAACTTGCAAGTTTTCCAGAAAAATAACTATCTTTGCAATCCCAATCCGGAGGAATGGCCGAGTGGTCGATGGCGGCAGTCTTGAAAACTGTTGTACCGCAAGGTACCGGGGGTTCGAATCCCTCTTCGATCCCTCCGCGTTCCCTCACTCACCGCTTTAAAAATAGCGGCCAGTCTCCAAGGAAACGGAAAAATTGGGAAAGGAGACATATTAGGAGGTGTGGCCGAGTGGTCGATGGCGGCAGTCTTGAAAACTGTTGAACGGCAACGTTCCGGGGGTTCGAATCCCTCCGCCTCCGCCAAAATGCTAAAAATCAGGCTTTTACGGCCTGATTTTTCTTTTTGGATACAGGGTATCCACCCAAAGGAGACAAAGTTACCTCGATAATATCCCCGGAAGTTCCGGGGTTCGATTCACCATCATATCGAGGGTTCGATTCACCATTACAGCACAACCCGCGTGCAGAATTAGGGGTATGTCTACGGAATGACTACGAAAAAGAAGGCCGGAATAGACAGAATATAGACAGGGCAGAGTATGCAAATCGTCACCTCCATGTCTACTCCCCGTATCCCGGATGTCTACATTATGTCTACTCGGCTGTGTTACAGCGTCCATTCGAACCTTTGGAACTTACCGGGCAACCCCCTACCTTTGCATCAGCTTGCAACTCTTGTCATCCCGCCAAGAACAGGATGAATTAAAAACCCGATAGAGATGAAAGCTACATTCAAATTACTTTTCTTTGTACAGAAGACAAAGATGAAGGCAGATGGTACTGCCCCTATTCTGGCCCGCGTCACTGTCAATGGCGACATGGTCACATTCTCCACCCAGAAATCCGTAAAACCCGACAGGTGGGATTCAAAGGCCCAGCGCACCCCCGGCCGCAATCAAGAAGAGAAAGATATTAACTCGGCACTCGACAAGATCCAGACTTCGGCCCAGAATGCCTACTACGACATTCTGGCCATCGGGATGGATGTTACCCCGGACAGGATCAAGATGAGGGCGATGGGAACCGAAGAGAAAGTGCCACACTCCTTTATGGAACTCAGTAATATGTTTATAAAGGACTACAAGGAGCTCGTACTGGCGCAAGGCTCCGGCAAGGAGACCCTATTCCGATACCAGGTTGTCCAGAACCGGGTGGTGGAATTCATGAAGGCCGAGTACAAGGTCACCGATATGCCGCTGGACGGAATCGACAAGCGCTTCCTCGATAAGTTCTATCTCTGGCTCCGCTCCACTCACAACAACGCCAACAACACTGCAGTGAAGCTCCTCCAGAAGATGGCATCCATATTCAAGATGGGAAGGGATAACGGATGGATACACAAGAATCCCTTTGCACAGATCAAATTGCATCTGGATCCAGTTGACCGCAGCTACCTCACCAAGGAGGAGATCGAGAAGGTTTACAACAAGCAGTTCACTTCCAAGCGCCTTGAGGCCGTCCGGGACATGTTCATCTTCTGCTGCTACACCGGGCTGGCCTACATCGACCTCAAGCAGCTCACCGAGGAGGAGATTATTGAGAAACAGGATGGCCGCAAGTGGATCGTCACCCACCGGCAGAAAACCAAGACGAATGTGAATGTGCCGCTTCTGGACATTCCCCTGATGCTCATCGAGAAGTACAAGGGCCAAGTCAAGAACGGACATGTATTCCCGGTGCTCTCCAACCAGAAGATGAACGACTATATAAAGGAGATCATTGCCATCTGCGATATCGACAAGGATATCACCTGCCACAGCGCCCGGCACACTTTTGCGACCACCGTCACCCTCGAAAACGGTGTGCCCATTGAGAGTGTCTCAAAGATGCTCGGCCACACCAACATAAAGACCACACAGATCTATGCCCGCATCACCGACCAGAAGATTGCCGGGGACATGGATACGCTTGCATCCAAGATCGGTGGCCAGCACCCCACTCCACCGGAGCCTTCAGCGATGAGCAAAGGAACCACCACAAAGGCCCGGAAACAGGCTGTTGAGATTCCTACCTTCAGACTCGCTGTCGGACTTTAAATTCGGGCGCTTCTCCCGCCAAGAAACGCGAAACGGCCGTCCTTCTGGATTGCCGTTTTCGCTTTATTTCCTTAAATTTGCAGTTAGATAAATCGGGATTTATAGAATGAAGATACTACTGCAAATAGCCCTAATCTTTACTGGAATATCCGCTTACGCACAAGTGAGCCGGGAGGATTATTTGTCAGATTTCGATTATGGTGTGCAGATGGTGGAGAAAGTGTACTCCGGATATGGACAGAAGGTGACGGCGGAGACGCTGGAGTCCTATCAGCAGACAAAAGATTCTGTCAGGACAGCTATCTTGAATGGGAGTTCTACATTTGAGGATGCTTTCGGATTCTATCTTGCCTGGTTTAAGGACTTCCATCTTCACGATGTGTGCGGGGCTCAGGATAAGTATATGAATGGTCCTGTCGACTATTCTTCCTTGATGGAATATGCTCCCATTGACACATATTGCAAGGTCAATGAAAAAAACTTTCTGATCCGCTACACCAGTTGCGTTTGGTCCCTGAAAAGGAAACAATGGATAAAGAAGGCCCTCAGGTCTTTCAGGCGTTCACGTTGCGAGAACTTGATTCTTGATATCCGTGGAAATAAAGGAGGCGCTGCCGGGACATCAGACGCGTTCATTGAACTTCTTTATGACCATGACGGGTACTACAATGGCGTTGTCATCCGGAATACGCCTCTCAATATTGGCTATTTCCGTGACACGATGCGGGGAGACAAGTATTGGCAGAAGCACCTGGACCGTAGTGAACAATCCGAGGAAGAGTATCCCGTTCTTTTCGAACCACACATTGTACACTATGAAGGCATATCGCCCCTTCCCCGCAAGGTCGCTGTTATCATTGATAACAATACGGCCAGTGCTGCGGAGGAATTTCTTCTCATCTTGCAAAGGGTAAGCGACCGTGTCTGCGTGTTCGGCAAGGACCATAGTCTCGGATGTCTCGATTATGCCAATGCAGGGAGGGTTACGCTTCCCAAAACAGGATACAAGTTTTCGTTACCGCTGACCTGCTCGATGGGACTGCCTCAAACTGGAATTGATGCCACCGGCATCGTCCCCGATGTGACCATCCCTTTGGATTATCCGGATTCTCTGACGGATAATGTCGACGAATGGGTTTACTGGGTTGCGGAGTGGTTATCCAAGGACTAAGTTAAATTCGAATTTATCAGCCTAACACCCAACCTTTGTCAGTTACCAAGGCCAGCTGAGCAGCACTCAGTTTGGCCTTGTTTCTTGCTCCGAAGGTGATCTTCTTGGAGACTCCCGTCCCGGTGAGGTCGGCAAGGGAATCGATGATACTCTGGAGGCTGGCCACTGTGAGTTTCGGGGCTCCGGAGAGCCATGTGTCCACCCGGAGCGTTCCGGTGAAGGTCAGGATTTCCAGATTGGCGCACCCGGTGAAGGTGGTGTCCATCTGGGAGGTTAGGCTGCTCACATTGATGGCGCTGTTGATGGCCACCAGAGAGGAACAGTTGTGGAAGCACTCTCCAAGTGTGGTCGCTGCCGTTGTTATGAGGCCATCTATCTCCTGCAATGCAGTGCAGCCATAGAAGGCATACACAAAGGTGGTCACGTTCTCGGTGTAGAGCCGGGGCACGCGCTTGAGCGCTGTACAGTCTTTGCAGAACTTGTACATCGAGGTGAAGTACTGCGAGGCATCGGCCAAGCACTCCGGAATCTCCTCCAGCACCGTATTGCCGGAGAAGGTCTCGTAGCCGTTGCGGACATTTCCCAGATCCGGGATGCTGCAGATGGCGTTGGTGTAGTCCATCAGCGTTTCGGCTCCGGTGGTCTTGCCTCCCTTGTCCATGATGTACTCTTCCATGCGGGCACGGATCCTGCCCAGCCGATTGATGATTTGTTCAAACTCCGGTCTCATAGCACTTATCCAAGAATGTCCATGATGGCCTGAGTGAATTCCTCAAGGCCAAGGTATGTGATCAATTCATCGATGGTGGCGTAGAAGGATGCCCCGTCACGCTCGATCTCTATTTTGTCCGTTCCCAGAATCTCTGTGGCTCTTCCCAGCTGGGAAATCATTACTCCGTCTGCCATATTTATATTTTTCTATAAAATTACCCGCCA